>DATLVO010000235.1:0-3865 GCA_035577485.1 Verrucomicrobiia bacterium
TCGGGGGCTGCCGCGACGGCGCCATCGCCGCCACCGGCCGCGGCCGGGGCCGCCGCGACCGCGGCCGGGGCCGCCGCCGTGACGCCGTAGCGCTCCTCGAAGCGCTTGATGAACTCGGACAGCTCGAGGACGGTCATCTTGTCGATCGCTTCGAGCAGGTCGTCCTGGGTCAGGACCGCCATGTCAGGTCTCCTTGTCGGGTGCGCCGCCGGTCATCGGCCGGGCGCGGGTCGGAATGGGTCGATGGACGTCGTCGGGAAGGAGCGATCACGCCCCCTCGGCCTGTGCCTTCTGGTCCCGGACCTGGCTCAACGCGTACCCCAGGTTCCGGATGTTGGCCGCCAGCAGGCCGGCCAGCGTCGCCATCGGTGCCTGCATGCCGCCGGCGAGCTTGGCGAGCAGGACCTCGCGCGAGGGCAGGCTGGCCAAGGTCTTCACGCCGTTGGCGTCGATTGCCCGGTCACCCAGCACGCCGCCGGTGATCGTCACCAGCTTGTACGGGCGGGTCGCGTCGATGACGGCCTTGGCCGTCGCCGACTCGTCGTTGCCGAAGGCGATCGCCGTCGGGCCGGTGAGGAGCGGGCTGAGGGCCTCCCCCACCGTGTCCTGGGCGGCGATCCGCATCAGGCGGTTCTTGACGACGCGGTAGGCCACGTCCTGCTTGCTCAGGGCGCGACGGATCTCCGCGATCTCCTTCACGGTGAGGCCGCGATACTCGGAGACGATCAGCGTCCGGCTCCCGGCGAGCTGCTGGCGCAGCTCCGCGACCTTCTCCTGCTTGGCCTCGGTGGGCATGGGTTGCCTCCTGGCTTCTGGCGCACAACCGGCGCGCGGCGGTGGGTCCTCGCGGCCCGGAGACCACGAAGCCCCTGCGACGGCGCCTGTTCGGCTGGCCTGACACGCAGGGGCGCTGCCCACCGGCTGGTGGTCGGCACTGGTCCTGCCTCGGCGTGCTCGCCGTCGTCCCCGGTCGGGCCAGGAGGCTCGACCGATCCGATCCGGCGGATCAAGCCCCGACCGTCACGGCCCCGGAGGGTCGTCACGGTCCGCGGGCGCAGGCTGTCTGCGGCGGTCCGTCGTTGTTCAGTTGTCGGCGCCCGCTGGGCCTCGCGGCCCGACCGATCGCCGGTCGATGATGGTGACGGACCCTCGCCTCGCGGGCAAGCGGCCGTCACCGCATGTGGTCCGGCGCCCCGGCGCCGGTTCGCGCTAGGCCGCGTTCGCCGCGGCGAGAAGCGCGGGAAGGTCGACCCGGATCCCCGGGCCCATCGTCGCGGCGATCGTCAGGCCGCGAAGATACTGGCCCTTCGCCCCGGACGGCTTCGCCCGGTTGATCGCGTCGATCAGGGCAGCGAGGTTGGCCACGAGGGCATCGGCCTCGAAGCTCGTCTTGCCGAACGAGGTGTGGACGATCCCCGCCTTGTCGACCTTGAACTCGACCCGGCCGCCCTTGACCTCGCGCACGGCACGGTCGAGGTCGAACGTGATCGTCCCGGCCTTCGGGTTCGGCATCAGGCCGCGCCGGCCGAGGATCTTGCCGAGCTTGCCGACCATGCCCATCGAGTCGGGCGTCGCGAGGGCGACGTCGAACTCGAGCCAGCCGGCCTCGATCTTCTTGACGAGATCCTCCCCGCCGACCTCGTCGGCGCCGGCGCGAAGGGCCTCCTGCGCCTTGTCGCCCTGGGCGAAGACGGCGACGCGGACGACCTTGCCGGTACCGTGCGGGAGGACGACCGTGCCGCGGACCATCTGATCCGCGTGGCGCGGATCGACTCCGAGCCGCAGGTGCGCCTCGACCGTCCCGTCGAAGGCGACGTAGTTCGTCTCCTTCGCGAGCGCGGCCGCCTCGGCGGGCCCGTACAGCCGGTCTCGATCGACGAGCTTTGCCGCCTCGAGATATTTCTTGCCGTGTCCTGCCATGTTGTGTGTTCCTCTCGCTGTCGGCCGGCGAACCGGCCTACCTCGGGCCGATGGCGTCGCAGAGCGCCGCCTCGGGCTTCGATCGGCTGAGCGTTGAGGTCGTCGCTCAGCTCACGCAATGTCGCTCGGCTACTTCATGACCTCGATGCCCATGCTCCGGGCGGTGCCCTCGATCTGGCGCATGGCGGCCTCGATGTCGTTCGCGTTGAGGTCGGCCATCTTCGTCTCGGCGATCTGGCGGACCTGGTCGCGTGACACGCGGCCAGCCGTCTCCTTCTTCGTCATGCCGGCGCCCTTCTCGACTCCGGCGGCCTTCCGCAGAAGGTCGGCAGCAGGCGGCGTCTTGAGGATGAAGCTGAACGAGCGATCCTCGAAGACCGTGATCTGGGCCGGGATGATCTGGCCGGTCTTGTCGGCGGTCTTCTCGTTGTAGGACTTCGTGAACTCGACGATGTTGATGCCGTGCGGGCCCAGCGCTGTCCCGACGGGCGGGGCGGGGGTCGCCTTGCCGGCCGGCAGCTGCAGGGTCAGGACGATTCGGATCTTCTTGGCCACGGTGGGGAGAGTTCCTTTCTCAGCCGGTCGGCTACAGCTTCTCGACCTGGAGGAAGTCCAGCTCGACCGGCGTCTCGCGGCCGAAGATGCTCACGAGGACCTTGACCTTGTTCCGCTCCGGGTTCACCTCGTCGACCGTTCCGATGAACTCGGCAAACGGTCCGTCGGTGACCCGGACGCTCTGGCCCTTCGTGAATGCGACCCGGAACTTCGGCGTCTCGACGCCCATGTGCCGGAGGATCTGCTTGACCTCGTTCTCGTCGAGCGGGATCGGCTCGCTCCGGACGCCGGGGATGTTCGCGCCGCCGACGAAGCTCGTCACGCCCGGGGTGTTCCGGACGACGAACCACGAATCGGGGTCCAGGATCATCTCGACGAGGACATAGCCCGGATAGACCTTCTTCTGGACGGTGTGGCGCTGGCCCTGGCGGATCTCGATCTCGTCCTCCATCGGGACGAGGACCTGGAAGATCCGATCTTCCATGCCCATCGACTCGATCCGGTGCTCGAGGTTGGCCTTGACCTTGTTCTCGTAGCCCGAGTACGTGTGGATGACGTACCAGCGCTTGTCCGGCGCCTTGCCGGCCTCGGACGTGCTCGTCTCGGTCATCGTGGGATCCATCATCCGACCAACAGCGCGATCACGCGAGCGAAGCCGAGGTCGAGCACGGTGATGTACGCCCCCACGGCCAGGCTGACCGCGAACACGAGCACGGTCAGGTTCCGGACCTGCTCGCGGGTGGGCCAGGAGACCTTCTTCAGTTCGGACCACGCTTCATCGATGAAGCGGCGCAATCGACTCACTTGTATTTGGTACTCAACTACGAAGCTTGACTGTGTTGACCCCTCCGAAGGCCGAGGCGACGCTCCCGCGAGCCATCGGCCTGAGGATTTCTGGCAGGGGCGATAGGACTCGAACCTACAACCGCTGGTTTTGGAGACCAGTGCTCTGCCAATTGAGCTACACCCCTGCGATGCCTCCCCTACTTCGCCTCGCGGTGAAGCGTGTGGCGGCGATCCCTTGGACAGTACTTCATCAGCTCGATCCGGTTCGGATCGTTCTTCTTGTTCTTGCGCGTCGTGTACGTCCGCTCCTTGCACTCGGTGCAGGCGAGCTGGATCGTGGGACGCGCTTCGACTCTGGCCATCTCGTTACTCGACGATGCTGACGATGGCGCCGGCGCCGACGGTCCGGCCGCCCTCGCGGATCGCGAAGCGCTGGCCGATCTCGAGGGCGATCGGGGTGATCAGCTCGACGCTCATCTCGACGTTGTCGCCGGGCATGATCATCTCGGCCCCGTCGGGCAGCCCGATGGCGCCGGTGACGTCGGTCGTCCGGAGGTAGAACTGGGGCCGGTAGCCGTTGTAGAAGGGGGTATGGCGGCCGCCC
>DATLVO010000236.1:0-3234 GCA_035577485.1 Verrucomicrobiia bacterium
ACGAACGAGAGGTCGGACTCGCGCTGGGTGCCTCCGACTACCTCGTCAAGCCCATCCGCCGCGACGCTCTGCTGCACTCGCTCGAGCAGTACGTCCGTCGCTCGGGCGATCGACCGAACCCGAAGGTTCTGGCCGTCGACGACGACCCGGCCGCCCTCGACCTCGTGCGGGCGGCCCTGGAACCGGAGGGCTTCGACGTCCGGACCACGACGAGCTCCGTCGCCGCCCTGCAGATGGTGCTGGACGGGCAGTACGACATCGTCGTCAGTGACGTGGTCATGCCCGAGCTCGATGGGCTGCAGCTCGCCGAGATGATCCACGCGAACGTCCGAACGGAGCGGCTGCCGATCCTCCTCGTCACGGCCCATGACCTGTCCGCAGGCGAGAAGGCGATGCTCAACGGCCAGATCATCGGGATCGCCTCCAAGGGCGGTGAGGCCCGGTCAGGATTGCTCCGCTGGCTCGAGCCCTACCGGCGCAAGCACGCTCCGGGGCCTGCCGCGTGAGCTGGCTGGGCGTCGCCCGATGAGCGCGGTCGTGCTCCTCGTCGAAGACGATCCGGCGATCCGGGCGCTCTGTCGTGTCACCTTCGAGCGGGCGCAGTCGGGCGCCCTCGAGGGCGTTCGATGCATCCAGGCCGCAGACCTCGCGGGTGCCCGCGCGCTGATCCGTTCGGACGCGCCGGATCTGGTCGTCATGGACGTCCGGTTGCCCGACGGGAACGGCCTCGACCTCATCCGGGAGCTCCGGGCCTCGGACGACGCGGGTCCGACGAAGGTGATCATCGCCAGCGCCAGCGTCCTGCCCGCCGAACGTGACATGGCGCTTGCGGCGGGCGCCGACCGGTTCCTGGCAAAGCCCTACCGCCCGGCCGACCTGGTGTCGGCGGTCGCTGAGCTCCTTCCCCGAGTCTCCTGAGCCGTCCCGAGGCTCCGAAGCTCCGAAGCCGGCCGGTACCACCGAGCGGCAAACCGGGACTTCAGAACCACTGCGCACCGCACCGGAATGCCTCACGCTCGGTTCATGTCCCGCTCCCCTTCCCGGAACGTGCGCGTGCTCGCGGCGATCGCCTTGCTCGCCGCGTCGTCGCTCGTCATCGCCCTGTTCGCCTTCGCGACCACGGAGCGCGATCAGAGCGAGGTGGAGCGCGCATCGGCTCGTCTCGACGAGCTCCATAACATCGTCAACGACCTCGCCGCGGCCGTCGGCAGCGAGGAGTCCTCCGTCGACGATTACGTCCTCACCGGCGACGACGCCGCATTGAACCGGTATCGCGATGAGGTCCGTCGCGAGGCCGACGCCATGACCCGACTGACATCCGGAACGTTCGGTCTGCCCGACGTCGAATCCGCTGCTGCGACGCTCGGGGCCGTGAACGCCGACTGGCGCTCACTGGTTGCCGAGCCGGCCGTCACCGCCCGGAAGACCGACAACGCGGCCGAGCTCGCCCGCTTCGCCCGCCTTGCCGCCAACGACCACCAGTCCGTCGAATCGGCCCAGCAGCACATGGAGGATCTCCTCGACCAGGACGTCGGCGAGCTCGCGGCGCGAGACGCGTCCGTCGGCAACGCTCGCCTCCTCGGGACGGCGATCGGCTTCGCGGTCTTCCTGGCGGCCTTCGGGCTGGCGCTCGTCGTCGTTCGGCGGTTCGGTGTCGCGCTCGAGCGAGACGCCCGTCAGGCAGGCGTGCTGAATCGATTCACCGAGGTGACCTCGTTCGCGGGCGACGACCACCAGGTCGCCAGGGCAAATCTCGTCGCCCTCGGCCGTCTCGTCCGGCCGGACGCGTCCGTCACGCATGTCCTCAACCGATCGCTCGACCGCGCCGTCCCCGAGGCGACCACGGGCGAGGCGATCGCGAACGTCCTGCCGCTCCACGAGCTGAACCGCTGTGCGGGCATGCTTCGCGGGTCGATGTACGTCAGCGAGAACCTCGGCGACGACCTGACCGTCCACTGCCCGGTGTATCCCGCGGAGCGCGGAACCGTCGCGTGTATCCCGCTGATGAGTGGCGAGTCCGTGGGAGCCGTCCATCTCTATTGGTCCGAGCCGTACGCCCTGCCGCTCCAGCTCCGCGCCGCGGTCGCTCGGATCACCGAGCACGCGGCCCTCGCGATCGGCAATCGTCGGCTGCTCGCGGCCCTCCAGGGCCAGGCGAACACGGATCCGCGAACCGGCCTCGCCAACAGCCGCGCCTTCGACGCCGCGGTCGAGGATGCGCTGGCCTCGCGGGCGAGCCACGAACCGGCCTCCGTCCTGATGCTGGACATCGACCACTTCAAGCGGTTCAACGACCGTCACGGCCATCCCGCCGGCGACGAAGCGCTGCGGACCTTTGCCGGTGTCCTGCGCTCGTGCATGCGCGAGGGCGACGTGGCCGCCCGGTACGGCGGCGAGGAGTTCGCTGTCCTGCTGCCCGGCGTCGACCGCGACGCCGCGGCGACGATCGCCGAGCGGATCCGGTCGCGGACGGAGACGACGATCATCTCCCTCTCGCCGGGACTCACCGACCGGATCACGGTCTCCGTCGGGATCGCCTCCGCGCCGGAGCAGGGTCTCGAGCGGATCACGCTCCTGCGCCTCGCGGATGAAGCCCTGTATCGCGCCAAGGCCGCGGGCCGCAACCGGGTGGCCTGGGCCGATGCGGCGCGGGTGGACGTGGACTCGGACACCGAAGACGAGACGCCCGGACGCGCCGCTGCTCGTCCCCGCCGTCGAGCCTGATCGGCCTCGCCGGCTGAGGGTCGGGCTCCCGCGGGTCACACGGGCTCGCAGGTGTCAGCGGAGGATCGCCGCGAGCAGCTCCCAGGACTGCGGGGTCCCTTGCCACCGGCCGCGCAGATCGTCCTCCCCGAGCCGCCGCCGCACGTAGCGGAGCACGAGGATCGCGACGACCAGGTCATCGATCGGGCCCAGGACCGGGATGAAATCGGGGACAAGATCGATCGGGCTGATCAACCAGGCGAGAAGCCCGACGAGAGCGAGGCGGACTCGCGCTGGGACCGAGGAGTCGCCGATGAGGTCCCGGATGAGCCTGAGCAGGTCCGGAACGACGCCGGCCAGGTCACGGAGCCGGACGTCACGGGGGCGGAACGCCCACAGGACCGCGATCAGGGCGACCCACAACGCGACCAGGCCCAGAATGACGACGAGCAACGATCCGGGCTCCATCCTCGACAGGCTAGCGGTCGCGGAGCCCCTTCGCGGCCATCGACTCCACGCTGCCGACCGCTT
>DATLVO010000237.1:0-5909 GCA_035577485.1 Verrucomicrobiia bacterium
CTCGGCGCCGGACGCCCCGCGCGGCCGCAACGAGCCCGAGTGGGTCAGCTTCGCCGCCGAGTGGCTGGCCGATCGCCGCGACGCCGACCCGGAGCTCCTCGGCGAGCAGCTCGTCGCGAACTACGACGCCGCCTTCGGCCGCGTGCGCTGATCGCGCGTTTTCGATCAAATGCAACCCTGGGTGGCGTTATCCACGAGCCGAGGCCAGGAGTCGGCACTTGGTAGCCGTCGACGGCTAACTCGAGCCCCCAACGCGCGCTGATCGTGCTCGGAACCGCGATAGCGCCACCCTCACGAGCATTAGCGACAATTCGGGGGCAGCCTGCTCGCGAACAGGGCCGGACCGCATGCCGGGGCCGCCACGCAACGCCCGGGGTTGACACCGCGCGGGCCCTCCCGCTACAGTATTAGCACTCTCACATCGAGAGTGCTAGCGACACCGGAATCCAGGCCCAGGAGGGGGCAACCCCGTCCGAGGACGGCCCGCCCAGCGGCCGGTTCCGTCACCGTTGCGGCGCTCACCACATCGCCCGGGGAGGTCGGCACGGCCGGCGCAAACCCCGATCAATCGAGGCCGACGACGGCCTGTCGCCGTCGTCCCAGGAGGAATGCACGTTGGCCACCGCCACCGCTTCCACGACGAAGCTCCGGCCGCTCGGCGACCGCGTCGTGATCCAGCCCACCCCCCGCGAAGAGATGACGAAGAGCGGGATCGTCCTGCCGGATACCGCCAAGGAGAAGCCCCAGGAGGGCACGATCCTCGCGGTCGGCCCGGGCCGGATCCTCGATGACGGCAAGCGCGAGTCGATCGACGTCAAGAAGGGCGACAAGGTCCTGTACGCGAAGTACGCCGGGACCGAGTTCAAGATCGACGCCGAGGAGCTCCTCATCGTCAGCCAGAAGGACATCCTCGCCGTCGTCGAGGCCTGAAGGCGCTCGCCGACCCGATCCCGACCCCCTACGCACGTCTCCAGGAGGGACACGCACATTGGCTAAGCAGCTGATCTTCGACGAGACCGCTCGTCGCAATCTCAAGAAGGGCATCGACAAGCTCGCCGACGCCGTTCGCGTCACGATCGGGCCGAAGGGCCGCAACGTCGTGCTGGACAAGAAGTTCGGCTCGCCGACGATCACCAACGACGGCGTCACGATCGCCCGCGACATCGAGCTCGACGATCCGTTCGAGAACATGGGCGCCCAGCTCCTCAAGGAAGTCGCGACGAAGACCGACGATGTCGCCGGCGACGGCACGACCACCGCGGTCGTCCTCGGCCAGGCGATGGTCTCCGAGGGTCTCCGTGTCGTGACCGCCGGCGCCAACCCGATGGTCGTCAAGCGCGGCATCGAGGCCGCCGTGGCGGCCGTCGTGGCCGAGCTCGAGAAGCACAAGGTCGACGTCAGCAGCCGCGAGCAGATCGCGGCCGTCGCGGCGATCTCGGCCGCGGACCCGGAAGTCGGCGAGATCATCGCCGAGGTGATGGACAAGGTCGGCAAGGACGGCGTCATCACCGTCGAGGAGGGCCAGTCGCTCGGCCTCGAGAAGGAATACACCGAGGGCATGCAGTTCGACCGGGGCTACCTCTCGGCCTACTTCGTGACCAATCCCGATCGGATGGAGGCGGTTCTCGAGAACCCGCTCATCCTGATCACCGACAAGAAGATCTCGAGCGTCCAGGACATGCTCCCGGCCCTCGAGAAGGGCGTCCAGCAGGGCAAGCCCATGCTGATCATCGCCGAGGACATCGACGGTGAGGCCCTCGCGACCCTCGTCGTGAACAAGCTCCGTGGCACCGTCTCGGTCCTCGCCGTCAAGGCGCCGGGCTTCGGCGATCGCCGCAAGGAGATGCTCCGCGACATCGCCACCCTGACCGGTGGCTCGGTCATCAGCGAGGAAGTCGGGCGCAAGCTCGACTCGGTCACCTTCGAGGACTTCGGCTCGGCTCGCCGCGTCGTCGCGACGAAGGACGACACGACCGTCATCGACGGCGCCGGCTCGCCCGACCAGATCAAGGCCCGGATGACCCAGATCAAGGCCCAGATCGAGGAGACCACCTCGGACTACGACAAGGAGAAGCTCCAGGAGCGTCTCGCGAAGCTGTCCGGTGGGGTCGCAGTGATCAAGGTCGGCGCGGCCACCGAGGTCGAGCTGAATGAGAAGAAGCACCGCATCGAGGATGCGCTCTCGACGACCCGGGCGGCCGTCGAGGAGGGCCTCGTCGCCGGCGGTGGCACCGCGCTCCTCCAGGCGATCCCGTCGCTCGACAGCCTCAAGCTCGAGGGTGATGCGCAGGTCGGCGTCGAGATCGTGCGCAAGGCGCTCGAGGCCCCGGCCCGCCAGATCGCCGACAACGCCGGGCAGTCCGGCGAGGTCGTCGTCAACCAGGTCCGGAACGCGAAGATCGGCCACGGCTACGACGCGCTTCGGAACGAGTACGGCGACATGTTCAAGAAGGGGATCGTCGACGCCCGCAAGGTGACCCGATCCGCGCTCCAGAATGCGGCCTCGATCGCGGCCATGGTCCTCACGACCGAGACCCTGATCACCGACATCCCGGAGAAGCAGGCGGCGGCGGCCGGCGGTGGCCACGGCCACGGCGGCCCGGACATGGACTTCTAAGTCCGACCCCCGACGCAGCTCGAAGGCCCCCTCCCGGCGACGGGAGGGGGCCTTCGTTCGTCCGGCGACCCGATCCCGTCGCCGGCATCCGGTCCGCCCGTCTGGGACCATCGGCCGTTTGACAGGTCTCGGCCGTACGGCCACCCTTCCGGCGTCAACCGTCACCTCAGGGGGAGTCCCGTGACCCGTCGCCTCGCACTCTTGCCCCTCGCGATCATCGCGAGCCTCTCGTTGGTCATCGCCGCGTGCAGCTCGACGCCGTCGGCGCCGCCGCTGACGGATCCGAAGGAGATCCTCACCCAGGCGGTGGTCTCGCTGAACACCGTCAAGACGCTCGAGTTCACCGGGACCTTCACCGGCTCGATCGCGGCCGCCCAGCTCGGCAACTTCGACCTCTCGACGATCACGATGTCGGGCTCGCTCGATATCCCGAACAAGAAGGCGAAGTTCAACGTCGACGCGCCGACCCTGCTCGGGACGAAGGTCGACGCGCTTCTGCTCGACCAGACCGCCTATCTCAAGATCGCCGGACCGTTCGCGGCCGTCGCCCACGTCCAGTCCGACAAGTACACGAAGACCACGATCCCGGCGTCGTCGGACAACCCGACGGACGTCGCGAAGACGGTGAACGATGTCAAGGCCGCGCTCGACAAGCTGCCGACGCCGCCCGTGAAGGACGCCGACGAGAAGTGCGGCGACCTGGACTGCTACCACGTGACCCTGAAGCTGAGCGCGGCCGACCTCAAGACACTCGACTCGACGAGCACCCTGAACGGCGACGTCACGGTCGACATCTGGTCGCGCAAGATCGACTACCGGCCGGCAAAGATCGTCTTCGGTGTGACGACGACGGACCTCGGCACGTTCTCGATGACGATGGAGATCAAGTACGACGTCTCGGTCTCGGTCGACGCCCCGCCGGCCGACCAGGTCGTCACCCCGTAGATCGCCTGGCTCTCACAGCACTGAAGCCCGGGTCGACGGACCCGGGCTTCTCGATTCCGCGGTCCCTGGTGCGGACCCGGCGTTGTGGCGGTCAGCACCACAAGAGGCGACGGAGCGACCGAGCCGACGTCCCAAACCAGTCTTCCGACGACGCTTGATGCGCTGGGCCCAACATCTGTCGTTCGCGTGGGCTCGCACACTCGGGAACCCAACCCTCGGCCGTCGCTTGTGGCGCTCACGGCAACACGGAAGTCCGGGCGGGGATGAGGCTCGGCCAAGGGTCGCCGCCTACAATGGAGCGGTGAGTCCCTCGACCCGTCGGCGACGCGCCGGCAGCCTCTCCGACGACGCCCCGAACGCCGAGGGAACGCTGGTCGCCGACGCGCCGCCGGTGGCCGCCGCGGAGTCCCTCGCCGAGCCCGACTGGCTCCGCGAGGCGCCCCAGCCGGGCGACGTCCCCGACGAGCTGACCGCGGACGAGCGCAAGGCGCGTGAGGACGTCCAGCGGGCCGAGCGCGAGGCGAAGGCCGCGAAGCGGGCGAAGGAGATCGTCGGGCGGCTGAACCCGGAGCAGGCGCGAGCGGTCACGACGACCGAGGGCCCGCTCCTGATCCTCGCCGGCGCAGGTTCCGGCAAGACCCGAGTCCTGGCGCACCGCATCGCCTATCTCGTGGGGGTCAAGAACGTCCGGCCCTGGTCGATCCTCGCGGTGACCTTCACGAATCGGGCCGCCGGAGAGCTGCGGGAGCGGATCATCGCCCTCATCGGCGAGCCCGGGCGCGATGTCCAGGCCGGGACGTTCCACTCGCTCTGTGCCCGCGTCCTGCGCCGCGACGGCGAAGCGATCGGGATCGACCGACGGTTCGTCGTCTACGACACCGAGGACCAGCAGAGCCTGATGAAGCAGCTCCTCCGGGAGGAGGACCTGCCGCTGACCGGCGAGTTCCGTCCGAGCGCCGTCCTCGGCGCGATCAGCCGGGCGAAGAACGAGATGCTCGACGCGACGTTCCTCCGCGAGAACGCGGTCAACCACCACGAACGGGTCATCGCCCGGCTCGCCGTTCGGTACGCGGAGCGCCTGAAGAAGGTCGGCGCCCTCGACTTCGACGACCTCCTCCTCGAGGCCGTCCGCCTGTTCGGCGAGGCACCCGCGGTCCTCGAGCGCTACCAGGATCGGTGGCGGTACCTTCACGTCGACGAGTACCAGGACACGAATCGGCCGCAATACCTCTGGATCCGGGCCCTGGCCGCCAAGCACGGCAACCTCGCGGTCGTCGGCGACGACGACCAGTCGATCTACCGCTGGCGTGGCGCCGACATCCGGAACATCCTCGATTTCGAGCGGGACTGGCCGAAGGCCACTGTCGTGAAGCTCGAGCGCAACTACCGCTCGACCCAGGTGATCCTCGAGGCGGCCCACGCCGTCGTCTCGCGGAACACGGAGCGGACCGACAAGAAGCTCTGGACGGATCGGGCGGGCGGAGCCCTGATCCAGCGCTTCGAGGCCTACAACGAGGAGGAGGAGGCGGAGTGGATCGCCCGCCAGGTCGAGGGCCTGGTCGGCGGCCGCGGGTCTGTCCTGACTCGCCGGGCCGACGATGAGGACGCAGGCTCGCTCCGGGCCCGCGACATCGCGGTGATGTACCGGATGAACGCCCAGTCCCGGGCGATCGAGGAATCGTTCCTTCGCTACGGGATCCGCTACCAGCTCGTCGGCGGGACGCGGTTCTACAGCCGGCGCGAGGTCAAGGACGCGCTGGCGTACCTGCGGGTCCTGCGGAGCGACACCGACAGCGTGAGCTTCGAGCGGATCATCAACGTCCCATCGCGGGCGATCGGGGAGAAGACGATCGAGGTCCTACGGGGCGTCTCCGTCCGCGAGGGCGTCCCGATGTGGGAGGCGATCGAGCGGGCGGCCCGCGGCGAGGTCGAGGGGCTCGTGACCCGGACCCGGACATCGCTCGCGGACTTCGCGGCCCTGGTTCGCCGGCTTCGGACGCGGGTCGGGGTGCTGCCGCTCCCCGAGCTCCTCGACGAGACCCTCGAGGCGTCGGGCTACCGGGCGATGCTCGCCGATGGCTCAGAGGACGGCGAGGACCGCTGGGCGAACCTCCTCGAGCTGCGCTCGGTCACGACGCGCTACGACGACCTCGAGCCGGAGGACGCCCTCGACCGACTGCTCGAGGAGACCGCGCTCGTGGCCGATCAGGACACGTACGAGGGCGACGCCGATGCCGTGACCCTGATCACGCTCCACGCGGCCAAGGGCCTCGAATTCCCGGTCGTCTTCATCGCCGGCCTCGAGGAGGGGGTCTTCCCCCACAGCCGCGCCCTCGACGACGAGAAG
>DATLVO010000238.1:0-16001 GCA_035577485.1 Verrucomicrobiia bacterium
ACACGACCGGAGCCGAGCGGGACCGGCTCTGGGAGGACCACGTCGCGCAGCTGCCGGAGTTCGGCGAATACCCGAAGAAGACCGACCGGACGATCCCCATGGTGCTACTCGAGCGCATCAGCTGACGGTGCCGGCGCCCGACCGGCTCGCCCGGTCCCAGCAGGTGACGGCGGTCGTCTTCGACCTCGGCGGCGTCCTGATCGACTGGGACCCGCGCTACCTCTACCGATCGCTCTTCGGCGACGACGAGGCCGCGATGGAGACATTCCTCGCGACCGTCACCACGCAGGAATGGAACGCGAAGCAGGACGCCGGACGGCCGTGGTCGGAGGCGGTCGCCGAGCTCGTCGCGAAGCATCCCGATCAGCACGAGCTGATCGTGGCGTACCACGAGCGCTGGTCCGAGACCCTCGGCGACGCGATCGAGCCGACGGTGGCGGTGCTGGCCGAGCTCCGGGACGCGGGCGTGCCCGTGTACGCGCTCAGCAACTGGTCGGCCGAGACGTTCCCGATCGCCCGGCCGCGCTACCCGTTCCTCGAGTGGTTCGACGGGATCGTGATCTCGGGCGAGGTCGGGTCGGCCAAGCCCGACGCGCCGATCTTCGAAGCCCTCCTCGAGCGCCACGGGCTCGAACCGTCGTCGGTCGTGTTCATCGACGACGCCGAGGCGAACGTCGTCGCCGCGGAAGCGCTCGGGTTCCGGGCGATCCGGTTCACGAGCGCGACCGCCCTCCGGCGCGAGCTCCTGAACCTGGGACTCCTGGCCGACGAGATCAGGCCGACGCGCTGACCTCATCGAGCAGCCCGACCGCCATGCAGTCCTCGATGATGTCGTCGATCCCGTGCGGGTCGCGGGCGAGCACGAACCCCTGGACGATGATCCGATCGAGGCCGAGCGCCGCGTAGTCGCGGAATCGCTGACGGCGTTCCGGGCCGGGTCGGACGTCGCCTGCCTCACCCCAGATGAAGACCGAGACCGCGAGGCTCGCCGGATCACGGTCGATCTCGCGGCAGCGGTCGTGGATGATCGGCAGGGCCTCATCGATCGCGGCCGGAGGGAGTGCGTCGAGGTTCAGCTCGTCGGCGAACCGGGCGGCCAGGCGCCAGGTCACCTTCGGGCCGTTGCCGCCGATGAGGATCGGGATGCGCGGTTGCTGGAGCCCCTTCGGCTCGTGGATGGCGTCCCGGACGTGGGCATGGGCGCCGTCCCACGTCGCCCGCCCCGGGCCGAGCATCCGGCTGATGATCTCGAGATGGTCGGCGAGGATTGCCAGGCGCTCGCTTGCCGGCGGGAAGCCATAGCCGTACGCGAGCCACTCGTCCTCCTTCCAGCCGGCGCCGATGCCGAGGATCGCCCGTCCACCGCTGATCACGTCGACGGTCGAGATCGCCTTCGCGGTGAGCCCGGCATTGCGGTAGGCGGCGGCCAGCACGAGGTGGCCCAGGCGGGCGCGTCGGGTCTCGACGGCGAGCGCCGCGATCTCGACGAACGGCTCGAAGATCGGCGCTTCCTCGGGCGGCGGATCGACCTGCATGTGGTCGTTGAGCCAGAGTGACTCGAAGCCGATGTCCTCGCCCCAGCGGGCCGCCTCGACGGTCCGCGTCCAGGCCGTCGCCACGTCCAGACCGAGGTACTCGCGGTCGCAGCCCTGCGGCAGGCTCAGCCCGACCTTCACCCTTGCGCGCCCCCGCCGCGGTCGTCCGGAACCGGCGTCGACGGACCGAACGCGGCGTCGACCACCTCGCGAACGCGAGCGACGTGGTCGTCGCCGATTCTCATCGTGTCGGCGACGGTGAACCACAGGCCGGCATCGCGGACGAACGTCGGCAGCGTCCGGAGCGCCTCGCCGACGTCATCCCAGGTCACGCCCATCGCCTCGGGCCGGATGTCGACGCCCGCGCGGGCCAGGTCGGCCGCTGCCCGCTCGGGCTCGTTGTCCTGCAAGACCGAGCCCGCGACGATCCCCAGCCCGACCGGCTGGCCGTGGATGAAATGGCGTCCCGTCAGCCGCTCGAGGTTGTAGAAGAGGAAGTGCTCGACCCCCTCGATGTGCCGCGGGTTCCAGCCCGACTCGTGGAACGTCGTGCCACCCCAGCGAAGCGCGAGGACGAGGGCGCGGATGCCGGCTTCACTGCCGGCGCGGATGGCGTCGAGGGCGTCGACGACGCTGGCCATCACCGTTGCCGCGTCGGCCACGAGGCCCGGGTCGTACGGCCAGCGCGGCTCAGTCCGGCCGAGCCGGTCGGCCAGCCGCCAGTCGAAATGGGCCGTGTGGTAGCAGAGCACGTCGCCCACGCCGCTCCGGTTGAGGGCCGGCGGCGCGGCGCCGATGACGGCGAAGTCGATGTAGACGGCCTCCGGGACCGCCCAGCCCATGTACCGGACCTTGCCCTCGACGCGGAGCCCCGACCGATGGCCGAACGGCGCGTTGACCGTCGTCGCGGTCGGAACCTGGAAGAGCGGCAGCCGTCGGGTCCAGGCGAAGAACTTCGCGACGTCGAGCGCCTGGCCGCCGCCCAGCCCGATGATCGCCGCGCACTCCGGCAGCGCCTCCGCGGCCCGCTCGAGGTCTGCCAGCTCGAGGGTCTCGACCAGGTGGACGCCGGCGAGGTGGGCGCCCAGGCGCGCCTCGAAGGTCGGCCACAGGTCGGCCATCGTCACGACGAGATAGGGCCGGTGGACGAACGCCGGCAGCTCCCCGACCAGCTCCCGGCCGAAGACCGTCGTGAAGCCGCCGGCCGGGAGCACGACCGGACCGCCCTCGGTGCTCACGCGGCCACCTCGTCGGGGCTGGGCGGCGGAGCGGCCATGTCGGCGGGGATCACGGTCGGGGCATCGAACCCGAGCCGGACTCTTCCCCGGCCTTCGCTCAGGCTCAGGCGCCGGCTGCCGCCGACGTCGACCCGGAGCTCGCGGCCGGCGACCCGAACTCGGAGCTGGGCGGTCGGCCCCTCGAAGATCACCCGCTCGATCTCGCCGACGACGACGTTCGGGTAGTCGGCCGCATCGTCGTCGAGGACGACGAGGTCCTCCGGCCGCAGATACGCCACGACCGCGTCGCCGACCGCGACCGGCTGGGAGCTCCGGCAGTGGACCGCAAGCTCGCCGATCGTGACCACGAACCGATGCTCGCCGGGGGCGTCGTCGGTCGCCGGGATCCCGGCCTCGAGCCCGCTGACGGTCCCGGGCAAGGCGTTGTTCGCCCCGATGAACTCGGCCACGAACCCGGTCCGCGGACGGAGGTAGATGTCGGTCTGGCTGCCGATCTGCTCGACCCGGCCGGCATTCATCACGACGATCCGATCGGAGATCGCAAACGCCTCCGACTGGTCGTGGGTGACGTAGATCGCCGTCTTGGCGGTCCGCCGCTGGAGGTCGCGGATCGCGTACTTCAAGCTGTCACGAAGGTTCCGGTCCAGGGCCGAGAGGGGCTCGTCGAAAAGCAGAACCCGGGGATCCGTGGCGAGGACGCGGGCGAGGGCAACCCGTTGCTGCTGGCCACCCGACAGTTGGGCCGGCATCCGGGCGCCGTAGCCGGTCAGACCGACCATCGCGAGCATCGTCTCGACCCGCTCCGCGATCGCCGGCTTCTTCGACCCCTTGACCGATAGCCCGAAGCCGACGTTGCTCGCGACCGACAGGTGCGGGAACAGCGCCGGCGTCTGGAAGACGAAGCCGATGTTCCGCGCCCGCGGCGGCAGGAAGGTCACGTCCTGGTCGTCGAACCAGACCCGGCCGCCGGTCGGATCGACGAGACCGGCGATCATCCGCAGGGTCGTCGTCTTGCCGCAGCCGGACGGGCCCAGGAGCGTGACGAACTCGCCGTCCGCGACGTCGAGGTCGAACTCGTGGACGGCGACGGTCGCGCCGTAGTGCTTCGTGAGCGAGGCCAGCCGGACGGTCGACATCAGAGCAGGTAGGTTCCCTTGAGGTGGCGTGTTCCGAACAGCCGGAAGAAGAGGAGGACCGCCGCCAGCGAGATCAGTTGCATCGTGACGGCGAGGGCCGCAGTCGCCGGGTCGAGCCCGGCCGTCCGGATCTGGTTGAAGACCCGGAGTGGCGCCGTCGTCAGGCCGGGCGGGTGGACGAAGAGGGTGACGAGGTACTCGTTGAACACGATGATGAAGCACAGGAGCAGGCCGGCGCTCAGGCCGGGCCCGATCAGCGGCAGGACGATCCGCCGGTATGTCTGCCAGCGCGTCGCGCCGAGGCAGGCCGCCGCCTCCTCGAAGATGACGGGCAGGTCCTTCAGGGCGACGACGATCGGCGTCAGCATCAACGGGAACGTGCCCAGGGCCATCGCGAGGACGAGGCCCCACATCGACGTCGTCAGGTGGTATGTGAAGTTGTATGTCAGGACGAGGCTGATCCCGATCACGGCGCCCGGGACGTACAGCGGCAGCGTCAGGGCGGAGAAGAGCGTCCGCTTGCCCGGGAAGGTGTGGCGGACGATCGCGTAGCCCGCCGGGAGGCTGACGAGGACGTTGATCAGGAGCGTCAGCCCCGAGATCTTCAGGCTCCAGAGCAGGTTGTCGCCGAACGTGTCGACGACGTACCGGTAGTTGGCGACCGGACCGCTGCCGCCGGGGCGACTCGTGAGCGAGAAGCCGAGGAGAGCGACGAACGGCAGGATGAACAGGACGAGGATCGTCCAGATGTAGGCGTGGCTGACGGCGTCCGTCAGGCGCCGGCCCGAGACGACGGGCCGGCGGGCGACGCCGGCCGTGGGATCGGCGGTCGTCATTCGACGAGCGCTCCGCGCGAGTAGCGCAGCGACAGGTACGTCACGACGAAGGCGACGCCGAGGAGCACGACGCCCATCGCCGTCGACAGCCCGTAGTCGGTCTGGACGACGCCCCGCTGGTAGACGGTCCAGGCGAGGGCGCGCTGCTCGTTCGCGGACCCCAGCAGGAGGGGCTCGGCGAACGTGCCGATGCTCCAGCCGAAGACCGTCAGGGCGCCGGCCACCGTTCCCGCCCGCGTCAGCGGCACGAGGATCCGGCGGAACGTCTGCCACGGTCGCGCGCCGAGACAGGCCGCCGCCTCCTCGAGGGTCGGGTCCACGTTGCCAAGCGCCGTCCCGATGTTCAGGACCATGAACGGGAACGTGAAGATCGACATCGCGAACACGACCGACGGCAGGCTGAAGAGCGCGTCGGTGCTCGCGATCCCGAGGGCCTGGAGGATCGGCGTCGCCGGACCGCCGGGCAGGAGGATGAAGCGCATCCCGAAGGCGATGTATAGGGCCCCGAACATCGGGAAGACCATCAACGCCCGGACGGCGGTCCGATAGTGGACCTTGCGCACGAGGATGTAGGCGAACGGGAAGCCGAACACGAGATCGACGATCGTGGCCAGCAGCGCGAGCTGGAGGGTCACGAGCAGGTTCGGCAGGTAGCGGCTCGCGATCAGGGTGTAGTTCGCGACCGTCGTGATCGCGCCGGTCGGCGACAGGAACGACGAGCCCTGGGTGAAGCTCATCTGGACGATGAAGACGAGCGGGTAGTAGAGGAACAGGAGCACGAGCAGGATCGCCGGCAGGAGCAGCCCGAAGGTCCGCAGCCGTCCGGCGGAGATCCCGGCCCGGAGGGCCGGGATGGGTCCCGGACGGAGCGGCGCGATCGATCGCGTGGTGCTGGTCATCGGCTGGTCATCCGCTCGTCACCCGGCTTGGACGTGACGGCGCGACCTCTCCCGCACGGGCGGGAGAGGTCGCCGCTCCGATCCGCGGAGTCTCGCTCAGCCTACTGGCCGATCTTCGATCCGTAGTAGTCCTGCCAGATCTTGGCAGAGGCGTTGTACGCGTTCCAGTCGATCGGCTTGAACTGGGTCTTGATCTGGTCGAGGGTCGGGTAGTAGTTGCCGTAGTCGGCCTTGAACCAGTCCGGCACCTGCGAGACGTAGTCCGGACCGAGGAAGCCCTCGCTCAGCTCGCTCCACTGGCCGTGGTTGATCGGCCAGCTGTTCGGGAACTGGACATCCGGGCTCAGGCGCCAGTTGATGAAGATCTGGGCGAGGACGGGATGCGGGGCGCCCTTCGGGATCCAGAGGTAGCCGTTGGCCGGGTAGATGACGGACGGGACCAGCAGGGTCGCGTCCTTGTTGCCGCCGAAGTACTCGAGGCGGGCCGTCGCGTTCCAGAACGAGAACGCGTCGATCGCCCCGGACTCGAACAGCTGCTGCATCGTCGGCTGGTCGGAGGTGTACTTGGCGACGTTCGGGCCGATGTTCGCGATCGCCCAGTCGACGACCGTCTTCATCTGGTCCGGGTCCTTGTAGTCCTTGCCCATCTCGGACGCGAGCCCGAGGAAGAAGCCACCGGCGGTGATATCACCCGGAGCCGGCAGGGTCACCTTGCCCTTGAGGCGCGGGTCGGCGAGGTCCTGGAGCTTCTTGATGAAGGGAGCCTTGGCCTTGTTGTAGACGACGCCCGGGAACGACGTCGACTGGAACGCGATCGACGTCGGGACGTGCTGGAGCTGGTCGAGGACGAGCTTCTGGTTCGGGACGAGATCCGACGGCAGGAAATCGGCGACGAGGCCCTGGGTCATTCCGTCGGCCCAGTAGTTCTCCTCGACCGCCATGACGTCGTACGGGGCGGGGTTGCCGCCCTTGGCTGCGGCGGCGAGCTTCGTCAGGTACTCGCTCGGCGCCTGGCTGCCGTCATAGGTCAGCGTGATGTCGACGCCGTAGGTCGCCTTGACGTACTTCTGGAACTGGTCGATGAGGACCGCGTTCGCCGAATAGGTCCAGTTCCCGACGACGACCCCGGCCTCCATCGTGATCGCGGCCTTGATCTCGTCGTCGGTCATGTCCTTGTTCACGATCGCGACGTGCTTCGTTCCTGCCGCTGCCGACGGTGCGCCGCCGGTCGCGGCGGGCGCGCTCGCGCTTGAGCCCTGGCTCGCCGCCGGCGAGTTCGACGACGTGCAGGCGGCGAGCAGGAGCACGGCCGAGAAGGTGAGCGCCCCCAACGTTCGCCACGGCGTGGCCCGCGTGCTTCGGTGCATCAGATGAACCCTCCTCTCGGGCCCTCCTGGCCCAGCGTCTCCCATGCTCCGAACGTCGCATGGATCCGGTCGCGGATGTGCTCGACGACGGCGTCGTCGACCGGCCGCGCGTCGGCGATCGTGTACGGAAGGTCCGCGTGGCGGACGTACCAGGCGAGACGCCGCATCGCCGTGGCGGCGTCGTCCCAGTCGATCCCGATCGCCTCGGGGCGGATGTCCACCCCGGCGCGATGGAGCGACGACAGGACCATCTCCGGCTCGTTGTCCTGGAGGACCGCGCCGAAATAGGTGCCAAGCCCGACGGCCTGGCCGTGGATGAACCGACGACCGGTCTGGTGCTCGAGACCGTACAGGAAGGCGTGGTCGACGCCGTCCATGTGGCGGTTGTTCCAGCCCGCGGCGTGGTACGCGGCCCCACCCCAACGGTGGGCCAGCATGAGCGTCCGGATCCCCCGATCGCTGATGTCGTGGATCTCGTCGAGATCGGCGAGGACCGTCGCGAGTTGATCGCGAGCCTCGATCACCAGCCGCTCGTCATAGGGCCATCGGCGTTCCTCCCTGCCCGAATCATGGGCCAGCTTCCAGTCGTAGTGCGCGGTGTGAAAACAGAGAACGTCGCCGACCCCGCTCCGGTTGAGCATGGCCGGCGCCGAGCGGATCACGTCGAAGTCGACGTAGACGGCCTCCGGCACCGCCCATCCGACGATCGCGATCCCGTCGTCCTCGCGGAGGACGGCGCGGTGGGCGAACGGGGCGTTGGTCGTCATGGCGGTCGGCACCTGGAAGAGCGGCCGGCCGCGTCGCCAGGCGATGAACTTCGCGACGTCGCTGGCCTGACCGCCGCCGAGACCGACCACGCTGGCGAAGTCGGGCAGATCCGCGGTCACGGTCTCGAGCGCCGCCGCGTCGAGGGTCTCGACAAAGTGGACGCCAGCGAGATGGGAATCGAAGAGATGCTCGAAGCGCGGCCACAGGTCGGCCATCGTGACGACGAGATAGGGGCGGTGGACGAAGTTCGGCAGCTCGCCGATCAGCTCCCGCCCGAACACGGTCGGGAAGCCCGCGTCGGGCGCTCCGGTCGTGACCGCCTTCGGCACTGCAGCCACCGTCATCGCGCCGTCCACCCGCCATCGATCAGAATCGTGTGGCCAGTGATCAGCGAAGCCGCCGGCGACGCGAGGAAGACGACGGCTCCGGCGACGTCCATCGGCTCGCCGATCCGGTGCAGGGCCGCGATCCGCTCGAGCGTCTCCGCCTCGAAGGCGGGATCGGCCAGGGCGCCCTCGGTGCCGGGCGTCCGGATGAACGTCGGGGCGACGGCATTGACGGTGATCCCGTGCTGGCCCCACTCCACGGCCAAGCACTTCGTCAGGTGGGCGACCGCGGCCTTCGACATGCAGTAGACCGACTCGGTCGGCAACGCGACGAACCCCGCCTGCGAGCTCAGGCTCACGATCCGGCCGAAGCCCTGCCGGATCATCGCCCGTCCGGCGGCCTGGCTCGCGAAGAAGACGCCCTTGACGTTGACGCCGAGCGTGAGATCGAAGTTGGCCTCCGTCACGTTCTCGGCGTCATCGGTCGGGCTGACGCCGGCGTTGTTGACGAGGATGTCGAGCCGCCCGAACTCGGCGACGACTCGGTCGACGGCGGACCGCACCTGGTCAAGGTCGAGCATGTCCATCTGGACCGGGAGCGCCCGCCGGCCCAGCGCCCGGATCTCCTCGGCGGGGCTCTCCGCGGCGGCGTCGTGGAGGCCGAGAGCGACGTCGGCACCGGCGTGCGCGAGGGCAAGCGAGATCGCTCGACCGAGGCCCCGCGAGGCGCCGGTCACGAGCGCGACGCGGCCGTCGAGATCGAAGCGTGGGAAGTCGTCCACCGATCCTCCGGACAGAGGGGCTGCTGACCTTCGACGCGCGGCTGGCCCACATCACCGGCGGTCGGCGCCGGGACGGCAGGCTTAACGATAACGCTTGACGTTTTCGTTCAATCGGAACGATAGTCCGCGGTGTCAAGCGGTCGGAGGGACGAGCCGGGATGAAGGTAGCGAGCGGGACGATCACCCTCCGTGACGTCGCCTCCCGGGCCGGTGTCTCGATCACGACCGTGTCCCGGATCCTCAACGGCCGCGAGACCGGCGTGCCGGTCCGAGAGGCGACGCGGGAGCGGATTCTCGCGGCCGCGAAGGACCTCGGCTACAAGCCGAATCTCCTCGCCCGCGCCCTGCGCGGCAGCAGCAGCTCCCTGCTCGGGGTGATCGTCCGGGATATCTCCGACCCGTTCCATGCCCAGGTCCTCCGCGGCGTCAACCGCGTCGCCCAGCTCCGTGGATACCGCCTCTTCCTGGGCCATGTCGACTACCAGCCGGACGTCGCCGCGATCTACGGCTCGATGTTCGAGCAGTCCCACGCCGACGGGATCCTCGTCATGGGCGACATCAAGGGCGGCGACGCGGCGATCGACGACCTCGCCGACCGCCACGATCACGTCGTCGGCGTGAGCGACCGGGTGGGTCCGCGTCGGGTGCCCGGCGTGTATGTCGACAACGAGCGGGGCACGATCCTCGCCCTCGAGCACCTCTGGGATCTCGGCCACCGGAGCATCGTCTGCGTCGCCGACGAGCGGATGGCGGACGGCCCCGTCCGGGCCCGGGTCTACGAGCGGTTCATGACCGAGCGGGGGCTCGGCGACCGGATGCGGGTCTATTTCACGACGCAGCCCGACCCGGAGCCGAGCTATCGGCTCGGGCGCGAGCTCTTCGGCCACTTCGACCGGCCGAGCCGGCCGACGGCGGTGTTCGCGGCGTCCGACACGATCGCGATCGGGCTCCTCCAGGCGGCGTTCCAGGCCCGGATCGTCGTCCCCGATCAGCTCTCGATCGTCGGCTTCGACGACATCGACATCGCGTCGTTCACGATCCCGCCGCTCACGACGATCAGCCAGTCCGGCGTCGAGATGGGGCGGATCGCGGCCGACATGCTCCTCGACATGATCGAGCGAGGCGAGGCGATGGGTCGGGTCGACGACGTGATCGTTGCTCCGACGCTCGTCGTCCGCCAGTCGACGGCCCCCGTCCCGGCACCGATCGCGACCTGAGCCCGGCCGAGCGACCGCCCACCATCCGTCGCTCCGTCATCAACGGTTGATCCCGCGCACATCACGCGCCAACAAGGGCAGCGGTATCCTGCCCTTCCCTACCGCTCGTGCCCCGGAGGAGGAGTTCCGTGCACCATCGGATTGGCCGCTTCCGCGCGTTTGGCGTATCGCTCGCCCTCGCGTCCCTGACCCTCACCGCGGCCGGCCCGGCCGTGGCCGCGACTGAGGGCCCGCTCGGTCACTTCAAGCACATCGTGGTGATCTACGAGGAGAACCACAGCTTCGACAACCTGTACGGCCACTGGGGGGATGTCGCCGGACAGCACGTGACGGGCGTATCCGACGCGGACGCCGCCCACACGACACAGGTCGCTCAGGACGGCACGCCCTACGACTGTCTCCTGATGAGCGACGTGAACTTCATGTCGCCGCCGCTCTCGCCCGATTGCAGCGCGACGACGTTCTCGTTCGGCGCCGGCAAGCCGACCACCGCCTACCACTACGGCAACGCCCCGTACAGCATCGATGCCGTCGTCCCGGCCGACGCGCAAACCTGCCCCGACGAGAACCACCTCTTCGCGAACACGTTCGGGATCCTCGCGCCCGCCGGTCTCCCCGGCGGATGCACCCGCGACCTGGTCCACCGCTTCTATCAGGAGCAGTACCAGCTCGACGGTGGCAAGCAGGATCGCTACGTCACCGGCAGCGACTCCGCCGGCATGACAATGGGCGTCTACGACACGACCCAGCTGCCGATCTACGAGTACCTCCACGGCAATGGCGCACCGCGCTACGTGATCGCGGACCGCTTCTTCCAGGCGGCCTTCGGCGGCAGCTTCCTCAACCACCAGTACCTGATCGCGGCCGCGGCGCCGCCGTTCGCCGGCGGGTCGCACTCCGTCCTCGACGCGAACGGCTTCCCGAACAAGACCTACCCCCTCTACACGCCGACGATTTCGACCGTCGTCGACGGCACGGACACCCAGGCCTGCGGCCTGCCGACGACCGTCGCCGGATTCGCCTGCGGCGACTTCGCGGTGAACACGACCCAGCCGCCCTTCCAGCCGACGAGCGCCTTCGGCCTGAAGATGCCGCTCGTCGACGACACCAAGGTCGACCTGACGATCGGCGATCGGCTCACCGATGCCGGCGTCAGCTGGGCCTGGTACTCCGGCGGTTGGGACAACGCCAACGGCAACCAGGCCGGCCTCGGCTGGACGAACGGCGCGGGTCCGACCTGCGGCGATCCCAACAGCGCCCCGGCCCCGAACGACCTCGCCGGGCACGGCGGCTTCCCGTAC
Organism: Verrucomicrobiia bacterium; assembly: GCA_035577485.1. Classification (GTDB taxonomy): domain Bacteria; phylum Chloroflexota; class Limnocylindria; order Limnocylindrales; family CSP1-4; genus CF-46. The sequence goes on from DATLVO010000238.1 coordinate 11,406, forward strand.
TGCCCCGACAAGTCGTTCCAGACCCACCACCAGCCGTTCAACTACTACGCCCGGTATGCGCCGGGCCAGCCCGACCGGGCCCATCTCCAGGACGAGCAGAACTTCCTGGCGGACGTCAAGGCCGGCTCGCTGCCCAGCGTCAGCTTCGTCAAGCCGCTCGGGCTCGAGAACGAGCACCCGGGTTACACGAGCGAGCCTCGCGGCAGCGACCACCTCGTCGACCTGATCCAGGCGATCGAGTCCGGCCCGCAGGCCGGGAACACCCTGATCGTCGTGACCTACGACGAGTTCGGCGGGCAGTGGGACCACGTCCCGCCGCCCGGCATGGGCAGCACCGTCGGCGCCCACGACCAGTGGGGACCTGGAACCCGGGTCCCGGCGATCCTCATCGCCCGCTCGTTCATCTCGTCGGGCGTCGACCACACGGTCTACGACACGACGTCGATCCTGCGGACGATCGAGCAGCAGTTCGGGGTGGACCCGGTGGCATCCCGCGACGCGGCCGTCAACGGGCTCGGCAACGCCGTCTCGATCGGGCGGCGCGGCCACTAGGCGACGCGATCACGGGCGCGGCCGACGATCGATCGACCGCGCCCGATCTTGCATGACCTGACCGCCGGAGCGACAGTTCGACCACCACGGCCCGTGGATCCGTCCGGAGGTCGCCATGGCCGGACTCGACAGCAGTCCTCGTCCCGACCGCATGCCGGCGGCGTTGCTCGCATACGCGGTCGCCGTCGCAGTCTTCCTGCTCGTCCCGCCCTACCTGAAGGCATCGATCGGGCCACCGGTCGCGTTCACCCTCCAGGAGCTGGCCGACCTTCTGACCCCGGTCTTCGTGCTCCCGCTCGCATGGCGCGTGTTCGAGGCCGGCGCCGGCCTCCGGGGTCGGCCGATGGTCGCGTTCCTCGTGATCGGTGCGGTCTGGATCGAGGGCCAGGGCATCCACCTCGCCGCGAACGCGATCGGCGACGCCTTCTCGCATGACGGAGCGGAGGCCTTCTACGGGACCGTTCCGGGCGACCTCGACCACTGGCTCGACGAGACGCTCGGCCACTGGCTGTGGCACGCGGCCTGGGTCGCGCTGACGGTCCTGATGCTGGCGGCGACGGCGGGGACCGCCGCGGCGACGCGCGGGGGCGCCGCGACCACCGGGCGCCCGATCGCGGGCGCCTCCGTCGCCGCGCGGCGGCCGATGGCGATCGCCGCAGTCGCCGCGCGGCGGCCGATGGCGATCGCCGCAGGTGCGATCCACGGCGTGACCTTCTTCCTCGTGACCGTCGAGGGCGTCACGACGGCGCTCGGCATCCCCGCCTCGCTGCTCTTCCTCGCCTGGAGCGCCGTCCGCGTGCGTCGCGAGCCCGGCCGGGATCCGGTCGCGACGTTCGTCCTCGTGTCGAGCATCGTGACGTTGATCGGCTACCTGGGCTGGGCCGCGCTCCACGGCTGGACGCTGCCCGAGTTCAGCAAGGTCGGTCTCTTCGGCTGATGCCAAGGCGGGTCTCTTCGGCTCATCGCCCGCGCCGGGCGCTCACGAAGAAGGGCCGCGCCTTCCGGCGCGGCCCTTGATCGACTCGGGGGTGGGACCTCCTAGATCGAGGACCCGACCGTGCTCAGGATCGTGCTGACCTGATTGCCCAGAAAGATGAGCGCGATGATGGCGACGATGGCGATGAGGGCGAGGATCAGCGCGTACTCGGCGAGACCCTGACCGTCGGTCCGCTGGATGTGGCGCCGCAGAGCGGCCAACCGATTGACGACGAAGCTCATGTGTCCACTCTCCGGTGCGCCTCCACGATCACGATGCGGGAGGATCGGTCATACCCTGCTCGGCCCGCCCGGCCATCGCCATCCCCCACCCGGCGCTCGGCCATGGGACTTTCGTGTCCACGTGGACACTACCGGCGCGCCGACGTTGCACCGGCGCCACGCGACCCGCTATGGTCCGCTCGTGACCGGGGCACACGAGCCGAGCGAACGCGCCCAGGCGGCCCTCGAGGCCGTCGCCCTGGGCTCCGTCGCGGTCACGGCCCTAGCGGTGTCGGCGATCGAGCTCGACCTGACCTTCGTGCAGTGGCGGGTCCTCGTGATCGTCGGTCAGCAATCGGGCGGAGCGACCGTGTCGGAGATCGCCGGCAGGCTCGGCGCCGAGATCTCGCCCCTGAGCCGGCTCGTCGGTCGCCTGGCCCGCCGCGGCCTCGTCACGACCCGCAAGGATGACCGTGACCGACGCGTGACCCGGGTGAGTTTGACCGACGCGGGGCGGGCGATCCGCGAGCGGGTCCTTCGGCGCCGCCGCGAGCTGCTCGCGGTCGTGCTGCTCGGGATCGGCCCGATCGGTTCCGATGTCGTGTCCGTCCTCGAGCAGATCGGCGCGGGCCTCAGCTCGTTCACCTGATCCGCCGCTCGATCGCGGTGGCGAGGGACCATGCGTGATCGATGCGCGGATCCGTGAGGCGACTGCCATTCGGCAATCAGGTCGGCTCTGGCCCGCCGCGGCCTCAGGGTATGGGCAGGGCGTCCTGATCGCTGGACGAACCGATGGGTTCGGCGAGCCTCGCGAGCAGCTCCGGCTGCGAGTGAACGCCGAACCGGTCGAAGATCGCCGTCAGGTGGTTGCGGACGGTCGATTGCGAAATGAACAGCTCGGCCGCGATCGTCGGCACCCGCTGGCCAGAAGCGATTCGCCGGAGGACCTCCCACTGCCGCGGGGTCAGCGCAGCCGCGTCCGGGATTCGAGCCAGGGCCAGGCCAGGCGTGGCTGATGCCTCATGCAGGATTCCGCTCGCGTCGATCTCGGCCGCGATCCGCCAGAGATGGCGCTCCAGCTCGACCTCACGCGTGGCCTTCAGCGGCTGCATGGCGACGAGGATGACGAGCCAGCCAGGTGGCTTCGCCAGCACCGTCGCGACGGCCTCGAGCTCGACGGTGCCGCGTGAGCGGCTCGGGACGGCGACCGAGTAGGCGATCGACACCGCGTCAATTCGGGCTGCCTGCCACCTGCCGAGATCCACCAGGTTGTCAACACCTGCCGCAGGCACGAGGGAGCGACCGACAAGGTCGGCGGGCGCGATACCGAGGGAGGTATCGGGACCTGCGATGGCATCCCTGACGATGCCCTGGGGCGAGGTGAACGTGATCGCCGAGGCTTGACCGAGGATGTCGCGAACCGCCTCGGGACCCCCGGGGACCCGCGGGTCGACCCATCGGACGAGGGCGAAGCGTTTACCGGCGATGTCGACTGCACGCGCCCAGGCACAGTACCCCGTCTTCGGCGTGGCCGGTCCGACGACGTGGCGATGCGCCCGGTAGAACTCGATCGCGCCGGATCGAAGGGCCTCGAGCGCCGCCAGTCCGGCCGATCGATCACCCGGATCCAGAAGGTTCACCACCGGCGAGTTCACCACTCGTTCCCTCGGCAACCCCAGGAACCGGTGGCTGGCCTCCGTGATCGCCCGGACCTTGAGGTCCTCGAGATCGACGAGGGTGATTGCCAGCGGAACGCGGGCCAATGCCAAGCCGTAGCGCTCCAGGGCCCGATTGACGTCGTCAGGCCTCGCCGCTCCAGCAGCCGGCATGCGCCCCGGACACGCGGAGCCGCCGCGGCCAGGCTGCGCACGAGGGGCTCGATCGATCCCCATCAGCGTCCGTAACGCCTGCGGCGCTCACGCCTGTGCGAGCGCCCGTGGGGTCTACCCCCGGAGGACCGGCCCACCATCCGCCAACGGCGTGGACTCCATTCGTCGGAACTGTGGCCGCGAGAGGATTCGTCCAAACCCTGGCCAACCTGGCCATCCTTCACCGGAAGCGACACCTCGTCCCGGACCGGAACTTCGTGGTGGAGATGGGGGAGAGTCGAACTCCCCGTCCAGAACCCTTCGCCGGAGACCACTACGAGCGTGTCCGATGGTTTGTCGTCGACCGGCCGAACGGGCATCGGCACCCTGCCGGTCGGTCCAGTCACGTGTCCCTAGATCGGGCTTGTCACCGAGCTACGCGACGCTCACCCGGTGCGCATCCCCGCTGAATGACGCTTCCACCACCCGCGGGGACGAGGTGGCTTCCACGCTCACACTAGCTGCTTACGCAGCGAGGGCGAGAGTCGACTGGCGGTTGCCAGGTACTTCGTTTTGCTGCCTGATTAACGAGGCCTGAGCAGCATCCTCGGCTCGCGTTCCCCGGTAGCCGGACCCTGTCGAATCCACACATCCCCACAGGACCGAACGACCGTTCGGATCGCGAATTCTAGCCGACGACGCCGCATTGGCAAAGCGGTTCCGGGCTGCTCCCTGCCGCGCGCCACGCGACAAGCGCGCCCAGCCCCCAGCCCTCCAGCCCCCAAGCCCAGCCCCGGATCTTCGCCATACGCCACTCACGATCGCATTGGGCGAGCGCCCCTGAGCGGCAGCTACGGGATCTCGGGCGGCGCACGACCGCCATCTCGAATCCGGTCATACGCCAATGTGGGGCGCATTCGGAACCCATGTCGGGCGGAGACGGCCCGCCACGGGCCACGATTAGCTGCGGACGATTGACAGCGAGTGACCGCAGCACGAGTTCGAGGGGTCGGGCCGTCCTGACGCGTCCCTGAGTGGC
>DATLVO010000239.1:0-7106 GCA_035577485.1 Verrucomicrobiia bacterium
CGTGCGGTAACTGCTGGAACCCGGCCGAGGGTCGCTGCCTGACGTGCGCCCCGCATCTCGGCCAGGAGATCCTGCCCGCGCCGTTCCCCAACGACGTCCCGTTCGAGCAGGTCCAGCTCGCCGCCGAGGCCTGGCCGACGGCCGACCTGCCCGCGGCCGACCTGCCCTCGCTCGAGACGATCCTCGCGAGCCACAGCGGAAATGGCAGCGGAAACGGGACGGGCGCCCACGCCGACGAGGCGGAGCCCACGAGCGGCGCCGCCCCGGATCTCGAACCTGCTCTCGAACCGGTCGAGGACATCGACCTCGGGGCTCGGCTGTCCTTCCTGATGCCGGACCGGGCCGCCGACGCGCCCGCGGAGCCGGTCGCTGCTGAGCCCGCTGCCGCGGCTTCCGAGCCGGTTCCGGTCGACGGCGTCGCGGCCGAAGCATCGCCGGCCGCCGCGGAGCAGCCCGTCGACGATACCGCGGTCGATCCGGTCGCCGACCAGGCATCGACACTGGCGAGCCACACCTCCCTGCTGCTCGGGCGCTTCCGGCCGGGCCAGAACATCGACGCCGAGCTCGAGGCGTACGAAGCCGCTCTCACCGATGCGACCCCGGAGCCGGTCGCGCCGGCGGCCGCCGCGTCGCCCATCACGGAGCCGGAGGCGATGGCGATCGAGCCCGAAGCGGCCCAGCCGGAGCCGGTCGCCGCCGCGCCCGAGCCCGTCGTCGCACCCGAGCCGGAGCCCGTCGCGCCCGAGCCCATTGCTCCCGAGCCGGTGGCCGCGGAGACTGTGGCGCCCGAGCCGGAGCCGCTCGCCGCCGCCGCTCAGGCACCCGTGGAGCCCGAGCTGCCACGCGAGGACCGCATCGAGCAGCCCACGTGGCGGATCTTCGCCCCCGACCAGTCCGCCCCGAGCGAGCAGACGCCGGTCCCGCCCGTCGCGCCGATCGCGCCACCGCCGGCCGTGACCCCTCAGGCAACGGCCGAACCGCAATGGCCGACCCAGGCCGATTGGACGGAATCGCCGAGCATGGCCCTGCTGGCGAATCGGTCGCGGGCATCCAGCGACGCCCTCTGGGCCGCCTCCGCGCAGGAGGTCCTCGCCCCGGTCGGACCGACGGCGCCGATCGCCGGCGTCCAGCCTTGCTCGAACTGCGGACTGTCGCTCTCGGCGACCGCCCGGTTCTGTCGACGCTGCGGTAGCCGCCAGGGCTGAGTCCCGGACGAGCCTTCGGCGGCTCGTCTCCTAGGGCAGCGAGTCCGCGACCGCTCGCTCGATCACCGCCCGCTCGGCAACCCACGCCGCGCCGAGCAGGACGATGACGAAGACCAGGTTGAGCCACGTCAGGCCCAGAAACAGGGTGCCGAGCGTCCCGTAGAAGGCGTTCGAGTCGAAGAGCCTCGGGGCGACGAGCGTGAACGCCCGCGTGATCGAGAGCAGCCCGACCGCGACGCCCGCCGACGGTAGGACGATCGCCCACCAGCTGGGGACGGTGTGGGGCAGAACGCGGTAGAGCGACGCCATCGCCGCCGTGGCGAGAACCAGCGCGAGGAGCAGGAGGACGGCCGTTGTCAGGACGCTCTCGGCCGGGCCCGTCGCACGGATCACGTCGCCGACGAGCGACAGGATCGGGATCGCGAACAGGGCAACGGTGACAACCACCGCCACGACCGCGACGGCGCCGATCCGACGAACCGTCCGATGGATGTAGCTGCGTTGCGTCGAAGCGGCGAACACCCGGCTGACGGCCACTTCGAGCGAGGCGAACAGGCGCGACGTTCCCCAGATCGCGAGAGTGATGCCGATGATCGACAGCGTGGGTGGTGCCGTCATCAGGCCGCGGACGATCTCGTCGACCGCCCCGGCCAGGGGCGGAGCAAACGTCACGATGGCCTCGATGAAGCGCCGTCGGCTCTCGGGATCGGTCAGGACCACTCCGGCGATCGCAGCGATCAGCAGGGCGTGGGGCACGAGAGTGAGGGTCGCGTGGAACGCGAGTCCTGAGGCCAGAAGCAGCCCGTCGGCGGCGTTGTACCGGTCGATCACCCGCCGGATGGTCACGAAGTGCGGATGGCCGGCCACGGGGGCGAGCGCTGACCGGGCGGCGGTCCACCGCGACGCACGTGGTTGGACCGGATCCTGCGTCAGTCCGTGATCTCCGCGAACAGGGACGGCTGGAGGTCGCTCGCCCGGACCCGCCTCGGCGGTGACAGGAGGGCCTTCACCTCGCCGCGCCGGACGAACCGGCGGCCGCCGAGCTTGATGCTCTGGAGCTTGCCGGTCCGCGCCCAGCCACCGATCGTCGACGGGCGGAACCGGACATTGGCGGCCTCGAGGATCTGCGCCGCCTCGGCGAGGCTGATCCAGTCGGCGGCGGATGTCGGCATCTCAGTCGGCTGCGGGTCCGGATGAGCTCGGGGATCCGCTGGTCTTCCCGCTGTCGCCGGCCGGCGTCTTGCCGGACGCGGGCTTCGCCTCCGAGCTCGACGCGCCATCGCCACCCGAGGCCTTCGCCTTGCCGGACCCTGAGTCGCCGCCGCCTCCGGCATCGGAGCCCGAGCTCGATCCGCTCTCCGCCGCGGCCGACGCCGCCTTGGAGGCCGAGCGTGAGGCGGAGCTGCGGTCCTTCTTCGCCCAGCCACTGCCGCGGAAATGGATCGTGGGCGCCGAGAACGCCTTCCGGACGGGCCCTGCGCCACACACCGGGCAGCTGGTCGGGCCGTCGGCGGTGACCGAGTGGATGACCTCGAACCGATGGCCGTTCGGGCAGATGTAGTCGTAGGTCGGCATGGATCGGCGCTGGGCTGCGGCCGCTAGCCGCGGAGGAGGCGCATGCCGCACTTCGGGCAGTAGAACGCCCGCTCGTGGGCCGACGCGAACCCGCAGTGGGCGCAGACCAGGCCACCGCGACCGGCCGCCGGGACCGGCCGGTCGATCGCCGTCAGACCGAGGGCGTACTGATTGGCGAGGACGTTGGTGAGGATGCCGGCGAGCAGCTTGGCCGCAATCCGGTCGGTGTCGCCGCGAACGCCCTTGCCGCCCCAACCGACCACCGATCGGACGATCATGTCGCCCGTGGCCTCGTCCCAGTGCGAGGCCACACCGCCGACGACGGCGCTGTAGTCGGGATATCCCGACGTGTCGACCTCCCCGTCGAGCAGGGTGCAGACGAACGTGTCGAAGGCGAGGTCGATCGCGTCGATCGACTCGAGGACGACGAGCGCGTGCCGCGTCACCGGGGAGTGGACGTGGTGGGCGTTCAGCCACTGCATCGCCTCGGACGGCCGGGCGATCACCGGGGTCGCCTGGCTGAACTCGATCGGGAGCGGCTCGACGACCTCGATCTCCGTCCGGGCCAGGCCGTGGAGCATCGACGGGAGCTCGGCCATCGCGTTCGGGCCGGCGCTCATCCGCACGCCCTCGCTCGTCTTGCCCGCGTAATAGAGCTTGAGCTGGTACTCCTGGGCGACGATCTCCTCGGGGAGGGTGATCGGGCCGCGCGTGACGGGGCCCCGTGCCGCGGCGACCGGCTGGGCAGGCGTCTCTCCGGCGTTCCGGCGCTTCAGGAAATCGAGCGGCACGAGTGACTCCGTTGATCGAGGCCGACGCGGGTCATGGTAGCAGCGGCTCCGACCGCTCTGTCAGGGGTACGTTCGGCGATGTGCGCTGACGAGTCGCGGCTCAGCCGCCGGTCCAACGATCCGCGGTCAGGCGCCGGTCCGGGCGAGGATGACCGCCTCGTCCGGGCGGAGGCGGAGCACGCCGCCGGCGTCGACCGTCGACGGCTGGCGGTGCGTGCCGACGCGGCCCGCCCACGATCCGGGCGCGATCGATCCGACGTCGATGGCTCGCTCCTCGCCGACGAAGCTCACGACGACGAGGAGGGCCTCGTCGCCTGACCCACGCAGCCACGCGAGGACGTCGGGATCCCCGCTGTCCAGGCGGCGCATCAGGCCGCGCTGCAGTGCCCCGGCCGTCCGTCGGAACGCGAGCAGGCGGCGGTACGTCGCGAAGACGGAATCGGGATCCGTTGCCTCCCGCGCGACGTTCCGTTCGTGGGCGTCGGGAGCGACCCGGATCCACGGCCGGCCGGTCGTGAACCCGGCGTGTGGGCCGTCCGTCCACTGCATCGGCGTCCGGCATCGGGACCGGTCGTACCAGGGGAAGTCGGGGCCGGCCAGCAGGGCCGGCGGATCGACGATCTCCTCGCGGGGGATGTCGACGTCGACCATCCCGATCTCCTCGCCGTAGTACAGGAACGCCGTCCCGCGGACCGCGAGGACGACGACCGCGGCGGCCTTGGCGATCGCGTCGCGATCGGGCTCGCGGTCGCGCCCGACGGAAGTCGACAGGCGCGTGGCCTGGCGCTCGCGATCGTGGTTCGAGAGCGCCATCGTCGGCCAGCGATCGGGCCCGAACGTCTCCTCCCGAAGGTCCATCGCGGCCCCGAACGCCGTCGCGGTCCACGGAGACTCCATCAGCGACCAGTCGAAGACGATGTGGTGGTCGCGGGCGTACTTCGCCGCCAGGGCCGTCTCGCGCGAGAACAGCTCGCCGATCGTCATCCGCCCGGGCTGCTCGTCCACGATCGCCCGGAAGCGCTCGATCAGGTCGGGGAAATCGGGCTGGTCGAGGTCGTAGCGGTGGTCGAGCCGGTTCCAGGGCGAGTTGCCGCCCTCGAGCACGGGGTTCGAGCGGAGCTCAGGATCCTTGAGGAACGCGTTGAAGACGTCGAGCCGGAAGCCGTCGACGCCGCGGGCCAGCCAGCCCCGGACCATGTCCCACTGGGCGGCCTCGACGGCGGGGTTCCGCCAGTTCAGCTCCGGCTGGCCGACGAGGAACGTGTGGTAGTAGAACTGGCCGCGCGCCGGCACCCACTCCCAGCCAGGGCCGCCGAAGAACGACACCCAGTTGTTGGGCGGCCGCGGCTGGCCCTCGTCATCCCAGCCCGACGGGTCGCGCCAGAGGTAGAAGTCGGCGTAGGGCCCCTCGCGCGACGCCCGTGAGGCGACGAACCACGGGTGCTCGTCGCTCGTGTGGTTCATCACGAGATCGAGGATCACCTTGATCCCCCGCCGGTGCGACTCGGCGACGAGCCGGTCGAAATCGGCTTCGGCGCCCAGGAGCGGGTCGACCTTCGTGTGGTCGCTCACGTCGTAGCCGAGGTCGCGGCCCGGCGACGGGTAGATCGGCGAAAGCCAGATCGCCTCGATCGGGAGGCCCTCGGGTCCGAAGTGGTCGAGGTGGTCGATGATCCCGGACAGGTCGCCGACGCCGTTGCCGTCGTGGTCGGCGAAGCTCCGCGGGTAGACCTGGTAGATCACGCCATCGCGCCAGTCGGGCGCCCCGCCCGGTGAGATCGAGGGCTGGTCGGTCATGACCGGAGAGTCTGGCGGCGGACATGGGGCCGGGTCAAACCGGATTCGCGACTGGCCGACGGGATGCTTCGGGCCACCCGACGCCAGCGGACATCCGGGCGGCACGATGCCATCCCCTAGACTCCGTCGCGATGACATCCCCACGCCCACCCTCCGGCGAGCGCCTGCGGATCGGCGTGGCCGGGCTCGGTGCGGTCGCTCAGGCCGTCCACCTGCCGCTCCTCGACCGGCTCGCCGACACGTTCCAGATCGCCGGGCTGTGTGACCTGTCGCCGGCCCTCCTCGCAGCGATCGGCGATCGCTACCGCGTCCCGGAGGCCGGCCGGTTCCCGAGCGTCGAGGCGCTCCTCGACGGCGGCGCGCTCGATGGGCTCGTGATCCTCACGTCGGGCTCCCACGGGTCCGCTGCCCTCGCCGCCCTCGAGCGCGGGGTCCCCGTCCTGTGCGAGAAGCCGCTGGCGTTCACGGTCGCGGAGGCCGATGCCCTCGCCGCATCGCCGAACGCCGGGCGGCTCCTGCTCGGCTACATGAAGGTCTTCGACCCGGCCGTCGTCGAGGCGGCCCGGATCGCCGGCGATCCCGCGTCGGGGCTCGGGCCGCTGCGCGCGATCGAGGTCACGGTTCTCCACCCGACCAGCGAATCGCAGCTGGCCTTCGCCCATCTCCTGCCGCCACCGACCGACGTCGACCCGGCAACCCTCGCCGCCCTTCGGGCCGCCACGGCCGGCCTGGTCGGGCGGGCGATCGGCCCGGATCTCGCGGACGAGCTCGGCCCGCTGTACGGCGGCATCCTCCTCGGCAGCATCGTCCACGAGCTCTCGGTCATCCGGGCGGTGGCCGGTGACATCGTCGCGATCGACCGCCTCGAGACCTGGCCCGACGGCGCCTCGCCTGGATCCGTCGCGCTCGCGGGCCGCCTCGCCGACGGGTCCCGGGTCACGATCGGCTGGCACTTCCTCGAGGACTACCCGGCCTACCGCGAGGACGTCCGCTTCCACCACGTCGGCGGCTCGGTCGAGCTGCGCTTCCCGGCTCCGTACCGGCTCCACGCGCCGACGCGCCTGACGGTCTCGACCGGCCGGGATGAGACACGTCGGACGGTCGTCTACGACGCGATCGAGGAAGCGTTCGAGACCGAGCTCCTCGCGTTCCGGGACCTGATCCGGGACGGGGCGCCGCCGCGGACCGGGATCGCCGACGGTCGCGCGGACATCGTCACCTGCCAGCGGGCGATCGCCCGCCTCGCGGCCCTGCGCGGCCTCGCGATCGGCGGCGAAGCAGCGACGCTCGGGTCATGACGGAGCCGTCGACGCTCCCACCGACCCATCCCCGGGCGGACCCGGCGATCATCCATCTGGTCCCCCACACCCACTGGGATCGTGAGTGGTACGAGCCGTTCCAGGTCTTCCGGATGCGCCTCGTGGAGCTGGTCGACGAGCTCCTCGACTCGATGGAAGCGGACGAGCGGCTCGCGTTCACCCTCGACGGCCAGGTCGCCACCGTCGACGACTACGTCGAGGTCCGGCCGGCTGGGCGGGCCCGGATCGAGCGGCTGATCGCCGAGGGCCGGCTCGCGATCGGACCGTGGCAGATCCTCATGGACGAGTTCCTCGTCTCCGGTGAGACGATCGTCCGGAACCTCGAGATCGGCTGGCACGCCGCCGAGTCTCTGGGGGCGGCGATGCCGGTCGGCTACCTGCCGGACATGTTCGGGCACATCGCCCAGATGCCGCAGATC
>DATLVO010000240.1:0-11493 GCA_035577485.1 Verrucomicrobiia bacterium
CGATCCACGTTACGTTGCCGCCCGAGCGGGCGATCGCGATCGACTGGGCGACGGTCGCCGCGATCCCGACCGCTTCGAAGACGACGTCGGCTCCCCGGCCGTTGGTCTCCGCGGCGACGACCTCGACCGGATCGGACGCGCCGACGTCGATCGCCCGGTCGGCGCCGAGCAGCCGCGCGACCTCGAGCCGATGCACGTCGCGGTCCGTGACGATGATCGAGCCGGCTCCCCGGTTCCGGGCGGCGAGGAGTGTCAGCAGTCCGATGGCGCCCGCCCCAACGACGGCGACGACGTCCGTCAGCTCGAACGGGGTGATGTTCACGGCATGCATCGCGACGGCAAGGGGCTCGACGAGGGCGCCCTCCTGGAAGCTCAGGGAGTCGGGCAGCGGCAGGAGGAGCGCCTCGGGGACGACGATCTGCTCGGCGTACGCGCCGTCGAAATGCATTCCCATGCCCTGCCGCTCGAGGCAGAGATTCGGCTGGCCATGACGGCATCGGTCGCACCGCCCGCATGGGAGGATCGAGCGGAGCACGACCCGATCGCCGGCCCGGACCGACGTGACGCCGCGACCGACCGAGGCGACCTCGCCGGCCGCCTCGTGACCCATCACGACGCCGATCCGCCGACGACCGGTCGCCCCGGCGAAGCCGTGGACGTCGGATCCGCAGATCCCCGATGCGCGGACCGCGACCACGACCTGGCCGGGCCGGGGTCGCGGGTCCGGGCGATCCTCGAGGGGCATTTCCCCGGGCCCGCGGAAGACGAGAGCCCTCATCGCGCCGCCTCGGACGGGACCCTCCGCGCCAGCGCCGCCCGCAGCCGGTCCGCCGCCTGCTCCGCCGTCAGGTCGCGCTGCGTCTCGGCGAGGAGCTCGTATCCCACCATGAACTTGCGCACGTTCGCGCTCAGCAGCGGCGGAAAGAAGTGGGCGTGGAGCTGCCAGTGTTCCTCGGCCTGGCCGCGGAACGGCGCCTGGTGCCAGCCCATCGAGTATGGAAAGGACAGCCCGAACAGGGCGTCGTACGCCCCGAGCAGCCGGATGAGGATGCGTGCAAGGGACTGCCGCCGCGGACCCTGGAGATCGGGCAGCCGGCGGGTCGGCTCCCGCGCGATGAGCAGCGTCTCGTACGGCCAGGCCGCCCAGAACGGCACGACGGCCAGCCAGTCCTCGTTCTCGTCGACGACTCGCGGCCCGCCGACCTCCTGGCCGACGTAGTCGAGTAGGAGCGACGAACCGCGGTCGACTCGGTGGGCGAGCTGCGTCCGGTCCTCGCGTCCGGCATCGTGCGGGAGTGCCGTGCCCGCCCAGATCTGGCCGTGGGGATGGGGGTTCGACGCGCCCATCATCTCGCCCCGGTTCTCGAACACCTGGACCCATTGGTAGCTGGCGCCGAGCTCGGCGGTCTGGTCGGCCCACAGGTCGATCACGGCCCGGACATCTTCCTCGGTCATCGCCGCGAGCGTCAGGTCATGTCGCCGCGAGAAGCAGAGGACGCGGCACGTACCCGGCTCGACCTCCGCGCGAAGCAGCCCGTCCTCGAGCGCGAACGGCTGCGAGTCGGGTCGCAGGGCGGCGAAATCGTTCGTGAACACGAAGGTCGACGGGTAGTCCGGGTTGGCCTCGCCGCCGGCGCGGCGATTGCCCGGACAGAGGTAGCACGTGGGGTCATACGCCTGGACCGGTCCGCTCGCCGGCGGCTCCTGGCGGCCCTGCCACGGACGCCGCGTCCGTTCCGCGGAGACCAGCACCCATTCGTCGAGGAGCGGGTTGTAGCGCCGGTGGGGCTCCCCGGCGAGCGCTGCGAGCGGGGTCGCGGCCTCGGCGCCCCGTCGTGTCCCCAGCCCGCTCCGCCGCCCGGGCTTGGTCGTCAAGATCGCGACCCGGCGGCGGCGCCCGCGGTCAGCTCGCCCTCGTCGCCGGGAGCTCCGCCACCGTCCGCGCGGCCCTCCCCGACCGGGGCGATGACGAGCTCCCGGACCTGCTCGGCCGCGATCTCGCGGGCCTCGGCGCTGAGCCCCGAGTCCGTCACGAGCGTGTCCGCCTCGTCGAGCCGGGCGATCGAGCTGATCCCGATCACGCCCCATTTGCTCGAGTCGGCGACGACCACGAGACGACGGGCGGACGCGACGAGGGCCCGGTCGGTGTCGGCCTCGAGGACGTTCGGCGTGGTGAACCCCGAGCGGGGATCGATTCCGTGGACGCCCATGAACACCTGGTCGAGGTGGATCGTCCGCAGCGCCGCCACGGCGAACGGTCCGACGAGCGCGTCCGACGGCGTCCGGACGCCCCCCGTCAGGATGATCGTCTGGTCTCGCCGGCCCGCCCGGTGGAGCACGTCGGCCACGGGCACCGAGTTGGTCACGACGGTGAGGTCGGCCAGATCGACCAACCTGCGTGCGAGCGCGTACGTCGTCGTCCCGGCCGAGATCCCGATCGCGGTCCCGGGCGCGACCAGGGCAACGGCCGCGTCGGCGATCGCCTCCTTCTCGGCCTGCTGGAGGCTGGACTTGGCGGCGAACCCCGGCTCGAAGAGGGCGCTGCCCGGTCGGGAGGTCGCACCGCCGTGGACCTTCTCGATCAGGCCACGATTGGCGAGCAGCTCGAGGTCGCGGCGAACCGTCATGTCGGAGACGCCGAGATCGCGGGCGAGCTCCACGACGCGAACGCCGCCGTCCTCGCGGACGCGCTCCAGGATCACGGTCTGGCGCTGACGCGCGAGCACGTTCAGACGCCCCCGGTGGCCGTCCGAACGGACTGGGACAGGCTCGTCACGCCGCTGGGTTCCTCCCGCGCTCCCGGTGGTCAGGTATCAGCCACAAGAGAGATTGCGTCACATCCCGCCACAAGTCAACGACATCGAACACGATTTCGCACAAAGCCTTGACATTGGCCGGACGGGACGCCGACAATCTGTTCGATCCTGTCGCTGTTTGTTCGCACGGGCAGATCCGTCCCTCGAGGGACGCGGTCAGAGGAGGAAATCCATGGCGAACCCCGAGGCGCCGCGCTCCGCGGACGAAGCGTCCCCCATCAACCCGCTCCTCAGCCGCCGGCGCGTGCTCGGCGGGATCGCCGGCGTGGCCGGCCTGGCGACGGTCCCCAGCCTGCTCGCCGCCTGTGGCCCGGGCGCCACGCCGTCGCCGAGCACCGGCGGAGCCTCCCAGCCGGCCGGATCGGCGCCGGCCGCGTCGGGCTCGGCGCCGGCCGCGAGTCTCGGTGGTGAGGTCACGCTCGGCTCGAACTACTCCGATGAAGTCCCGAAGAAGGCGATGCAGGCTGCCGCGGACTCGTTCACCGCGAAGACCGGCATCGCCGTCAAGATCAATACCGTCGCGCACGGCACGTTCCAGGACCAGATCAGCAACTATCTCCAGGGCACGCCCGACGACGTCTGGACCTGGTTCTCGGGCTTCCGGATGCGGTTCTTCGCAGCCCAGGGCCTCGCCTACGACATCAGCGACGTCTGGGCAAACCTCCAGCCGCACTACACGGACGCGTTCAAGGTCGGCTCGACCGGCGACGACGGCAAGCAGTACTTCGTCCCGATCTACCTGTATCCGTGGGCGGTCTTCTATCGGAAGAGCCTGTTCGCGGACAAGGGCTACGCGATCCCCAAGACCTTCGACGAGCTCAAGACGCTCGCCACGAAGATCAAGGGCGACGGCCTCATCCCATTCGCCTTCGGCGACAAGGACGGCTGGCCCGCGATGGGCACCTTCGACATCCTGAATCTGCGGCTCAACGGCTACCAGTTCCACGTCGACCTGATGGCCGGCAAAGAGAAGTGGTCGGACCCGAAGGTCAAGACGGTCTTCGACACCTTCAAGGAGATCCTCCCGTTCCACCAGGAGGGCGCCGCGGGCCGGATCTGGCAGGACGCGTCGACCGCGCTCGTCCAGAAGAAGGCCGCGATGTACTTCCATGGGATGTTCACGTCGCAGCAATTCCAGCAGGCCGGTCAGGCGGACCTCGACGACCTCGATTTCTTCCCGTATCCGGATTTCGGGACGCAATACGACGCCGAGAAGGCGCTCGACGCCCCGATCGACGGGTTCGCGTTGAGCAAAGCCCCGAAGAACCTCGACGCGGCTAAGGCCTTCGTCGAGCACCTCGGCCAGCCCGACACGCAGGTCGCGTGGGTGTCGGCCGACAAGAGCAACATCGCCGCAGCAAAGGACGCGGACACGAGCGGGTACACGGCGCTCCAGAAGAAGGCTGCCGAGGTCATCGGGCAGGCCCAGCGGATCACCCAGTTCCTCGATCGTGACACGAATCCGAACTTCGCCGGACCGAACGGGATGCAGGCGTTCCTGCTCCAGTTCCTCCAGGATCCCAACCAGGACATCGCCGCGCTCCAGAAGAAGATCCAGGACTTCTGGGACACCCTGTAGAAAGCGGCGGCCTGCGGGCCGGCCGGTAGACTGACCGCGAAGTGGCGGACTTTCGACCCGACGTCGCCCCCGTCGTCCCCGGCCAACCGGCGGGGACGACGGGGGTCGCAGTTTCCCGTGCGCCCGCGCCGTTCCGGAGCCGATACAGCCTGCTGACGCGGCGCGACAAGCTGACCCTCGGACTCATGGTCGGCGTGCCGCTGTTTTTCGATCTGGCCCTGATCTGGGGCCCGACCCTCGTCTCCGTGGCGTTCTCGTTCACGAACTGGAACGGGATCGGCGGCATCACCGAGAAGAACGTCATCGGCCTGAAGAACTACGAGTCGCTCTTCACCGCGTACCCGTTCTTCTGGCCCGCCCTCCAGCACAACTTCATCTGGCTGGGCTTTCTGATGTTCATCGCTACGCCGTTGGGAATGTTCCTCGCGGTCCTCCTCGATCGGGAGCTCCGCGGATCTCGCGTCTACCAGAGCATCTTCTACCTGCCGGTCGTGTTGTCCCTGGCGGTGATCGGGATCATCTGGACCCTCCAGTACGCCCCGGAGCAGGGGTTCATCAACAACGCGCTGAACCGCACGAAGGACAACAACCTGATCGACTGGCTGGGGAACCCCAGTCTCAACCTCTGGGCGGCGCTCGTCGCGACGAGCTGGCGTCACGTCGGCTACATCATGGTCATCTACCTGGCCGGGCTGAAGAGCGTCGACCCGGCCCTGCGAGAGGCGGCCAAGGTCGACGGCGCCAGCGAGCGCCAGACGTTCATCCGGGTCGTGTTCCCGGCCATGGCGCCGATCAACGTCGTCATCGTGGTCGTGACGGTGATCGAGGCCCTCCGGGCGTTCGACATCGTCTACATCATCAACAAGGGCAAGAACGGGCTCGAGCTCTTGTCGACCCTGATCACGAACAACGGGCTCAGCGAGTCCAACCGGGTCGGGTTCGCGTCGGCGATCGCGGTTGTCCTGCTCCTGATCTCCCTCATCCCGATCATCGCGTTCCTCTCGCGAACGATGCGGGAGGAACGGCGTTGACGACCGCAACCGCCGCGACCGTGGTGAGGCCAGCGATCCGTCGCCGGATCCGGCCCCAGCGCGTGGCGCTCGTCGCCTTCCTGACGTTCATGGCCGTGACGTGGTTGTTCCCGCTGCTCTGGGCGATCTATACGGCCCTCCGACCGTATGCGGACACGCTCGCTTATGGCTACATCTCGGTCGCTCGCGTGATCAGCATCGACAATTTCACCAAGGCCTTCACGCAGGGAGACTTTCCGCAGTTCTACCTGAACTCCCTGATCATCGCGGTCCCCGCCGTGATCATCACGCTGTTCGTCGCCTCGATGGTGGCATTCGCCGTGACCCGGTTCAGTTGGCGCTTCAACCTGGTCGCGCTGATCCTGTTCACCGCCGGCAACCTCCTGCCAGCCCAGGTCATCATCCTGCCCCTCTACCGGCTCTACCAGCTGATTCCGTGGCCGTTCGCCGACAACGGCAAGCTCCTGTACGACCAGTTCCTCGGCGTCATCCTGATCAACATCGTCTTCCAGACCGGGTTCTGCGTCTTCGTCCTCAGCAACTACATGAAGACGCTGTCGCGGGAGCTGACCGAGGCGGCCCTCGCGGACGGCGCGCCGGTTTGGCGCATCTACTGGAATGTGATCTTGCCCCTCTGCCGGCCCGCCCTTGCCGCGCTCGCAACCCTCGAATTCACGTTCATCTACAACGACTTCTTCTGGGCGCTGCTCCTCATGAAGAGCGGCGACAAACGGCCGATCACCTCGGCGCTCGACAACCTCCAGGGCCAGTTCTTCACCGACACGAACCTCTTGGCGGCAGGCGCCCTGCTCGCGGCCATCCCGACGATCGTCGTCTACATCGCCCTCCAGAAGCAGTTCATCAGCGGCCTCACGCTCGGCTCCTCGAAGGGCTAGGGGCAAGAGGGCGGGCTGATGCGGATCGTCGTCACG
This sequence comes from Verrucomicrobiia bacterium, assembly GCA_035577485.1. GTDB lineage: Bacteria > Chloroflexota > Limnocylindria > Limnocylindrales > CSP1-4 > CF-46. The sequence continues at coordinate 6,359 of DATLVO010000240.1, forward strand.
GGCGGCAGCGGCAAGGCCGGGCGGTGGGTCGTCCGGGACCTCCGCGAGCACGGCCACGACGTCGTGAACGTCGACCTCGTCCCCGACGGATCGCCGAACTACCTGTTCGTCCTGACCGACCTGACCGACGGTGGGCAGGTCCAGGACGTCGTCCACGGCGCCGACGCGGTCGTCCATCTCGCGGCGATCCCGGCGCCCGGCCTGCGGCCGGAGGGCGAGACGTTCCGCGTGAATACCGTCTCGACGTGGAACGTCTTCCACGCCGCCGCGACGGCGAAGGTCGGGCGCGTGATCTGGGCCTCGAGCGAGACCGTCCTCGGCCTGCCGTTCGACCGGCCGCCCGACTTCGCCCCGATCGACGAGACGATCACGCCGCGCCCGGAGTCGTCGTACGCGCTGTCGAAGCTGATCAGCGAGACCCTCGCCGTGCAGACGGCGCGACAGACCGGGATCGCATTCCTCGGGTTCCGGATCTCGAACATCATGGAGCCCGGCGACTACGCCCGGTTCCCGTCGTGGCAGGACGACCCGACGGTCCGGAAGTGGAACCTCTGGGGCTACATCGACGTACGGGACGTCGCGGCGGCGATCCGCCAGGCGCTCGAGGCGGACCTGACCGGCGCCGAGATCGCCATCCTCGCCGCGGCCGACACCGCGATGCGGCGCGACAGCGCCGACCTGATGGCCGAGGTGTTCCCGGATGTCCCGTTGCGCCGGCCGCTCCGCGGCCGGGAGACGCTCCTCGCGATCGGCCGGGCCCGGGAGCTCATCGGCTGGGAGCCCGCCCACAGCTGGCTCGACGGCTCGTGACCGGGGTCGTTACGAGGGCGCCGACGCGATTGCGGCCGTGGCAGGCGCCGGAGCTCACGAGCCTCCACCGCCTGCCGATGCACACGCTCCGCCACGACGATCCGGCGGCGCGTCTCGAGCTGGACGGCCGCTGGCGGTTCCAGCTGCTGCGTTCCCCCGACGCCGATCCCGGACCGGACTGGAGCGAGGCCGACGTCCCCGGCTGCTGGACGATGCAAGGCTTCGACGACCGGCCCCAGTACACGAACGTCCAGATGCCGTTCCCGGGCTTCCCGCCGACGATCCCCGACGACAACCCGACGGGCGTCTACGAACGCGATCTCGAGATTGCCGCGGGGTGGGGCGGCCGGCGGATCGTCCTCCACGTCGGTGCGGCCGAGAGCGTGCTGATCGTCTCGATCGACGGCCAGGAGATCGGGATCAGCAAGGACTCCCATCTCGCCGCGGAGTTCGATGTGACCGGCGTCGCCACGCCGGGAGGCCATCGCCTGACCCTCCGCGTCGTCAAGTGGTCGGACGCGACGTACGTCGAGGACCAGGACCAGTGGTGGCACGGCGGCATCACCCGCTCGGTGTTCCTGTACGCAACCAACCACACCTACCTCGCCGACGTCCAGGCGATCGGAGGTCTTGCCGACGATCGGACGACCGGCACCGTCGATCTCCGGGTCGACGTCGGCGCTGCCGGCGGCGACCCCGGACCGGGCTGGTCCGTCGAGGTCGGGCTCGTCGGCCAGACCCACCGCTACGACGTGCCGTCAACGGCCGCGCCGCAGCAGGGTCGGCGGTTCGCGCAGGGCGAGGCCGACCTCCTCTCCCGGACCGCCGCCCATGCCCCGCGGACGCCGACGGAAGCGGAGGTCGAGTGGCCGGCGCTCCACCGCTGGTTCGACCCACCGGCGGTCGGCCGGGTCGAGGATCGGCTCAGCGTCCCGTCGGCTGCGGTGTGGTCGGCCGAGATCCCCCATCTCGAGACGCTCACGGTCGTTCTCCGTGACCCCGCCGGCGCGGTGGTCGAGGAGGCCGGCGTCCGGATCGGATTCCGACGCGTCGAGATCGTCGGACGCGACCTGTTGATCAACGGCAAGCGCGTCTTCATCCGGGGCGTGAACCGTCACGACTTCGACCGGCGGACCGGGCGCGTCGTGAGCGCGGAGTCGTTGCGTGCCGACCTCGTGACGATGAAGCAGTTCGGGTTCAACGCCGTCCGGACGTCGCACTACCCGAACGATCCGGCCTTCCTCGACCTGACCGACGAGCTCGGGATGTACGTCGTCGACGAGGCCGACATCGAGTCGCATGCGTTCTGGGGCACCCTCTGCGACGACCCGCGGTACCTCAACCAGTGGGTCACCCGGGTGTCCCGGCTGATCGAGCGGGACCGGAACCATGCGTCGATCGTCGCGTGGTCGATGGGCAATGAGTCCGGCTACGGCCGCAACCACGATGCGGCCGCCGCCTGGGCCCGTCGCGCCGACCCCTCCCGGCCGCTCCACTACGAGGGATCGATCAAGTTCGACTGGGCGGCCGACCAGTTCGCGAGCGACCTCGCCTGCCCGATGTACCCGACGATCGAGGGGATCGTCGCCCACAGCCGCTCCGGCGCCCAGCGCTACCCGCTGATCATGTGCGAGTACTCCCATGCGATGGGCAACAGCAACGGGACGCTCGCCGAGTATTGGGACGCGATCGAGAGCACGCCGGGGCTCCAGGGCGGGTTCATCTGGGAGTTCTGGGACCACGGCCTCGTCCAGGAGCTGCCCGACGGACGCCGCCGCTGGGCCTACGGCGGCGACTTCGGCGACCGGCCGAACGACGGCAACTTCTGTCTTGACGGCCTCGTCTGGCCGGACCGCCGGCCGAAGCCGGCGATGTTCGAGCACCGCCAGCTCGCGGCGCCCGTCCGGGTTGTGGCCACCGGCGAGGACCTCCGACGCGGCCGCGTCGAGCTCGAGAATCGCCAGGACTGGCGCGATCTGTCATGGCTCAGCGCGCGCTTCGAGGTCACGGTCGAGGGCGAGACGATCGCGGACGGTGACCTCGAGCTCCCGGCCGTCGGGCCGGGCGTGCGGGCCACCGTCGACGTCCCCGGCTGGACCGCGCCACCGGAGCGGGGCGAGACGCTCCTCACGATCCGGTTCCTGACCGCCGGCGAGGAGGCGTGGGCGCCGAAGGGCACGGAGGTCTGCTGGGGCCAGCTGGCGATCGGCTCGCCGAGCGCGCCGCGCGAGGCCATCGCCGAAGCCGGGCCCGCGGCCGGCGTGGTCTCCCTCGATGCCGAGGGCCGCCTCGTTCATCCCCTCCTCGCCGTGTCGCCGACCCTGTGCCTCTGGCGCGCCCCGACCGACAACGATCGGATCGGCGGCATGGCCCGGCGCTGGGAGGAATGGGGCGTCGCGGAGCTGCGCCGGAGGCTCATCGCGATCGAGCGCGACGGCCCGACGACGGTGGTCCGCGCCGAGCTCGCGACCGGGTCGGGGATCGTGATCCGCCACGAGCAGGCGCTGACCGCCGATGGCGACGGCACGATCCGGGTCGCAGAGAGGGTGACGATCCCCGACGAGCTCACGGACCTGGCCCTGGTCGGGACGGTCCTCGAAACGGTCGCCGGGCTCGAGACCGCGGCCTGGCTCGGCCGCGGACCGCACGAGTCGTACCCGGATCGGAAACGCGGCGCCCGGCTGGGACGCTGGCAGTCGAGCGTCACCGACCTCGGGGTGCCTTACGTCCGGCCGCAGGAGAACGGCGGTCGGGCCGACGTCCGCTGCTTGGAGCTCGGGGACGCCGGGGGGCCCCGCCTTCGGTTCGACTTCGACACGCCGCTGCAGGTCTCGGCCACCCACCACCGGGCCGCCGACCTCGCCGCGGCCGGCCACGACATCGATCTCGTCGCCCGGCCGGAGACGATTGTCCACATCGACGCCGCCCATCGCGGCCTGGGCACCGCCAGCTGCGGCCCGGACACGCTGCCCGGCTACCTGGTCGGGCCGGGGACGTACCGCTGGGCGTGGTCGATGCGAGCGTCCGGGGTGGATCCGGCCCGATGATCGAGTGGGATTCGGCGAGCCGCCAGTTCCACCTGGCCAACGGATCGCTGAGCTACGTGCTCGCGGTCCACGACAACGGCGCTCTCGAGCTCCTCCATCTCGGAGCGCCGCTGGCGACGGGCCGGTCGTACCGGCACCTGTCGCCTCGGCCGTTCGCCGGCTTCTCGAACCGGCTCGGCGATCCGGTCGCGATGGAGTACCCGACGCCGGGCAGCGGCGACTACCGGGTCCCCGGGCTCGTCGTCGAGCAAGCCGACGGCTCGACCGTCCTCGCGCTCGCCTATCGCGGCCACCGGATCCTGCCGCGCAAGCCGCCGATCGCCGGCCTGCCCTCGACGTACGCCGAAACCGACGACGAGGCGGAGACCCTCGAGGTCGACCTCGCCGACGGTCCGAGCGGCGTCGTCGTCACCCTCTCGTACACGATCTTCCGCGACCGGCCGGCCATCGCCCGGAGCGCGCGCATCCGGAACGAGGGAGCGGCAGCCGTCCGCCTGTCGTGCGCGATGAGCCTCGTCCTCGACCTGCCCGATGCCGACTGGGAGCTCGTCCACCTCGGCGGCGCCTGGGCCCGCGAGAACCACCTGCGGTCCCGCTCGCTCGTCCTTGGCCGGCAGTCGATCTCGAGCTCGCGCGGCTCGACCTCCCACGTCCACAACCCGTTCCTGTGCCTCCGCCGTGCGACGACGACCGAGGAGCAGGGCGAGGTCGTGGCGGTCAGCCTCGTGTATTCCGGCAACTTCCTCGCGGAGGTCGAGGTCGAGCCGTTCGGCACGAGCCGGGTCCGGATCGGGATCGACCCCGAGACGTTCGGCTGGAGCCTTCCGCCCGGCGCGGAGTTCGCCACGCCCGAGGCGATCGTCGTCGCGACCGGCGACGGCCTCGGCAGCATGAGCGACGCCTTCCACCGGCTCTTCCGGGAGCGCCTCGCGCGCGGGACCTGGCGCGATCGGCCGCGGCCGATCCTCGTCAACAACTGGGAGGGGACCTACTTCGACTTCGACGAGGACCGGCTCGCCGCGATGGCCACGGTCGCCCGCGACCTCGGGATCGAGCTGTTCGTGCTCGACGACGGCTGGTTCGGCAAGCGCGACGACGACACGACCTCGCTCGGCGACTGGTTCGTCGACCGGCGGAAGCTCCCGAACGGCATCGACGGCCTCGCCCGGCGGATCGAGGGGCTCGGCCTCCGGTTCGGGCTCTGGATCGAGCCCGAGATGGTCAGCGAGCGAAGCGAGCTCTTCGCCGCGCATCCCGACTGGGCGATCGGCATTCCGG
>DATLVO010000241.1:0-5268 GCA_035577485.1 Verrucomicrobiia bacterium
CCACGGAGGCGACGCGCGCATCGGCTGCGAAGTGCGCTCGCGCGGTCTCGATTGCCTCGCCGTCACCAAGGACGCGGACGCGCAGGACGGCCCCGTAGCGAAGACGTCGTTCGATGTCGCTGACCTTGCCGTGGGCGAGGACCTGGCCGTGGTCGACGATCGCGACAGAGGTGCAGAGCTCCTCGAGCTCCGGCAGGATGTGGCTGCTGATCACGATCGTCTTGCCGAGCGAACGGAGCTCCCGGAGGAGCTCGCGGAGCTCGACACGGGCCCGCGGGTCGAGGCCCGAAGCCGGCTCGTCGAGGAGCAGGACCTGCGGATCGTGGACGAGCGTGTGGGCGAGGCACAGCCGCTGCTGCATGCCGCGCGACAGGCCCTGGACGTAGGCATCGCGCTTGTCGCCGAGGTCGACGAGGTCGAGCAGGTCCCGGATCATCGACCGTCGTTTGGCCCCGGGGATCCCGTAGCAGCGGGCGAAGAAGTCGAGGTACTCCCAGACCTTCATGTCGTCGTAGACCCCGAACACGTCCGGCATGAAGCCGAGGACGCGACGCGCCGCGTCGGGATTTCGGCGGACGTCGATCCCGGCGACCTCGGCCTGTCCGGACGTCGCAGCGAGGAGCGTGGCGAGGATCCGCAGCGTCGTCGTCTTGCCCGCGCCGTTCGGGCCGACGAGCCCGAAGATCTCGCCCTCCGCGACCTCGAGATCGAGACCGGCGACGGCGAGCGTCCCGGGATAGCGCTTGACGAGCCCGCGGGTGACCACCACGTCGCTCACTTCACGGTCCCCTCGATCGAGATGCTGAGGTACATGTTCACCGGATCCTGGCGCTCGTTGACGAACCGGATCAGGACCTGGCCGCTGCCCGGGTCGGCGTACCGCTCGGCGTTGGCCACATCGTAGGTCTGGCCCATCTGCATGTGCGGCAGGCGATGCCACGAGCCCGTCCCGGTCCGATCGAAGACCTCGACCTCCGGGAGCCCGTCGAACTGGTCGGCCGGTTGCGGCAGGGGACACGTCGTCGGGTGCTTCGCCTTGGGATCGAGGCAGACGTCCGGGATCGGCTCGACCTTGACCCCGCCCCCGCCGATCGACGCCTCGGGCCCGAAACCCACCGCGAGCCGGAGATGCTCGGCGGTGAAGGTGCCGTCGAAGGCGATCGGCCGGTAGGCCATCGACACGCTGCCTTGTCCGAAGCTCATCGCCATCGGGTCCTTGCTGAAGAAGGCGGCGTCGGTGCCGGTCATCGTCGCGGTGATGAGGTCGCCGGTGAACGCGACCTTGCCGTGGATGCCCATCGCGGTCGGGATGTAGTAGAGGATGTTCGCGACGCGGTTCGCCGTCTGGCCCTCGACCTGCACGTCAAGCACCCCGGCCCGGCCCCAGGCGAGGATGACGGGCCCCTCCGCATCGAGCGTGCCGAGGTTTCCGAACATCGGGTCGTAGGTCAACTGGTCGATGATCTGATGGCGCGTCTGGTCGCGGCGGGTGATCTCGCTGGCACCGGTCGGGTCGCCGAAGAACAGCTGGCCGAAGATCCGATCCGACAGGGCCTGCCCGAACGGTGATGTGACAAGCGTCACGCTGACCGACGCCTGTGCGCCGGGGGCAAGGTCCTGGAGCACCTTCACGTTGGTGCCGAGGACGATGGACGGCTTCTCGAGGGTGACGGTCGAGTCGTTCCGGATGAACCCGGTCAGGACGCCGTTGACCAGGTTCAGCTCGGCGTGGATCTTCGGCACGGCCGCCGCCGACTCGGCCCGGATCGTGCGGAGCGATCCGAACCCCACCGCGAGGTCGCGAACCCGCGACGCGCCGGGCGGGTCGCCCTGGAGGACGTCGAGGCTCGCTCCGGTCCCGCCGAACACGTCGCCGGAGATCGGCGAGGAGAGGAGAGCCCCGCCAGGCACGGCGACTTGATAGGTCCCGCGCGCCGGGGAGAACACGCCGAGATAGACCTGGGCACTCCCTTCGGTCGCATCCGGAGCGCCGCGGACGATGCCGACCTCGTTGACGATGATGCTGCTGCCGCGGAGGGCCGATCCGAACGCGTAGGCACCCAGGGCGAAGCCGACGATCAGGATCGGCATCGTGAACCACGCCCACTCGCGCCGATCGAGGCGCCGCAGGACGAGGTAGTTCAGCGGGCCGATCAGGGCGATGTAGCCGATCAGGAGCAGGAGCAGCCCACCGGTCGGCGGCAGGGCCAGCGACGGAAGGTTGCTGACCGCGGTCACGATCTGGCTGTCGTCGGCCAGCGCGACGGAGCCGCCGGATCGGGGTGGGATCAGGTTCGGCCAGAGCGTCTTGACCGCGGTCGACGCACCGATCCAGCCGACGGTCGGGTCGATCCCGAGGATCGTCACCGAGCCGCTGCCGTAGGTCATCTCGGCGGCGACGACGCGATCGCCCGACGACGCGAGGGCGCGCCCGTGCGCCAGCTCCCCGGCCATCGCCGGGACGTCGGACGTTTCCGCCGGCAGGCTGCCGAGAAGGGAGGACAGCGACGCCGGGGCGACGTCGACGGTCGAGGTCGGACGATACGGGAGGATGTCGTCGGGGAAGCCGCCGAGGACCCCGATGCCCGCAGTCCCGCCGACGATCACCAGGCGACCGCCGAGCGCGAGCCAGCCGCGCATCGCAGAAAGCTGATCCGGGGCCAGGGTCGCGGCATCGACGTCCTGCCAGACGAGGCAATCGAGGGCGGACCAGGCCTCGATCCGCGTCGGGAGATCGGCGACCTTGAGCGGGACCACGACCGCGGGCTGCTGGTTCTGGACGGCCGGCAGGCTGAGCGAGCCGACGATCCCCGGGCCGTTGTCGGCGATGACCCCGACCAGGAGCTGTCCGGGATCGTGGATGGTGACGGCCACTTTCTGGCGGGCGACGGTGTTCGAGCCGCTTGCCAGGACGACCTCGAGCTGCTGGCCGAACGAGGGCGGCTGGGCGTGCAGGATCCAGGTCTTGTCCGACGGGCTGGGCAGGTCGACGGCGATCGCATAGCGGGTTCCGCCCTGCGTCCCGCCCTGCAGCCGGAGCTCGCCGGTGATCGCCGGTCCGTTGTTCTGGAGCCGGACCTCGATCGCGATCCACGACCCGATCCGGGCGTGCCCCTGGAGGAGGACGCGGGCGGTCATCGTCGGGGGATCGGCGGCGAGGGCTGTCGGCGCGGTTGCCCGCAGCGGGGCGACGACCAGGATCCAGGCGGCACCGAGGACGGCGGCGATCCGGACGATCCGGGGCGACGTGCGATGGGGCACGGGGACTCCAGGTACGGATGACGGATCTGGTCCCAGCATCGACGCCCCGGCCCCCCCAAAAGTTGCGCGCGCGACCCGACAGGAAGTCTCGAGCCGCCGACGGCATGCCGAGCGCGGCTATCGTACGATGCCGACTCTGCGGGGGAGCTCGCCGCGGCGTCACCCGTGGCGCCGGTCGCGCTCCCTGGCCGCCCGAGGACACCGTGCCCCAGATCCGCCCGTTCCGTGCCCTCCGCTTCGCCGGAGAGAGCGTCGGCGACCTGACCGATGTGGTCGCACCACCGTATGACGTCCTGTCCACCGATGATCGGGCGCGCCTGGCTGCCCGCCATCCACGGAACGTCGTGCGACTGGACGCCCCGGTCGACGAGGTCGGCGACGAGGCGGACGACCGCTACCGACGGGCGGCCCGGACGCTCGCGGCGTGGCGCTCCGACGGCACGCTCCACAAGGACCCCCGCGCCGCCGTCTACGTCTACGAGCAGGAGTACACCGTTCCCGGCTCGGATCTGGCCAGGACCCAGCGTGGCTTCTTCGGCCGGCTGCGGCTGGAGCCCCTGATCGCCGGTTCGGGCGTGCTCCCGCACGAGCGGACACTCGCCGCGGCCCGCGAGGATCGGTACCGCCTACTGCGGGCGACCGGCGTCAACACGAGCCCGGTCGTTGGCCTGTACGAGGACGAGAGCGGCCGCGCGGCCGCGATCCTGGCCCGGTTGGCCGCGGCCAAGCCCACGGTCGACGTGTGCGACGACGACGGCGTGCGGCACCGGTTGTGGGTCGTCGAAGCCGACGGTCCGCAGGCCGACCAGGTCGCCGAGCTGATCGCGATCGCCGCCGCGGAGCCGATCACGATCGCGGACGGGCACCACCGCTACGAGACGGCCCTCCGCTACCGCGACGAGCGGCGGATGAGCCGTTCGTGCGAAGAGGACCCGGCCTTCGACTACCTCCTGATGCTGTTCCTCGAGACGACCGCCGAGCCCCTGACCGTCCTGCCGACACACCGGATCGTGCGCTCGATCGGGGACGCGGGCGTCAGGGCCCTGCAGGCCAGGATGCCGGAGCTGTTCGCGGTCCGGCCCGCCGGCCGGGCCGAGCTGCTCGAAACGTTCGGCGGAGGCATGGCCGTGGGTGGGCAGGGGCGCTTCGGGCTCTGGACGCGCGCGGGCGGATCGCTCCTTCAGGCGCGCCGGGACGCGTTCGAGGCCGTGGTCATCGAGGGTGGTCCGGCGGTCCGGGGGCTGGACGTCGTGCGCCTCGGCGCGGCGCTCGACCGGCTGCTCGAGATCGATCCGGCGGCCGTCGCCGACGGCGAGCGCGTGGCCTACACGAAGTCCGTCGCCGATGCGATCGCCGCGGTCGACGAGGGCTGGGCCGACGCCGACGCCGCGTTCCTGCTCGAGCCGACACCGGTTCGATCGATCGTCGAGGTCGCCCGCGAGGGCGACGTCATGCCCCAGAAGTCGACCTACTTCTACCCGAAGGCCCTGACCGGCCTCGTCATCAACCCCCACGAATGGTGAGCACGAACCACATGCCGATCCACGGACCGCACCACAGCACCCGGGCAGGCCATCGATGAACGAGACGACGCCCGACCAGATCCTCGCCCGGGCCCAGGTCCCGTCGGCCAACGGTCGGCCGGTCCGCAAGGACGAGATGGAGCTTCACGACCGGGGCCTCTACATCGAGTCCTGGCTGCCCGAGCGAAGGTCGCGGCGCAAGCCGCTGCTCTTCGTCCACGGCGAGCTCGCGGGATCGTGGCTGTGGGAGCGCTATCTCGGCTATTTCGCCTCGCGCGGCTGGGAGGGCCACGCCCTCAACCTCCAGAACCATTTCTGGTCGAGGACGGTCGACCCGACCGAGCTCTCGTTCGAGACCTACACGGAGGACGTGGTCGCGGCCCTGTCCCGGCTCGGCCCGACGACGGTCGTGATCGGCCACGGGATGGGCGGCCTGCTGGCGCTCAAGGCCGCCGAGCGGTCACCGATCGCCGGCCTGGTCCTT
>DATLVO010000242.1:0-5413 GCA_035577485.1 Verrucomicrobiia bacterium
CTTCCTCGCCGCGCCGGGATCCCACTCCATGGAGGCCTCATGAAGTTCGCCGGACAGATCGAGATCGCCGCGCCACGCGAGCGGGTCTGGGCCTTCGTGACCGACCCGAACCAGGTCGGTCAATGCGGCCCGGGCGTCGAGTCGATCGAGGTCCTCGACGACACCCACTTCAAGGCGACGGCGAAGGTCGGGATCGGCTTCATCTCGGCCCGCTTCGTCGTCAACATGGAGATGGCCGAGCAGCAGCCGCCGGACCGAGCCGTGATCAAGGCCCATGGCCAGGCGCCCGGCAGCGCGGTCGACGCGACCGCGTCGATGACGCTCAGCGACGGCACCGACGGCGGGACCCGGATGGACTGGGACGCCGACGTCGCGATTGCCGGATCGCTCGCCTCGCTCGGGGCGCGGCTGATCGAGGGCACGGCCAACAAGATGATCGGCCAGACGTTCGACTGCATGAAGTCGAAGCTCGAGGGGTAGGGGCGGCCCGGGCAACCTCGATGGAGCGGCTCCAGCGCGTCGTCGGCCCCGTCGCGACGAACGTCCACATCCTGGCCGACGCGCGGTCGCGCGAAGCGATCGCGATCGACACGGCGATCCCGAGCCTGCGCTGGATCGTCGATGAGCTCGCCGAGCGCGGGTGGACCCTCAGGCTGATCGTCTCGACCCACGGCCACTGGGACCACATCGGCGACAACGCCGCGGTGGCTACCGCCACCGGCGCCGACATCGCCGTCCATCCCCTCGATCGCGAGCGTCTGACCGACCCGCAGCCGCTCTGGGCTCCGTTCGAGATCCCGCCGTCGGTGCCGGCCGTGGAGCTGGCCGAGGGCGGCGAGATCCGGTTCGGCGAGATCCGCCTGCGGGTCCTCCACACGCCCGGTCACACCGAGGGCTCGGTCTGCCTCCTCGCGGCGGACGACGGCCTGCTCTTCAGCGGCGACACGCTGTTCGCCGGCGGCTGGGGCCGGATCGACCTGCCGGGCGGCTCGGCCGAGGCGATGGCGGCGTCGATCGCCCGGCTCACCGAGCTCGAGGATCCGCTGATCGTCCTGCCCGGCCACGGCGCGACGACGACGATCGGCCGGGAGCGGGCCTGGATGGATCTCGTCCGGAGCGGTGGCCGGCTCTTCGCCTGAGCCGTCCGGCGGGATTGCGAGCGCTCGGGGGTCTGCGGCCGCTCGAGGGTCCGCCCCGGTCAGCGGTGGTACGTGGCGGTCAGGGTCGTCTCCCCGACCGTGTGACCCTTGACCGCCGCGAGGACCGTGTCGGCGGTCGGCGCCCCCTTGAGCCCGAGCGGCGCCGGCACGGCGTAGAGGCGGAACCGGTAGTGATGGGTCCCCGACGGCGGGCAGGGTCCGCCCCAGCCCACCTTGCCGAAGCCGTTCATCCCCTGGCGCGGCGCCCCCGCGGCGGTCGACGCGCCCTCGGCGAGACCGCCCGGCGACCCGGACGACGGGATGTCGAACGCGACCCAGTGGATGAAGCCGTGGGCGTCGGGGTCGTCGACGATCAGGACCAGGGCCGCCGCCCCGGACGGGACCCCGGTCCAGGCGAGCGGCGGCGACACGTTGGCGCCGTCGCATGTGTACTTCGCGGGGATCGAACCACCCTGGTGGAAGGCGCTGCTGGCAAGGCCGAATCGTTCCGCGGGTGGCGCCGTCGAGGCGGACGCGGACGAAGGCTCGGTTGTCGGCGAGGGCGAGGTCATGGCGACACTCCCTTCGGCAGATGGGGTGGGCCCGACGCCGGTCGTCGGCAGCGGCGGAGCGCTCGACGCGGACCCAGCCGTGGAACAGGCCGCGATCGACCCGGTGGCGAGAAGCGCGAGGCACAGCCCGAGGAGCCGGCGACGAGACCCGGTCACGATCGCGTCATCGTCGCCCCGTCGCCCGATCCTCGCAACCGCCGGCGCTGCTACATGAGCTTGCGGTAGCTGACGCCCGTCCGGGCGCGGCGGAAGCCGAGGTTCTCGTAGACCCGCAGCGCACCGGTCGGGTTCTCGGCGTCGACGCCGAGCGCGGCGTCGGTCATCCCGGCGTCCCGAATGGCGCGTAGGGATTCGGCGATCAGCGCCGACGCGAGACCGCGCCGTCGCCATGGCCGGCGGACGCTGACGTGATCGAGCCAGCCGCGCTGCACACCGAGGGCCTCGTTCTCGGCCGGGTAGATCGCGTTCATGACCGAGCCGGCCACCTCGTCGCCGTCCCAGGCGACCCGCCAGAGGCTGGTGTCGAGCTCGGGGCTGGCGAACAGCCCCTCGAAGTCGGCGTCGGTTCGCTCGCCCGCGTTCCAGTGATCGAGGAACGCCTCGGCGTCCGCATCCCAGATCCGCCGGTGATCGGCGGGATCCACCGGCCGGACCTCGAGCCCATCGGGCAGAGGCAGCTCCGGGATCGGCTCGGTCAGGTCGCGGACCATCATGAAGCCGTAGCGGACGATCGCGTAGCCCTCGCTCTCGTACAGCGCCACCGCTCCGGCCTGGGCCTCGTCCGGCCAGCTGCTCAGGCTGCGCTCGCCCGTGCGCCCGTCGACGAGCGCGACCTCGCGGGCCCGCGCCTCCGCCCAGTGGAGGAGCGCTCGGCCGAGGCCGCGCCGCCGGAACGCCGGACGGACCCAGCCTTCGACGTGGTGGTTCGGTCCGAGATCGCGGGTCCGGACGTTCGTCTCCGAGGCGCCCACGATCGTGCCGTCGACGAGAGCCAGGAGCAGGTCGCGACGCGGGTCGAACTCCCCGCCATGCTCGTGTTCGGTGCGGAGGTTCTCGACCGTCGGGATCCAGTCGATCCCGTCGACCAGGTGGGCCTCCCGGATCAGCCCGACCAGGTCCTCGTAGTCCCGAGCCGGGTCGAACATCCGGAACCGCAGGCCCGGGATCGGCGGAGCATCAGGCAGCCGGACCTCCTGGTCGATGTTCGTCGTCATCACCGTCCCTCCCGTCCGTACTTCGCGTCCATGTGCTGGCCCACGGACTTGCTGATCAGCTTCCATTTCCGGCGCTCCTCGGCCCGCGCCGACGCGTCGACCCGCCGAAGCTGGTGCAGCGCCTCGCGCTCGAGCTTCTGCCATGCCTGGAATCGCTCCGGTTCGAGGGCGCCCGAGGCGAGCGCCGCGGCGATCGCACAACCGGGCTCGCCGGAGTGCCGGCAATTGCCGAACCGGCACGTCGTCACCAGCTCGTCGATCTCGGGGAAGGATTGCTCGACGCCGTCGGGGTCCCAGAGCGCCAGCTCGCGCATGCCCGGCGTGTCGAGCACGAGGCCGCCGTCCTCGAGGATGTGGAGCTGGCGGCGGGTCGTCGTGTGGCGGCCGCGGTCGTCGTCCGCGCGGACGTCGCGGACGGTCGCGCGATCCTCTCCGGCAAGGACGTTGAGGAGGGTCGACTTGCCGACGCCGGAGGACCCGACGAAGGCAACCGTCCGGCCGCTGCCGATCCGGGCCTTGATCTCGTCGAGGCCGCGACCGTCGATCGCGCTGACCGTCATGATCGTCGCGCCGACCGCGATCCGCTCGACCTCCGCGAGGAGGGGAGTGGGATCCTCGACCAGGTCCGCCTTGGACAGGACGACGACCGGCTCCGCGCCGCTCTCCCAGGCAACGGCGAGATAGCGCTCGAGGCGGCGCAGGTTGAGGTCGAGGTTGAGCGAGACGACGATGAAGACGACGTCGACGTTCGCGCCGACGACCTGGGCCTCGGTCTTCCTGCCGGGCGCCTGGCGGACGATCGCGGTGCGGCGGGCGAGGACGGCATGGATGGCGGCGTCATCCGGACCGCCGTCGATCGCGACCCAATCGCCGACCGCCGGGTAGACCGACGGGTCTGCGCCCGCCTCGTGCCGGAACCGGCCGGTGATCGCCGCCCGTCGCTCCCCGGCGGCCGACCGGACGAGGTACGAGCCGCGGTCCTCGGCCATGATCCGGGCCGGCTCACGACCGAGGGCCGCGTGCGGCAGGTGGTCGGCGGCAAGTGCCGCCGACCACCCGAGATCGTCGAGCGTCGGGATGCTCATCGGTCAGCCGACCCGCTTGAGCTTGCCGGTGCGCTTCGCGTAGCGCTCGGCGCGACCGAACGCCCACAGCCCGAACGGGATGAAGAACGCCCCCATCAGGAGGAGCGGCCAGACGTCGCCGAGCAGGCCCGTCACGGGCGTCCCGTCGATCAGGCCCTTGCGGACCCCGTCCAGGACGTACGTGGCCGGCGACACGTGCGAGAGCACCTGCATCCAGCCGGGCAGGATGTCGATCGAGTAGTACACGCCGCTCACGAGGAGCAGGCACGACTGGAGCACGAACGTCATCTGCGCCCCGCGCTCGACGTACAGCAACGGCAGGATCGCCGCGATCATCCCGATCCCGACGAAGCTGAACGAGCCGAGGATCATGAACGAGATGACCGTCAGCGGGTTCGCGCCGTGGACGTCGAGCTGGGGGAAGAACAGGATCAGCACGACGAGGATCACGGCCGTGTGGACGAGGCCGTAGACCATGGCGTACAGGACCGATCCGAGGAGCTGAGCCCAGCGCCGGATCGGCGCCATCATCGTGTACTCGAGGGTGCCCTCCCAGCGCTCCACGCTGATCGTCTCCGCGATCCACGAGAACACCACGGACAGGTAGTTCCAGAAGATCGCACCCACCATCAGCAACAGGAGCAGCCGCGGGCTGCCCTGGTCTGCACCGATGAGCGAGATCGAGAGCGCACCCGCGACGGAATAGACCAGGAAGGCGACTTCCCAGCCCCAGTAGCGGCGTGTGAGGAAGAAGTTGCGCTCGATGAAGGCGTACGACGCCTTGAGCTCATGGGCGACGGTGAACATGGGTCGATCTCCGGGTGGGGAGGCCGGCCCGGTCCTCAACGGAACCGGGCCGGCTCCAGGTGGGCCTCACCGGCCAGGCGCTCGCCAAACTTGACAAGTGACTGTCCGAGGGACCATCGCAACGACGGCCGTGGCCGGCGGGCGACACTGCGCTCGCGGGCGGCCGCTTGGACCTCTCGCTCACGCCGGTCGTTGGCCAGGTACAGGGCCATCGGGAACCACTGCTTCTCGTTCATCGCATCTCACCTCCTTTCATTCGGATTCGTCGTCGGTCGACTCGTCCTCGACGTCGTCGTCGAGCGAGCGACCCGTGTAGGTCATGAACACGTCCTGGAGGGTCGCCGGTCGACCCGTTCGCTGCGCTTCCGCGGCGATCAAGCCGGCTGGTGTGTCCTCGGCGACGACCCGGCCGCCGTCGAGGACGGTGATCGAGCCGCAGAGCCGCTCGGCTTCGGCCAGGTCGTGCGTCGTGAGCACGATCGACGCGTCGTGCGTCTCCCGGAGCTCCTCGACGAACGCCTGGACGTCGAGCTTCGATCGCGGATCAAGGCCCGTGGTCGGCTCGTCGAGCAGCAAGAGCGACGGGCTCGTCAGCA
>DATLVO010000243.1:0-5298 GCA_035577485.1 Verrucomicrobiia bacterium
CGACCCGGGTCCGGGGCCCGATGAGCGGGGCGATGTCGGCCGCGGTGCCGACCGCGACGATGCGCTCGCCCCGAACCGCGACGGCCTCGGCGGTGGGCCGGTTGTCGTCGACCGTGTGGACACGACCGCCGGTCAGGACGACATCGGCGTGGTCTCGGTCGGCGGGCATGGCCGGCAGGATGCCATCGCCACCCGGTGGGCGAAGGACGGGTCCGGTGGGCGGGACGCCGCGGTCGGCCGCGGACCGGGCCATAGACTGCGGCCATGACGACCGTCCAGCTGATCCACCCCGGGTACATCCGCGACGACAGCCGCGTCGGCAGCAGCATCAGCCTGATCCGCGACGGATCGGCGATCGTCGTCGCCGATCCGGGCCTCGTCGCCTCGCGCCGGCTGATCCTCGAGCCGCTCGCCGCCGCGGGGATCGCGCCGGAAGCCGTGACCCACGTGTTCCTGAGTCACCACCACCCGGACCACACGATGAACGTGGCCCTGTTCCCGAACGCCGAGGTCGTCGACTTCTGGGCGCGCTACCGCGACGACCTGTGGCTCGATCACGGCGGAGACGGCTGGCAGATGACCGAGCACACCCAGCTCTGGCTCACGCCGGGCCACTCGGAGGAGGACGCGTCGCTGATCGTCGAGGCCGACGACGGCGTCTACGCGCTGACGCACCTGTGGTGGCGGACCGACCGCACGCCCGAGGTCGACCCGTTCGCGCCCGACCAGGCGATCCTCGAGACGCAGCGGCGGCGCGTCCTCGCCGCGGCCGACATCGTCATCCCGGGCCACGGGGAGGCGTTCCGGACCCGCGGCTGACCGGATCCGGCGGCTCAGGCGCGCCGACCGTCGATGTTGAGGCGCACGTAGTCGACAACCGGCTCCGGAAGGCCGCTCGCGACCTCGTGGACGAAGGCGTCGCGATCCGCGGGCGGGAGCCGGGCGACGTGGCCACCCAGGACGACGGTCCGCAGGAACGTCTCGAGGGGCTCGCCGGGCTCGAAGCGGGTCGGCTCGGGCTGGAGCCAGGTCTCGATGTCCGTGAACCCCGCCCGGCGCAACCGGGTTGCGGTCTCCTCGGGCGTCGCGAACACCTTGTCGCCGAGCCAGCCGTCTCCGATCGTGGCGAGCACGGCCAGGACCGAGGCAATGTTGCCCGCGCCGCCGCACTGCGCGACGAGCCGGCCACCGGGCCGGAGGACCGCGGCGAGGTTCCGGAACAGCGCGTCGTGGTCGAGGACCCAGTGGAACGTGGCGGTCGAGAGGATGGCGTCGACCGGTGCGAGGTCGCCGAGCGACAACGGCCGGCCGAGATCGGCGACGACGTAGGCGATCCGGTCCCCGAACCGCGCGAGGCGTCGGCGCGCCTCCTCGACCATGGACGGTGATGCGTCAAGGGCGATGACCCGCCCGCGGGGCAGCCGCTCGGCGAGGAGCTGGGTCACGCGACCGCTGCCGCAGCCCGCGTCGAGGACGATCTCGTCGCCCGCCAGCGGCAGTCGATCGAGCACGGTCGCACCCCAGCGCGCCTGCGGATCGCTGACCCGATCGTACGTGGCGGCGTCCCAGTCCCGCGGCGTCGTCATCCTCGAAGTATCCGATCGGATGGGCCGGATCGCGCGGAAATGGCTGGCGCGGGGGTTGCCCGGCTGAGTACGCTACGGGCGACCGGGCGACAGCGCGCTTTTGGGGACATTCCGGCTAGGGAGGCGAGGTCCATGGCGAT
The DNA here is from genome assembly GCA_035577485.1 of Verrucomicrobiia bacterium. Classification (GTDB taxonomy): domain Bacteria; phylum Chloroflexota; class Limnocylindria; order Limnocylindrales; family CSP1-4; genus CF-46. Next base: position 1,727 of record DATLVO010000243.1, read on the forward strand.
CTGGGAGAAATTCAACCCCCGCGAGCGGATGAGCGCGATCGGGGCCGGGCTCATCATCCTGGGCTGGATCGTCAGCCTCGCGAGCTACGGCGTCGGTGCGGGAACCGTGGCGTTGCTCGGCGCGATCGCGGTCCTCGCGATCCTTTATCTCAAGTACGCCCCGAACCAGAACATCACCTGGCCGGCGCCGACCTCGCTCCTGATCCTCGGCATCAGCGCCGTCGTGGCCCTGCTCGTCCTGCTCGACCTCCTGCGGGTCCTCGGCGTGCTGAGCTTCTTCGGAGCGACGGCGATCCTGGCGATCCTGCTCGAGGTCGTCGGCGCGGGCGTCATGGCCTGGGGCGCCTGGCAGGAGTACCAGATCGAGAAGCCGGCGATGCCGAACTTCGGTGGTGGCGGCACCACGTCCGCGCCGCCTCCGCCCGCGCCGTCCGCACCGCCGCCGGCTCCCCCGATGCCGAGCACGCCCCCACCGAGCGCGCCGCCCACGATGCCCGACGACACGGAGGGCGCTCCCCCCGCCTGACGGACGCACACCGATCGGGAAGCCGGGCGAGCGATCGCCCGGCTTCGTCGTGTCTGCGAGGGTCGCCGCTGGCGCCAATGCGCGCCGATGGGCGCCGATGGGCGAGCGGCGCCCTCGTCCTCGCCCCTCGCCCTTCAGTCCGGCGCCGCCGTGGAGGCCGCCGGGACCTTCGACCTGGCGCCAGCCGGGCCGGCCCGGAGCCCGACGGCGCACACCGCGGCCCCAGCGATCATCAGCCCCGCAGAGACCAGGGCCGCAAGATGGAACGCATCGACCGATGCCACCTTCGCGGCGGCCGCCAGGTCGGCCGGCGTGCCCGGCCTGGGTGGGTTGAGCGGAGCGATCGCCGCCCGCAGGGCCGGATCGGCCGGGTCCAGGCCCGGGACGCGAGCGGCGAGGGCCGTGTAGAACGAGGCCGTGATCGCGACGAAGATCACGGCGCCCAGCAGCGGCTGGCCGACACGCGACAGGGCGTTGTTGATCGCCGATCCGAGGCCCGTGTTCCGGGCCGGGATCGAGCTCATCAGGGTGCTCGTCAACGGCGCAACGACCATCGACATCCCGAGGCCGAAGAGGATCGTCGTCGGCAGGATGTCGGTGAGCGAATCGACCGGGGGGACGAGGGTCGAAGGCTGGGCCAGGTCGGCCAGCCAGGGCCGCGACGTCAGCGGGATGCGGGCGAGCCAGAGCTGCCCGGCGGCGACGATCAGGGGACCTCCGACCAGGAAGTTGCGCGGCCCGAAGCGGCCGGTGAGGCCGCCGAACCGGGCCGAGAGCGTGGCGAGCAGCACGCCCGAGGGGATCCCGATGATCGCGGCCCCGGTCGCGGTATAGCCCAGCGTCCCCTGGTACATCAGGGCCGTGTAGGTGAATGACACGTACAGGGCGCCGTAGATCAGGAACGTCGCGAGGTTGATCGTCGCGAACTCCCGGTTCCGGAAGAGCGACAACGGAACGAGGGGGTGGGGCCGGATGGCCATGAGGATCGGGAACAGGACCAGGCAGGCGCCGCCGATCGCCAGCGCGATCCACGCGCCCGAGTCGGCCCATTGGGTCTGCTGGCCGCGGATCGCGCCGTACGCCAGGCCGCCGACGGCCAGCGCCCCGACGACCGATCCGAGCCAGTCGAAGTGGCCGCTGGCGTCGCGGTCGCGCGACTCCTCGACATGCCGGATCGACGCCCACAGCGCCACCGCCACGAGGGGCACGTTGATCAGGAATGCCAGGCGCCAGGTCAGGTTGTCGACGAGGAGGCCGCCGAGGATCGGCCCGAGGAGCGTCAGCGCGGACGTCGCGGCGGCCCACAGTCCGAAGGCGCGGGCGCGGGCCGGGCCGTCGAAGGCGGCCGTGATGATCGCGAGCGAGCCCGGGACCAGCAACGCGCCCGCGGCGCCCTGCAGGAGGCGGGCGACGATGAGGAACTCGATCGATGGCGCGATCCCGCAGAGGACCGAGATCGTGCCGAACCCGGCGAGCCCGATGATGAAGGTGCGGCGGCGACCGTATCGGTCGGCGAGTGCACCGGCGATGATCAGCAGCGCGGCGAGGACGGCCAGGTAGCCGCTCCCGATGTAGGCCTCACCCTCGAGGAGGCCGAGCGACGTGATCCGCGGCAGCTCCTCGCCGATTCGCTTCAGCGCGAGGTTCACGACGGTGCTGTCGAGAAAGACGATGCCCGATGCCGCGATCGCGGCAAGCAGGGTCCATCGTTGGGCTCGGGTCATGTGCGCGGCAGTGTCGCACAGGCACATCTATGATCTCGCGCATGCCGGGACCCGTCGCCCTCGTGGGCTCAGGTGAGTTCCTGCCCGCCATGGCGGATGTCGATGCCGGCCTCCTCGCCGCGACGGGCCGCCGACGGCCTCGCGTCGTGCTCCTCCCGACCGCATCCTGGCCCGACGGCGACGAGGTCTTCCGGCGATGGGCCGCGATGGGCGTGGAGCATTTCCGGGGGCTCGGCGCGGAGGTCGAGCCGCTGCTCGTGCGCGATCGCCTCGATGCCGACGATCCCGCCCACGTCCAGGCGATCGGCGAGGCCGACCTCGTCTATCTCTCCGGGGGTAAGCCCGGCCACCTGACCGAAACGTTGACCGATTCGCCGGTCGGCACGGCGCTCGTCGCGGCCCACGATCGCGGGGCGGTCCTCGCCGGCTGCTCGGCCGGGGCGATGACGCTCGCGGGCCGGCATTGGGACCTGCGCGGCCGCCGTCTCTTCTGGCCGCTCCGCTGGCGGGACGGGCTCGGGATCGTGCCGAATGCGACCGTGATCCCGCACTACGACGCGTGGCCCGAGGCGATGTCGGTGCTGTTCGTGCTCCAGGGCCCGCGGGGCATCCCCGTGCTCGGCATCGACGAGGAGACCGCGGCCATCGGCCGCGACGGGGCGTGGCAGGTCCAGGGTCGCGGCCGCGTCACGGTCTGGCACGGCCGGAACCGCGAGCGGTTCCGCCGCGGCGAGGTGTTCCGGCTCTGAGCCCGGCGCCGCGGCCGCGCCCGGCCGCGGGCGTCGGCCTCGGCCTCGGTCGGCCTCGGTCGGCCTCGGTCGGCCTCGGTCGATTGCGCGCCCCGCGCCCAAGACGACGAGGCAACGAGCGCAGAGGAGCCCGGATCTGCCCCGACAGCCCGTTCCCGCGTCCGATTGCCCGCCGGGCGAGCGGAACGTCGAACGAGGGGCGGCTCCTTCGCCGTAACGCGCGCTCGGCGCGCAGCCGTCGGCCGGCAGTAGCTCGCGCGCGGGCCGCGTGGCGGCCTCTCTGTTGTCCTCAGCACCACAGCCGACGGCTCGCGGGCCGTTCCTTCGTCGCGAGTGGCGGTCAAGGCAACATCCGACGGCGGAACGCCCGAATCCGAGCTGTTCCACGTGTCTCGGTCGTCGCTTGTTGGCCCGACGGCAACAGCGCGGTGAGCGCGCAGCGGGTGGCACGCGCCGCGAGCGGCCCGCCGCGAACAGCAAGCCGAAAGTTGTCAACCGGCCGCCACGCGGTCGTTCGTCCAGGAGCCCGCGACCGCTCCGGCCCAATTCGTGCGTGGCCAGCTCGCCGAAGCC
>DATLVO010000244.1:0-4120 GCA_035577485.1 Verrucomicrobiia bacterium
GGCACCGACCCCGACCTCCGTCCACCGCCGAAGCCATCGCGGGGCGGTCTCCGGGATGTCCTTCTGCCAGAAGCTCGGGCCGTCGGCGCCGTTCGGGAACCGTTGGAGGTTGAGCGGCCGCTCGGCGAGATGGGGCAGCAGCGTCGGGGCGATCCGGGCGAAGTACTCGACGAGCTCGCGCTTCGTGACCGGCTTCGCATCGGCCTCGTCGGGCGGTGGGAACAGGACCTTGTCGAGGTTCGTGAGCTTGAGGTCCTCGGCCCGCTCCCCGCCGACATGCCAGACGCCCTCGGCCGGCATCGACCGCAGCTGGTCGAGTTCGCCGGGCTCGGCCGACCACGGCAGACCATCCGATCCGGGCGCGCGGCTCGCCTTCGCGGGCTTCGAGGACGTCTTCGATACGTTCGACGCCTTCGGGCCGATCGACGCGGCGGGCGCCTTCGCCTTCGCGGGCGCCTTCGCCTTCGTCGCAGGTGCCTTCTCCTTCGCCACCGCCGGCTCCTCCGCTTCGGCGGCCGCCATGGCCGCGGTGGACGCGATCGGCACCTCCCGGATCACCGAACGCGGGTCCTTGCCGATCTCGATCCCCTTGAACGACGTCTGGCGGACGCTCCCGTCGCGGGTCCAGCCGCCGAGCTCGGCCCGGATGACGAGCTCCGGCCGGATCCAGGTGATGCCCCGCAGGTCGCCGCCCCAGCGGCCGCGATAGTCCTTGGGCGGCGGCGGGTCGAACGGCGGGTCCTCGCTCGTCAGCGGCGTCATCGCCTCGAGGAGCCGCTTCCGCGTCGTCGCCGTGAACCCCGAGCCGACCTTGCCCGCGAACCGCAGCTTCCCGTCCTCGTACACGCCGACGGCGACGGCGCCGAGATCCCGGGCGTTGCCCTCGCCGGGCGTCCAGCCGCCGACGACGAGCTCCTGCTCCGGCCGGATCTTCAGCTTCAGCCAGGCGGGCGTCCGCCGACCCGGCTCGTAGGTCGAGCGCCGGAGCTTCGCGACGATCCCCTCGAGGCCACGATCCCGGGCCGCATCCATGAACGCCTCGCCGTCACCCGTGACGTGCGACGCGAATCGGACATTTGAGGTCTCGCGGAGGATGCTGCGCAGGAGCCGCTTCCGGTCCTCGAGCGGGACCTTGAGGAGCGACTTCCCGTCGACGTGGAGCAGGTCGAACACCTGGTAGACGAGCCCGTCCGATCCACGGCCGGCCCGCGACTGGCTGATCCGCTCCTGGAGCAGCCCGAAATCGGGCCGGCCGGCCTCGTCGATCGCGACGACCTCCCCGTCGACGATGGCCTCGCGGGCGTCGATCCAGCTCGCGGTCGAGAGCAGGCCCGGGAAGTACGTCTCGCCGTCCTTCAGGCTCCGCGTCCAGAGCTTGACCTTCCCGTCGCGGACGACGGCCTCGAGCCGGTAGCCGTCCCACTTCACCTCGTAGAGCCAGTCGGGATCGCTGAACGGCGTCGAGGCGAGGGTCGCGAGCATCGGCTCGATCCGGTCGGGCATCTTCCGCTCGACCGCCTTCGACAGGTCGATCGCGGCGACGGCCGCCGGGATCGCGCTGATCCACAGGGCGTCGCGGTTCGCCTTGACCTCGTCGTTCGTCCGGCCGGTCTTCACGCTCTGGGGATGGTCCTCGGCGTCCCAGCCGGCCACCGCGTCGGCGTCGCGTTTCTTGATCAGGAGCCACTGCTCGCTGTCGTCCTCGAACGCGGTCGTCGGGGCGCTCCCGGGCCGCCGGCTCGTGCGGACGATCGTGAACCGGCCGCGGACCTTCTGGCCTGCGAGGACGAACTTCAGCTCGCCGTCCTCGATCGCCTTGCGAGGGTCCGGGGTCTCGGCCTCCGGCTCCCAGGTGCCCCAGTCCCAGACGATGACGTCGCCGGCCCCGTACTGGGCCTTCGGGATGACACCCTCGAAATCGAAGTACTCGATCGGATGGTCCTCGACGTGGACCGCCATCCGGCGAACGCTCGAGTCGAGGGTCAGGCCCTTCGGGATCGCCCAGCTGACGAGGACGCCCTCGATCTCGAGGCGGAAGTCGTAGTGGAGTCGGGTCGCGCGGTGACGCTGGATGACGAACCGGCCGGTCCCGCCGGGTGGCTGCGTGGCGCCGGCGGGCTCGGGGGTGCGATCGAAGTCGCGCTTGCGGCGGTACTGCTCGAGCGGCATCGCCGCTCAGTCTGCCGCGTTCCTGCGGTCAGCGCCGTACCCGGGCACGGTGCCCGCGTTCAGGCGGTCTTGCGCTTGCGCGTCTTCGCGGGAGCCGCCTCGGCCTCGGCGTGGCCGGAGGGCTTGGCTTTCGCCGCGGTCGCCTTCGAGCCGGTCGCGGCCGTCGCGGCCTTGCCCTCGCGGGCCTTCTTCGCCTCGGCGACGCTGACCGGCTTCTCGCTGCTGCGAGCGGCCTTCGCGGCGTTGACCGACGCCTCGAGGGCGGCCATGAGGTCGACGAGCTTGCCGCCCTCCTCGACGGGTTCCGGGGTCTTGACCTCGTGGCCCTCGATCTTCGACTCGATGACCTGCATCAGCGCGCCGCGGTACTCGTCCTTGTACTCCGCGGGGTCGAACGCCCCGGTCATCGCCGAGACGAGCTGCTTGGCCATCGCCAGCTCGGCCGGCTTGAAGTCGTAATCCTCGTCCGGCAGGTCGAGCTCGGAGGTCGCCCGGATCTCGTCGGGCCAGTGGAGGGTCGTGAGCAGCATCGTGTCGCCGAACGGGTCCATCGAGGCGAGCGCCTCGCGGTCCTTGATCACGACCTTGCAGATCGCCGTCAGGCCCTCGTCCTGGAGGACCGATCGGAGGAGGTAGAAGGGCTTCCGGCCGATCTTGTCGGGCTCGAGGTAGTAGGCCTGCTTGACGAAGCGCGTGTTGCCGTCCTCGTCATCGGTCTTCGTGAACTGCTCGATCTCGATCGAGCGGACCGTCTTGAGGGGAACCTTCTCGAGGTCCTCGTCGGTGATGACGACGTACTCGCCGGGGGCGTACTCGTAGCCCTTGACGGTGTCGGTGCGGGAGATCGGCTCGTCCTCGACCGGGCACCAGGTCTTCATCTGGATCCGGGAGTGATCCTTGGCGTGGAGCATGTTGAAGCGGATCGTGTAGTCGGATTCGGTCGCCAGGTAGAGCTTGACCGGGATGGTCACCAGCCCGAACTGGATGGCCCCCTTCCACATCGCGCGCGCCACGGCAGCTCCTCGTGCGGGGCTGCCGGTCGATGACGGGCAGCCGGCCCGCATGATAGCGCCCCCGGGCAAGCCATCCGTGTCGCGGGCTGGGGCGCCGACGTCAACGAAGGATGACGAACGCGTCCAGGTCGACGCGGCCGTTGCCGGCCGGGCGGAGCTCGATCGTGTGGGTTCCGAGGGTCGCGAAGGTCGTGGCGTACATCACCACGCGGCTGTTGCCCGTGCTCGCCCGGAAGCTGACGGTCTGGCGGTAGACGCCGTCGACGTAGACCGCCGCCGATCCGCGGGTCGGTCCGACCGGGGCGACAATCGCGACGGCCCGACCGCTGAACGTCGTCCGGGCGCGGGCACCCGAGAAGGACGCATAGGTCGTCGTCCCGCCCGACGCGTTGGCATAGACGGACTTCGTCCAGGTTCCCGTGTAAGCGACGACCGATGATCGATCCTGGACGAGGAGGCTCGTGACCGACGGGCCCATCGCCCATGCGCTCCAGTTCCCGGCCTGGTCCCGGGCGCGGACGCGGTACTGGTAGAGCCCGCCGAGGGCCTGCGTCGAGACCCACGTCCGGACCGAGGCGGTCGTGGAGCTCGCGGCGGTCCAGGCGCCGCTGTCGACGCTCCGCTGGAGCTCGTAGCCCGCGATCCCGCTCGACGGGTCGGTCGCCGGCGCCCAGCTGACGAGGGCCGGCAGGGTCGTGCTGCCGAGGGTCGCCTTTGTCCGCGGTGCGGTCGTGGGGGGCAGGGCGGTCGGCGTGTCGTTGTTCACGGTGACCGTCGCCACGGCGGAGTGATCGTTGCCGTGCTCGTCGCCGGTCACGGTGATCGGGTAGGAACCCTGCGGCGTGCCCAGGGGCACGTTCACGGTCAGAGTCGATGCGACGCCTTCGAACCCGTAGAGGCTCGGCTTGTCGAAGGACGCGGTCATCCCGGCCGACAGA
>DATLVO010000245.1:0-3289 GCA_035577485.1 Verrucomicrobiia bacterium
CGGCTCACGCACCCGCGGGTCGTGGGCGAGCCCGTCCGAGGCGCGATCCCGCGGCCGATCCGCTGGGTCCTCCGGCTGATGGGCGTCGGCGAGTTCCTCGAGGCGACGATCGAGGGCTGAGGGCCGGCTGAGGGGCCCGGCTGAGGGACCAGGCTGAGCAAGCGGCCCCGGGTCCTCAGACGCCGGCCGGCACCCGCTGGCCGTCGACCCAGTCACGGACGACGCGGTCGAGGACCGGCAGCGGCATGAGCCCCGAGCCGAGGACCGTGTCGTGGAAGCCCTTGATGTCGAAGGCCTCGCCGAGCTCGGCCTCGGCGTCGCGGCGCATCCGCTGGATCTCGAGCCGGCCGATCATGTAGGCCAGCGCCTGGCCCGGGGTCACCGCATAGCGGTCGATCTCGGCCGTGATGTGCCCGACGCGCATCGGCGAGTTCTCGGTCATGTAGTCGATGGCCTTCTGGCGGCTCCAGCCCAGGGCGTGCATGCCGGTGTCGACGACGAGCCGACAGGCCCGCATCGAGTCGGCCTCGAGCATGCCCATCCGGTCGAGCGGCGTGGAATACAGGCCCATCTCGTCGGCGAGCCGCTCCGTGTACAGGCCCCAGCCCTCGCCGTAGGCGGCGATGTACGCCCGCTTCCGGAAGTCGGGCACGTTCTGCAGCTCCATGGCGATCGTGAGCTGGAGGTGGTGGCCGGGAATCCCTTCGTGATACGACGTCGCCTCGATCTGGTAGCGGCCCCATCCGGTCGGGTCGGACGTGTTCATGAAGAACACGCCCGGTCGGCTGCCGTCCCGGGCCGGCGGGAAGTAGAACGCGATCGCGCCCGACTGGACCTCCTCGACGTCGCAGCCGGCCTTCGGCACGATCCCGAACCAGTCGCCCATCGCGGCCGTTGCCTTGGCGAGGGCGGTCTTCGAGGCCGCAACGATGTCGGCGCCGTTGGTGTGGTGGAGGGCGGGGTCGTCGCGCAGCCGAAGGAAGATCTCGCCCACGTCGCTCGTTCCGAGCACCTGGGGTCCGAGCTCGCGGTACTCCCGGGCGAGCTTGTCGATCTGCTCGAGCCCGATCTCGTGGATCCGCTGGGCGCTCAGGTCGAGGGTCGTGTGGTAGCGGACCATCCGGTCGTAGGCGTCCTCGCCGTCGGCGAGCCAGACGAGCCCGACGTGCTCGTCGGATCGCGATTCCGGCCGGATCCGATCGCGCAGCACGTCGCGGTACACGGCGACGGCCGGGCGCACGTCCGTCTCGATCGCCTTGCGGAGCCGGGCTCGCCAGGCGTCCGGATCGGCGACGCCGGTCGGCTCGGCCGTCTGGAGGAGGGGATCGTCCGCGATCGGCGTCTCGAGCCAGCGGTCGATCTGGGCGACGGTGTCGTCGACCGCGAAGGCCGCCGGCGTGCGGTTGCGGGCGACGCCCTCGAGCGACCGATCCGACAGGTCCCGGAAGCTCCGGGCGATCCCGTGGACCTTGCTGATCATCGCCTCGGCGACGGTCGCGTCGGGGATCGGCAGCTTCGGCATGTAGACCGGCAGCCCGGCGACCGGGCCGAAGATCGGGTCGACGCCGAACTCGGCGAATCGGGCCTCGAGGATGTCGGCGTTGCGCCGGCCGTCGAAGGCGATCATCTCGCGGCTGATCAGGTCCTGGGGCGACAGGCCGGCGACCGGGATCGCCTCCGCCCGAGCCGCGAACTCGCGGCGCCGCAGGATCTCCTCGTCCTCGCCGGCTCGACTCGCATCGTCGTACAGGTCGGCATGCTGGTAGTTGCCCATCAGGTGGCCCCAGGTCGGCCAGACCGTCAGGAGATAGTCGAAGTACTCCTGGGCGATGGCGTTGACGTCGTCGGGCACGGGTAAGAGCCTCCCCTGGTGCGCGCGTCCCCGGCTGGTCTGGCCCCGAATGCTACGCGGGTTGCGGGCCGGGCGACGCGTCGACGACACTTGATCGATGGCCGATCGTCGACCGCACCCGCTCGTCGAACAGCTCCGCTTCACCCGCTCGGAGTTCCGCCGGGGAGTGCGCGGCGTCCGGCCGGCCGATGCCCTCCGCCGGCTCGAGCCGATGAACTCGATCGGCTGGATCGTGGCCCACATGGCCTGGCACGAGCAGCGGTACTGGCTGACGCGGGCCCAGGACCTGACGCCGGAACCGGACCTGAACGAGATCGCCCGCAACGGCGGCCCGGCGACGACGCCCCCGCTGGCGGCGATGCTGACCGCGTGGAGCAAGGTGACAGCTGCTGCCGACCCGTGGCTCGACGCGCTCACCGAAGGCGACCTGCAAGGCGCGCTCGCCGGCAGCGGACCGAGGCGGACGATCGGCTCGGGCCTCCAGCGGGTCACGTACCACTACTGGTTCCATACGGGCGAGATCCTCGCGATCCGCCAGGTGCTCGGCCATCGCCGCCTGCCGGAGTTCGTCGGCAACATCGATGACGAGGCGCCGTACCGGTCCGGGTAACGCGGCGGCTATCCTTCCGCCGTGCCGCGAACCCGGATCCCCGACGACGTCCTCTCGCTCGCCCACGAGCGGGCCGCCGCGCGCGTGGCCCGGGACTGGGCGGAAGCCGACCGTCTCCGCGGCGAGATCGAGGCCGCCGGCTGGAAGGTCGTCGATCGGGGCACGGACTTCGCGCTCGAGCCGGCCCGGCCGCCGACGATCGAGGACGAAGGCACCGTTCGCTATGGCGCGAGCCTCGATGTCCCGGCTCGGTTCGACGAGAGGCCGGTCGGGACGGCGACGGTCGTGGTGGTCGCGACCGACTGGCCGGATGACCTGGCGCGGACCCTCGCGGCGCTCGACCGGGACGCCCCCGACGGCGTCTCGGTAGTCGTCGTCGCCGACGGCCCATCGCCGGACCAGGATGCCGCCCTGCCGCCGGACGGTTCCGGTGCGGAGGTGGTCCGGACGAGCCAGCGCCTCGGGACCGCGGCGGCCTGGAACATCGGGATCCGGCGGGCGGCGGCGCCGATCGTGATCGTCCTCGACACGAGCGTCGAGCCGACCGGGGACGTGGTGACGCCGCTCGTCCGCGCCCTCGAGGACGCAACGGTCGGGGTCGCCGGGGGCTTCGGGCTGGTGAGCGCGGATCTGCGGACCTTCGAGGACGCTCCGCCCGGCGACGTGACGGCAGTCGGCGGCTACGCGATCGCCTTCCGCCGATCCGATGCCGCGACCCGCGGCCCGCTCGACGAGCGGTTCCGCTTCTACCGGAACCTCGACGTGTGGTGGAGCCTCGTCCTGCGCGATGAAGGCGAGGAGAGCGCTCCGCGCCGGGCCGTGGCCAT
>DATLVO010000246.1:0-6092 GCA_035577485.1 Verrucomicrobiia bacterium
CTCGCCGCGATCCTCGGTGGGACGCAGTCGCTGCATACCGATGCGTACGACGAGGCGCTCGCCGTGCCCACGGCCGAGGCGGCCCTCCTCGCCCTCCGCCAGCAGCAGATCCTCGCCGAGGAGACGGGCGTCGCGAACACCATCGACCCGCTCGGCGGGAGTTGGTTCGTCGAGGCGCTGACGAACGAGACCGAGCGCGAGGTGTGGCGTTACCTCGACGAGATCGACCGGCGCGGGGGGATGGTCGCGGCGATCGGCGAGGGCTATCCGCAGCACGAGGTCGCCGACGCGGCCTACCGCTTCCAGCGCGAGCTCGATGCCGGCGAGCGCCGGATCGTGGGGGTCAACGCGTTCGTCGATGAGAGCGAGAAGACGCCGATCCCGGTCCTCAGCGTCCCGGCGGGATCGCTCGAGGCGCAGCTCGCGCGGCTCGAGCGGACGCGGCGGGAACGGGAGCCGGAGGCGGTCGCGAGCGCCCTCGCCGGTCTCCGCGATGCCGCCACGCGACCGGGCACGAGCGAGACGAACCTGATGCCCCACTTCATCCGCTGCGCGGCGGCCTACGCGACGCTCGGCGAGCAGTGCGGCGTCCTCCGCGAGGTCTTCGGGGAGTACCGCGAGCCCGTGCTGGTCTGACCGCCGGGTCAGCCCTGGCGGAACGCCGCCCGGATGACCAGCGAGAGGATCGCCGTCCCGACCAGTTCCCCGACGAGCACCCCCGGCGTCACGCCGGCCCCCGCGAACACGAGGCCGATCAGGCCGCCGATAAGCAGGATGGCCTCGGACTTCGCCCAGGCCGAGCCCGCCGGGCCGAAGACCTCCCGGCGGATCAGCTTCCGTTCCGCGGCGTCCGTCGCCTTCCAGCTGCCCACGCCGCGCGAGTAGATCAGGAACCCCCCGATGACCGGCAGCAGCATCCCGAGGAGGATCGGGCCGAGCCACGCGGCCGCCGGCCCGATATCGACGCCGATCGCGAGGAAAAGAGCCGCGATCGTCGCTCCGAGGCCGTGGATCGGGCCGGCCACCAGCTCGTGGCCTGGGATGTAGGACAGGACCTTCGCGAGGGCGTTCCCGGTGTCGTCGATGCGCACGTCGGGCGTGATCCCGGGCAGGATCGCCAGCACGAGCGTTGCGATCCCTGCGGCGAGGGACGCCCAGCGCCAGCCCAGCAGCAGCCCCACCCGACGCCGCCGCCGTTCGATCCGGACGGCGCGCCCGAGTTTATCCGTGTAGAAGCGCGAATCGCCGCCGTCGCCCTTCGCATCGTCGATGTGCCGGATGAGGGGGACGAGGAACCCCTCATCGTTCTCCCAGTAACCGCCGTGGTCCTGGCCCATGTGCATGTAGTTCGTGATCGGCCGGCTCTCGACCTGGATCGGCGACGGGGGGAGCTTCGTGTCTACGTCCTGGACGGCGATCAGCGGGCAGCCGTCGACCGGCTGGAGCTCACCGGCCGGGGCCGGATCGTAGGACGCCCAGAAGTCGACCCAGCGGAGGTCGTGGCGGGCCGCGCCCAGGTCCCCGCGGATCGGATTGCCGGCGACGAACGGCGCTGTCACCCGCTCGAGCCGCCAGCCGAGGGCGAGACCCTGGCCGAGGGTCATGAGCTTGGCGACCGGGAGTCGGTGGTAGGCCGGGTCCAGCAGCGTCGCGTAGCTGACGATCGCGCCGCCGGAGTGGGCGATCAGGACGACCTCGTCGCAGCCACGGTCGAGGACCCATTCGATGGTGGACGCGAGGCGCTGCCGGATGATCGCGGACTGGACCGCATCGTCGAGCAGCACCGGGAGGTCGCCGAAGGCGTCGACGAGCTGGGCGTCGAGTGCGGCGAGCTCGGCCCGCTCCCGGATCGCCTTGATCGGGATCGCCCGGAGCGGCGCGTAGATCGCCAGCGCGACGAGACTCACCACGGTGGCGATCAGGGCCAGGAGCCTCCGGATCACCTGGAACTTCCAGATGCGATCGAGCCAATCGATCCAGCGCCACTGGAGCGAGTCGGACCGCTGGAGTTCCTCGATCTCGGCCTTGACCCGCGCGTCCCGGGGTTCGGGCTGCGAGTCGATGATTTTGCCGAGCCGATCGGTCCGCCGGTCCTCCCGGATGCCGTAGCCGTTGGCGATGCCGCTGATGATCGCGGCGATGTGGCCCTGCAGGTAGCGCAGGGCCTGGCCGAATGACGGGGCCCGGACGACGCCGGCCCAGTAGGCCTCGGTCAGGAGCCAGGTCTCCGCCGGGTGCTCGCCGATCTTGGGGATCGCGATCCGCGCCCAGGCCCGCTCGTCGCAGCCGTCGTCGCACTCGATCGCCCCGGTCTGGACCGGGTTCTCGCCGATCATCGGCTTGCACGGGTTCGCCTCGTCGTGCTCCCGACGCCACTCGCTGAGCATCTCGACGATCGGGTTCGACCAGTTCAGGAATGTCTCGCGTGGCGGCTGGGTCCCGATCCCGTGGACGAAGATCACCCCGATCCGGCGCGTCCCGGGCGGGATCGTCGCCGGGTCGCCGTGCGGGATCGGGGCGACGGCCGTGGTGCCGGACGGATCGGGGGCGATGCCGGGGTCGCGGCGCTTCCGACCACCGTTGGGTCGCGCGATGATCGATCGGGCCATCTCGACGACGTTCGACTTGGGCATGCTCGAGATGGTAGGACGGGCCATCTCGCCAGCGTCTCGCTCCGGACACTACGATGCAACTCATGTACACCGATGCCCTCTCCTTCCTCGAAGACGAGCGCGATGCCTGGCGACCGTACGAGGCGCTGTCCCAGCTGAGCGACGAGCAGCTCGAGCGGCCCGTCGCGGGCGCCCACGGTTGGTCCGGCCGGGACCTGATGGGCCACCTGCTGACCTGGCAGCTCCTGTCGCTCGACGTCGCCCGCGAGCTCGCGATGGGGGACCGCTCGGTCTCCCACGAGCGGGCCGACGCCGACTGGGCTGCCCGAGGCGGCGATGTCGTCAACGCCGAGGCCGAGGCCGCGTGGCGGGCCCGTTCGCTCGACGAAGTCCGCCAGGAGTTCGCCCGCGTTGCGGGTGAGCTGCGGGGCTTCCTGACCGTCGTCCCCGAGACGCGCTGGCTCAAGAACGCCGATCAGCAGCGGTTCTTCTACGAGGAGACGACCGAGCACTACGAGGAGCACCGGCCCGATCTCGAGGCGATCCTCGACGCCGTTTCGGGCGGGACATGACCGACGAGCCGGGGCCGCCCGGCGACGCGGACGACATCTCCGATCTCACGCTCGCCGAGATTCTGGCCGCTGCCGCCGACGGCCTGCGCGACGTGACAGTCGATGCCGGACCCGACGGCACGACGTGGGCGATCGGGCCCGCGATCTTCGCCACGCAGGCCGGCGATCTCGCCGAGTTCCGACTGGACCCGCGTGTCGCCGCCGCGGCATTGCGGACGCCGGACACCGCCCGGTCGATCCGGGGGAGCGACTGGATCACCTTCAGGCCGGCCCTCCTCGACGACCACGCCGTGGACCGGGCGGAGGCGTGGTTCCTGAGCGCCCATCGCCGCGCGGCCGCATCAGGCCGCGCCTGACGGACACACGAACGGCGCCGCCTTGCGGCGGCGCCGTCATCTGCGGCGGTGCGGCCCCCAGACCGCGAGCAGCCGCGGGATCAGGCTTCGGTCGTGGCCGTGCTCGCGTCCTGCGCCTCGGGAACGTACTGGGCGAGCCCGAAGTGGGCCTCGAGCGCCTCCATCGGCCGCGCTCCGGCGACGCCGAGCGGCTGCTGGCCCGGCCGGAAGAACGCGATCGTCGGGATGCTCATGATGTTGAACGCCTGCGAGATCCGCGGGTTGGCGTCGACATCGACCTTCACGACGTCGACCGCGCCCTCGTACTTCGCCGCGATCTTCTCCATCTCCGGGGCGACCATCTTGCAGGGGCCGCACCAGGTGGCCCAGAAGTCGACGACGACGGGCTTGTCGTTCTTCAGGACGAGCTGCTCGAAGGTCTCGTCGGTTGCGTGCTGGATGGACATCGGGATGGGGTCCTTTCTGCCCGCGGGATCCGCGCGGGTGCGGTGCTCCGGATGAATGCGGCCGTCAGGCGCCCTGACCGGCGAGGCTCTGGATGAGTCGGTAGGCCTCGAGGACGCGTACGTCGGCGAGGCGATAGAACACGGTCGAGCCGTCGCGCCGGCTCTGGACGAGCCCGGCGCTGCGGAGGACCGCGAGATGCTGGCTCATGTTCGGGACCTGGCAACCGACCTTCGTCGACAGGTCGCTGACCGACAGCTCGCCCGCCGACAGGGACTCGAGCACGCACAGGCGCTTCGGGTCGGCCAGCGCCCGGCCGACGGCGGCGTACCGCTGGCGGTCGAACTCGCTCGAGGTGAGCGCGGCGGGTGCTTCCAACATCTCGATCATGATGTCACTGTTTGCGCAAACACGCAAGTGATTCTCTTCCGCCGTCGATCGCGCGCCGTCCGGCTGGCATACTCCGCCGGATGACGACCGTCGACCGTCTCGTCGGGCTCGATGAGGTCCTCACCGCGCGGGAGCGGATCACCGGCCGCGTCCATCGCACGCCGATGCTGTCGAGCTCGACCGCCGCCCGTCAGCTCGCCGCCGCCGGCGGCCCGCGCCTCGCCGACGACCGCCTCTACGTGAAGGCCGAGAATCTCCAGAAGACCGGCTCCTTCAAGCCCCGCGGGATGGTGAACCGGATCGTCACCCTGACCCCTGAGGAACGAGCCCGTGGGGCGATCACGATGTCGGCGGGGAACGCCGGCCAGGCGTACGCGTGGGCGGGCCGCGAGGCGGGCGTGCCGATGACCGTGGTCATGCCGGCGGGCGCAAACCCGACGAAAGTCGACGCCTGCCGAGGCTACGGCGCCGAGGTCGTCCTCGAGGGCGAGCACGTCGGCGACGCCTACCGCGCCCTGGTCCGGATCCGCGACGATCGCCGTCTGACCTTCGTCCACCCGTTCAACGATCCGGCCGTGATCGCCGGCGACGGGACGGCCGGTCTTGAGGTCCTCGAAGACCTGCCCGATGTCGACGTGGTGGTCGTCGGGATCGGCGGCGGCGGTCTGATCTCGGGGATCGCGACCGCCATCAAGGAGCGACGTCCGGCCACGCGCGTTCACGGCGTGGAGCCGGAGCTGGCCGATGCGATGACACGCGCCTTCGCGGCAGGCGAACCGGTCGAGATCCAGCCGCACTCCGTCGCGGACGGGCTCGGCGCGCCGTTCGCTGGCGATGTGACCCTCGCGATCTGCCGGCATTACCTCGACGGGATCGTCCTGATCGACGACGCGACGATCCTGGGCGGCCTGCGGTTCATCCTCGAGCGCATGAAGCAGGTCGTGGAGCCGGCGGGTGCGGCCGCCCTGGCGGCGGTGATGTCCGGCCGGATCCCGATCGCGGACGGCGAGCGCGTCTGTGTCGTGGCCTCCGGTGGCAATGTCGACGTCGGGCGGCTCGGCGAGCTCCTGGCGGCAGCCGGGCCCCTCGCCCCTGGAGCCCGCTGAGGTGCTCGGGTGACCGAGCCCGGCGACCTTCCGCCGAGTGACCTTCCGCCCGGCGAAGCTCCGATCCGGGCGGCGGACGTTCCCGCAACCGCCGTCGCGGAGCCGTCGCCGCCGACCGCCGAGCCTGCGACCCAACCCCTCCCGCCGCCGGCCCGGGCGCCGGCGATGCCAGGCACGCTCGCCGTCGTCGGTCGCGGTCTGGACCTCAACGTGGCCGCGTCGTCGATCCTCCGACGGGCTTCCCTGTACATCGGGCTCCTGACCCTGCTGGCGGCGGGCCCGATCGCCGCCATTGCCTGGGCGTTCTCGGCCCGCCAGGGCGGCTTCGAGTGGCTGCGCGACCTCCTGGTCTTCGGCGAGCCGCCCTTGATCGTGGCCGGCCCGGGGTTCGGGCTGTCCGTCCTGGTCGCCGTCAGCCTCGGGTTCGGCTGCCTGGCCGCGCTCTCGGTCGATTCACAGCTGCTCGCACTCACCCTGATCGGCGGCCAGGCGACGGGTCGTCGCTTCGACCTCCGGGCGGCCCTGGGCGTGGCCCGGCTGACCTACTGGCGGCTTGTCCGCGCGTCGATCCTCGTCGGCCTCATCCTCCTGATCCCGCGGTACCTGCTGAGC
>DATLVO010000247.1:0-2403 GCA_035577485.1 Verrucomicrobiia bacterium
CGAGCCGGGCCTGGGTCTCGACGCCCTGGTCGGCTCCCGCGTCGAGGTGCCCCTGTCGGCCGACCCGCGACAGCTCGTGCTCATCCTCGTCGCGATCCTCGTGATCGCCGCCATCGGGATCGGCCTGGCGGCCTGGCGCCAGCGACGGGCGACCCCCGTCGCCGCCTTGAGGCGAGGGTTCGAATGAGGAGCCGCCTGGGCCGACCGAACGACCGTGACCGGCGCGACTGGGGCGATGAGCGCGATACCCGCGACGATCGCCCGGAGGGCGTCGAGCCGCTCGAGATCGAGGTCGTCGACCTGCCCGGGCCCGACGAACGACGCGAACCGGGCGCGCCGACCGATGGCGCGGGGACCGGCCGTCTCGCCTTGCCCGGCCGCCGCAGGCCGGCCGTTCGAGCCGCCGACGGTCGCCAGATCGTGTGCGAGGGTCTCGTCCGGATCTACAAGGTGGCCGATCTCGAGGTCGTGGCCCTCCAGGGTCTCGACCTCGTCGTCGGGACCGGCGAGATGATCGCGATCGTCGGCGCATCGGGCAGCGGCAAGTCGACGCTCCTCAACATCCTCGGCGGGCTCGACAGCCCGTCGGCCGGGCGCGCGGTCGTGGCCGGCCACGATCTGTCGGGGATGGGTCGCCGCGAGCGAACCCGCTACCGCCGCCGCGTCGTCGGGATGATCTGGCAGCAGACCGCGCGGAACCTGCTGCCCTACCTGACCGCACAAGAGAACGTCGAGCTGCCGATGAGCCTCGACGGCCGGCGCGGACGCTCGGAGCGCGCCCACCGGCTGCTCGAGCTGGTCGGGCTGGCCGCACGCGCCGACCATCGACCCGAGCGGCTCTCCGGCGGCGAGCAGCAGCGGGTCGCGATCGCGGTCGCCCTGGCCAACGAGCCGGAGGTCCTGTTCGCGGACGAGCCGACCGGCGAGCTCGACACGACGACCTCCTCGGAGATCTTCGGCCTGCTCCGGCGGGTCAACGAGGAGCTGGGCACGACGATCGTCATCGTCACCCACGACGCGCTCGTGTCGGAGCAGGTCCAGCGGACGGTCGCGATCCGCGACGGCCGGACCTCGACCGAGACGGTCCGCCGGAGCTCGTACTCGGAGACCGGCGAGCACACGCTGATCAGCGAGGAGTTCGCGGTCCTCGACCGGGCCGGCCGGCTCCAGCTCCCGAAGACCCACGTGGCGGCGCTCGGGCTCAAGGACCGCGTCCGCCTGCGTCTCGAGGACGACCACGTCGAGATCTGGCCGGACCGAGCGCCGGCGACGCTCGTCCAGCCGCCGATCCGCCCCGCGCCGGCCGATTCGGCCCAGCCGGACCCGGTCCGGCCCGACGCGGTCGCGACCGATGCGCCCGGGGAGAGGCCCCGATGAGCGTCATCGACCCCGGCCGGACGGCCTCAGCCGACTCGTCGGCCCCGTCCGACCCGTCCGACCCGTCCGATCCGAGTCGGCCGATCCTCGAGGCGACCGACCTCGTCCGCGACTACCCGTCGGGCGACACCGTGATCCACGCCCTGCGCGGGGTCAGCCTCACGGCGCACCCGGGCCAGCTGCTCGCGATCCGCGGCCGATCGGGGAGCGGCAAGACCACCCTGCTCAACATCCTCGGTGGCCTCGACCGGCCGACGTCCGGACGCGTCCTGATCGACGGCGCCGAGGTCTCGGCGATGACCGAAGGCGAGCTCGTGGACGTCCGCCGTCGGGCGGTCGCGTTCATCTTCCAGGCGTTCGGGCTCGTCCCGATCCTCTCGGCCGCCGAGAACGTCGAGATCCCGCTCCGGCTCGTCCGGGCCGAGCGACGCGGCCGCGACGCGCGGGTTCGTGAGCTGCTGGAGCTCGTTGGTCTGGCGGACCGGGCGAAGCACCGGCCCCACGAGCTGTCGGGCGGCGAGCAGCAGCGGGTCGCGATCGCTCGGGCGCTGGCGAACCGGCCGCGGATCCTCCTCGCCGACGAGCCGACCGGTCAGCTCGACTCGGAGACCGGCCACATGATCATGCTGCTGCTCCGGGACGTGGTCCGGACCGAGGGCGTCGCCGCGATCGTCGCGACCCACGACCCGGTGATGCTCGACGTGGCCGACCGGATCGTCGAGCTCCGCGACGGCGAGCTGTTCGAGCAGGAGCCACGGACCTGAACGGCAGGGCGATCAGGGCAGGACGTCGAGGACGGCCATCGTCGTGGGGATGACGGGGCCAGACGAGCTGGCGGTCGCGGCCGTGCTCGCCTGCGTCTGCTGCTCCGTCCAGCTCGGGCCCAGGATCGCGTACTTCCCGGGACCGAGAACGAACATGAAGACGTTGCCGCAGATGCCCGGTGCGGCCAGCTGGCCGCGACCGTTCCCTTGAGCGCCGATACATGACGGTCCGGCGGCCGATATCGACATTCCCTCGGTGTCG
>DATLVO010000248.1:0-2390 GCA_035577485.1 Verrucomicrobiia bacterium
GACTGCGGCGCATGCGAGCCGGAATGCCCGGTGAACGCGATCTTCCCGGAGGAATCGGTGCCGGTCGAGTGGGCCAAGTACACGAAGATCGACGCGGTCTGGTACACGGACAAGGCGGCCGCGCGAGGGATGGTCGACGAGCTCAAATCCTCAGGCTGATGGCGTCGCGGAGCTCCGCCTCAGACTTCGGAGAGCGGGTGCCGGCTCTCCGTTGAGGGTGGCAGTTCCCGAGCATCCCCCCTACCGATGAGAATCGTCTCTCTTCTTCCTTCGGCGACCGAGATCGTGTGTGCGCTTGGCCTGCGCGATGAGCTCGTCGGGGTCACCCATGAATGCGACTGGCCGCCCGAGGTGGCCGGGATCCAGGTCATGACCCGGAATGCGCTCGATCTCGAGGGGGCGAGTGGTCGCGAGATCCATCGCCGGATCGGCGATGCGGTCCACGGCGGTTCGGCGATCTACGAGCTCGACGAGCGCGCGCTCGAGGCGGCCGACGCCGACCTGATCCTGACCCAGGAGCTGTGCGCGGTCTGTGCCGTGGGCTACCGCGAGGTCAGCGAGGCAGTTCGCAGCTTCGAGACCGACATCACGGTCGTCTCACTGGAGCCGACCTCGGTGGAGGGGATCCTGAACACGATCTCCACGGTCGGCGCAATGGCGGATGCCGAGGACGCCGCGGTCGAGCTGGTCGAGAGCCTTCGCGGGCGGCTGACCGCCATCGAGACGAAGGCCCAGGAGCGCCGGGAGGGCGGCTTCGGCGGGCCGCGCGTCGTCGGGCTCGAGTGGCTCGATCCGCCCTTTGCCGTCGGCCACTGGGTTCCCGACCAGATCCGGCGGGCCGGCGGGTGGGACCTCCTCGGCCAGGACGGCGGTCCGGCTCGGCCGACGACCTGGGACGCCGTGGCCGACGTCGATCCGGACCTGCTGCTGCTCATGCCCTGCGGCTACCACCTCGGCGAGACCGTCGCGGAGTGGAAGCGGACTCCGGTCCCGGAGTGGGTCGCGGAGGTGGCCGCGATCCGCCGCGGGAACCTCATCGCCCTCGACGGCTCGTCGTACTTCTCCCGGCCCGGACCGCGGGTCGTCGACGGGATCGAGATGCTCGCGGAGATCTTCGACCCGGAGGCGTTCGTGGACATCTCGCCGCCGACCGGGTGGACGCCGATCCTCTGACGGTGGGCGGCCCGGCGATCGACCCCCGCGCGACCTTCGACTGCCTCTGGTGCGGCCGGTCGTGGACGATCCGCGAACCCGACGACCTCGAGGGCTACGCCCGGCTCTGTCCGGACTGCCTGGGCAAGGCCGGCGACAACCCGTTCCTGAAGTTCCGCCTCCGGTCGGCGCTCGAGGCCCGGGCGGCGGCGATCCGGGCGACGGCTGAAGTCCAGGCAGATCCGGGACCGCCGCGTGAGGCGCCACCGGAGCCCGAGCATGCCTCCGACCCAGAGGCCGCCGCGCCGGACGCCGTCGAGCCGGACGCCTCCGCGGCCGATCGCGCCCGGACGATGATCGACTACTACGCGGCGCGCGCCGACGAATACGACGACTGGTACCTGCGGCGCGGTCGCTACGAGCGCGGACCGATCCACGACGCGGCCTGGAACGCGGAGCTCGACGGCGCGGGCACGTGGCTCGATTCCCTCCCTGCAGCCGGCGGCCGGATCGTCGAGCTCGCGGCAGGCACCGGCTGGTGGTCGCCGCTCCTCGCCTCGAAGGGCGAGCTCTGGCTCTACGACGCCGCCGAGGCACCACTCGAGCGGGCGCGGCAGCGGCTGATCGCCCACGGGCTGCGCGCCCACATCCACGTCCGCGACGCCTGGGCACCACCGGAGGGCGAGCCCGCGGACCTCGTGTTCGCGGGCTTCTGGCTGAGCCATGTGGAGCGCGATCGGACCGCCGCATTCCTCGATCTCGCCCGGCACTGGCTCCGGCCGGGCGGACGACTCGCGATCATCGACTCGCAGCCGGACCCCCAGTCCGGCGCGGCCGACCATCCGGCGCCGGCCGGCGACCTGGCCCTTCGGCGGCTCGACGACGGCCGTGAGTTCACGATCGTCAAGGTCCACCGGTCCCCTGACGAGATCGCTGCCGCGCTTGCCGCGTCCGGATTCGAGGCGATCGAGGTCCGGACGACGGGCCGGTTCTTCGTCCTGGCCACGGGCACCGCACCGCGCGACTAGGGGAGCGCGCGGCGCAATCCGGTCGATCCGGCCGGGCCGGCGGTGCGATACTCGGCCGATGGGTCCGCTCAGCGAACGCACGATCGCGACGATCGGCTCCGGAGTGATGGCCGAGGCGATGATCGCCGGCCTGCTCCGCGGCGAGCTCGTCGCCCCGGAGCAGATCGTCGCGAGCCATCCGCGACCGGAACGACGCGATCACCTTCGCTC
>DATLVO010000249.1:0-6282 GCA_035577485.1 Verrucomicrobiia bacterium
AGCGCCGCGGGCCGCGACGAGCCCGACGGTGGAACGGTCAGCCGACGACGCAACCTGACGATCGGGCTCCTCGCCCAGGAGTCCCACTTCGACGCCGCGTTCATGGCCGCGCCCGACCTCCGCTCGGCCGTCCGGCACGGCGGCGCCCGGCTCGAGGCGATGGCCGAGCAACTGGCAACGCTCGAGCGAGAGGGCCGTGCCCAGGAGCACGCCTACGCCGACCTCCAGCACGAGTTCGACGTCCTTGGCGGCTACACCCTCGACCTGCGGGTCGACGAGGCCCTGTCCGGCCTCGGCTTCAACCGTGACGAGTGGGCCAAGCCGCCGACGGCCCTGTCGGGCGGCGAGCAGACGCGGGCGACGCTCGCCCGGCTCGTGATCGCGGAGCCGGACCTGCTGCTCCTCGACGAGCCGACGAACCACCTCGACATCGCCGCGATCGAGTGGCTCGAGGAGCACCTCCGGCGACGGCATGGGTCGCTGCTCGTCGCCTCGCATGACCGGGCGTTCCTCGATGCCACCGTGAGTCGTATCTGGGAGCTTCGCGATCGCCGTCTGACGACGTTCCGCGGCGACTACAGCGCGTTCCACCGGCAGCGGGAGGAACGCGACGCCCGGTCCGCGAAGGACGCCGACAGCCAGGCCGACCAGATCGAGCGGGAGAAGGAGCTCGTCCAGCGCTACCGGTCGCACCGGAAGTTCAGCAAGATGCACGAGCACGAGGCGCGCCTCGAGCGCCTCCAGGCCGAGCGGGTCGAGACCCCGAAAGCGACGCGGCGGCTCCGGCTGCCGACGGGCGCCCTCGCGGGCGGCGGTGCGTCCCGGTCCGGCGAGATCGTCATCCGGGCCGAGGGTCTCGTCGTCGGCTACCTGCCCGGGCGGGGAGCGGTGGAGGCGGACGGCAGCCCGGCCCGTGAGCCGCATCGCGTCGCGACGGCGCCGTTCCTCGCCGCGCAACGGGGCGATCGGATCGGCATCGTCGGTCCGAATGGGGCGGGCAAGACGACGCTCCTCCGGACGATCGCCGGCGACCTGCCGCCGCTCGACGGCTCGCTCTCGTTCGGCAACGCCGTCCAGCCCGGCTATCTCGCCCAGCTGCGCGACGCGGCCATCCCGGGGGCAACCGTCCTCGACGCCCTCCTCGAGGCGATCCCCGTCACGCCGGGCGAGGCGCGGGCCTTCCTGGCCCGGTTCCTGTTCCGAGGCGAGGACGTCTTCAAGGAGGTCCGAGCACTGTCGGGCGGGGAGCGCTCGCGACTCGAGCTCGCCCTCCTCGGGATCATGCCATCGAACCTGCTCCTCCTCGACGAGCCCACGAACCATCTCGACATCCCGGCACGCGTGGCGATCGAGTCGTTCATGACGGATTCGCCGACCACGCTCCTCGTCGTGTCCCACGATCGGCGCCTGCTCGAGACGGTCTGCTCGACGCTGTGGGTCGTCGACGATGGCCTGGCCGTGCCATTCGCGGGCGGCTGGCGCGAGTGGCGCGCGGCCGTCGCCGACGGTTGGAACGTGCACGTCGCGGCGGAGGTCCAGGCGAGGCGTCTCGGCGGCCGCGAGCGGAGGGTCGAGGCCTCCGTCTCCGTTCCACGCAGCAACACCGCGCCCCCGATCGCCGCCCGAACCGCCGCCGAGCCGCGGCGGACCGTGCGGAGGGAGAAGCTCTCGAAGGACGCCTATCGGCGGCTCAAGTCGGCCGTCGATGCCGACCTGTCGCGGCTCGGGCTTCGGAAGAGCCAGCTGGAGCTCGCGATGGCGACGCCCGGGATCGCGGCCAACTTCGTCGAGATGCGGCGGGTCACGAGCGAGCTCGCGGACGTCGAGCAGGCGTTGGCTGCCGTCGAGGATGCCTGGCTCGACCTGGAGGAGCGGGCACCGTCGGGCGGATCGGTCGCGACGCCTCGCGGGAGCTCGGCGAGATCAGCTCCGCCTCCGACCTCCGGGGACCCAGAGTGACTCAACGGTCCCACCGGGGAACCGTGGTCATCGGAATCACCGGGCCGATCGGCTGCGGCAAGTCGACGGTCGCCCGCTGGCTCGCCGGCCGGGGGGCCGTCGTCGTCGATGCCGACGAGGTTGCTCGTACGGTCACGATGCCCGGCGGCGCGGCCCACGACGCCGTCCTCGCCCGGTTCGGCGACCGCGTCCGGAGCGCCGGTGGCGATCTCGACCGGGCCGGCCTGGCCCGCATCGTCTTCGCCGATCCAAAGGCCCTCGCCGAGCTCGAGGCGATCGTCCATCCGGCCGTCCGGCCGGTCATCCTGCGCGCCATCGAGGCGGCCGAGGCCGATCGGGCGCCCGCCGTGGTCGTCGAGGCGATCAAGCTCGTCGAGGGCGGTCTGGCCCAGGTCTGCGACGAGGTCTGGCTCGTGACATGCGACGAGCGGGTCCAGCGCGATCGGCTCCTGGCCCGCGGCGCCGAACCCATCGACGCCGACCGCAGGATCGCGACGCAGTCGGGGATCGTGGAGCGCCTGCGACCCGCCGCGACCCGGGTCCTCGACACGACCGGGACCGAGGTCGACACGCGTTCGCGGATCGCGGCTCTCTGGGATCAGGCCGTTGGCAGATCCGCCTGACACGAGTGGGCCGCCCGGCCCGCGAGACGCGGGCCGGGCGGCCGGGAGGCGCGCCGGGTCAGCGGCGCGAAGGAGATGGCCGGCGGCCTATGGCGCGGAGCTGGCTGCGGGCGAACCCGACGGCGAGACCGGCAGAGACGGCGCCGCGGTAGGCACTGCGCTCGGGATCGGGCCGGTGCCGGGCGGATAGTTCTGGGGGACGGGGACCCCGTAGCGCTGGATGATCGAGTTCGTCGTCTCGCCGAGCTTCGACGCGTCGGCGAAGCGGACGTCCGCTTCGGGCCGCATGACCATGCTGAACTCGGCGTTGCCGGTGGCCTGGAGATGCGAGATCTCCTCGGACTGGGCGAGGGTCGCCTTCATCACGTAGAAGGTCCCCGACTTCGCGAGGATCACCATGTTCTGGTACGTGATCTTCGTCGCCTTGTCGGTGTAGTACTTGCCCTCGGTCATCAGGCTCTGGGGCACGTTGACCTGGACGCTGAGGAACACGTCGACCGTCATGCCGGCGGTGAGGAGCCCGCCGACCGCCCGGTCGTCCGGGACCGTCATCGAGACGGCGCGCCACGCCTCCGAATCGGGGGCCACGGTTTCCCCCGGCTCGAGGATCGAGAACTGCCCGCCGCTCGTCGTGGAGGCCAGCATGTTGTTCGTGATCATCTGGCCCTGGAAGACGGTGACGGCCAGGACGTGGCCGACCACGAGGTCGACCTTGCGGACCGCGATCGCGTCGGTGTTCGTGTCGTCGATCGGGATCTCACGGGTCGTGACGTCGTCGGCCTCGACCGGCTTGCGCGCCGGGATCGGTCGCGCGGCAACCACGACCGTCACCTTCTGGAGCTCGCCCTGGCCCGCCTGCTGCTGCGCCTGGTTGATGAGGTAGAACGCGGCGCCACCGGCCGCCAGGGCCAGGATGACCCCGATCACGACGATCCAGCGGCCGCGCTTGCTCGGGTCGCGGTATTCCATCTCCATCGAGTGTGTGCCTCCCTGTCGGGTCGCCGCCCGAAGGCGCCGCCCGGAACGTGTCGGATGCCGTGCCCGCCGGCTAGGTCCAGGGCACCAACTTCGCCACCTGACCGCGGCGCAGTCGGGAATCGTTGGGGTCGGTGATCACGGGGGTGATCGCGTAGGCGTTGATCGTGTTGGAGTCCATCGAGGACAGCCGCATGACGGCCCACCCGGAGATGTCGACGTACTCGTCGCCGCCGGAGGCCGACGCGGGCGCGACCCGGACGGTGAGCTGCATCAGGTGGGTGACCTTGCGGCTCGGCGAGTCGCCGTTCATGCCGGTCGCCCGGACGTTGAAGATGTAGTCGCCGGTGGCCATCGTCCCGGTGTTGATGGTCAGCGAGGTCGAATTGCCCGCCTTCGACGGCGTCAACGTGCTCGAGCCGAAGGTGATCGGGCCGGTGCCGGTCGGCAGCGGGCCATCGACGCTGAGCGTGACCGGGTTGCCGAAGTTCGTGTTCTTGTTCGGCGCGTTCTGGAGGGTGAGGTTGAACACGGCGTTGTTGCCGGGGGCCGCGACGTCGACCGACGAAACATCCGAGGTCAACGCGAAGTCCTTGGTCACCGTTCCGATCTGGAGCGAGATCGGCGTGTACTTCGTCGTCAGGTAGGGCGCACCGGCCTGGCCCTTGATCCACAGGACGTAGACCCCGGGCGTCGCGGAGGCGGTCGTTGCATTCTGCATCGCCACGCTCGTGCCGCCACCCATCGACGGGTTGACGCCGTTCGGGTCGTAGTTGATCGGGTCGCTGCCGACCAGGGTGCCGAGCACCATGGGGTTGGCGGGGTCCAGCGTGTCGGCGACCGTGCTCAGCGTCACAAGGCCACTGAACGCCTGGTTGCGGGACACCTTGAGGGACCCAACGACGGGCGTCAGGCCGGTCTCCGGCAGGGCGATCGTGCCTGGCGACCCGACCGTGAAGTCCGGGATCGCCATGACGTCGCCGGGATAGACGGCGACGAGGACCTCGTCACCCGCGACGTACCGCGACAGGACCGCATCGATCACGATGCCCGTCGAGTTGCCGCTCATGATCCCGACCTGGTCGTTCGCGTCGGGCGGCGTGACCACCGGCGGGAACCCGGGCCCGGGATAGCCGCCGACCGTGACCCAGTTCGCCTCGATCGCCTTCAGCGTGTTCGAGTTCGTGCCCGCCGTGACGCCGTTGTAGTAGAGCTGGGACGTGGTCGTGGCGTAATTCCGGGTGTCGAGGTTGATGAACCCCCGGAAGTCGGCGCCGTTGCCCGGCTGCGCCCCCGAGCCGAGGATCGCGACGACCGGCCCGTGGTGGGACCCGTCGCTGTCGGGATTCGAGCTGTCGAAGGTGCTGCCGGCGCTCGGCTCGATCCGGAGAGAGGCGTCCGTGTCGGTTCCGTAGCAGTCCGTGTCGCTCGTCGCGAAGAAGTCCATGAACTGCGTCTGGTTGTCGTCGCAGGGCACGGGCGTGCTCGTCGCGGGTCCGGGCGAGTTCACGTACTGACGGACCGCGACCGGGAGGTAGTTGGCGATCGTCTTCACGCGCGCCTGGCCGCCGATCGTGCTGCTCGTCAGCCCGACGGCCCGCCCGAACGAGTAGTTGATCGGGTTCTGGACCGCCACCCGGACCTCACCGCCGGAGAAGAGGATGCCGTTGATCAGGTAGACCGGATCGCCGGCGTGGCCGCTCTCGTAGACCGGGGTCGTCGGCGGAAGGGCCGGCGTGATGCCATTCGGGTCGTGGCTGAAGTTGGACGCCAGCACGGCCCGGGCGACGATGTCCGCCTCCGCCTGGGTGTGGCCCTGGATCAGGGTGTTGGCGGCCGCGAGCGCGGCCGCGTCGGCCGCGTTCTGGAGGAAGCGCCGCTCGGCGAAGAACCGGCCGACATCGAAGGCGAGCCCGGCCGCCGCGAACAGGAGCGTGATCGACAGGGCGAAGATCACGAGGACCTGGCCCGCGTCGCGCCGCGTGCGGCGGCGCATCAGTTGATCACCATCGTCACGACGCCGCCCAGGTTCATCCGCCCGTTGGAATCCTTGGGCAGGAAGATCGAGACCAGGGGGATCACCAGGTCCTGGTGGTAGGTCGCGTTGACCGTCACCCGCTCGCCGGTGCGGGGATCGCTGTCGGTGACGTCCGACGGCACCTCGTAGGTGATCACGAGGTCGCCGTTGGTGAAGGTGAGCCCGGACTGGGACCACGTCCCGCTCGTGATGAAGTGCGGGCTCGTCGTGCTCAGCACGTTCATCGACAACATCACCTGGTCCTTGATCGAGTTGTTGCGGGCCAGGTCGTTCTGGGCCTTCGTGAGCGTCCGGTCGTAGACGTAGACCGTGCCCAGGCGCGCCGCGTCCCGGGCCGCGTTCGTCATCGTCACGTAGGTGTTGAAGATGAAGCCGAACTGGATGATCCCGAGGAGGATCAGGAAGAGCGGCATCAGGACGAGAGAGAACTCGACGAGGCTCTGGCCGCGCTCGGCGGTGACCGGGCGTGCTCGCGTGCGACGAAGGGGGAGGAGCTGAATCCGCACGGGGGAAGTGCGACCTCGACGACTCACAGGGATGGACACTCCGAGTCTCGGGCGAGCGGTCTCGCCGTGGTATGAGTCGTTGGTCACCCCGGACGTACCCCTGCCGTACGCCGTGCTCGTCGTCGGCACGCACCGCGACCTTGCCGGAACGGGCGAGGATCGGCCGGATCCGGGCTCCGTC
>DATLVO010000250.1:0-5697 GCA_035577485.1 Verrucomicrobiia bacterium
CAGGCCGAGGCGCTTGCCCTTGAGCCAGGCGGCGGCCTCGTCATCGGAGGCGGGCAGGCGCAGGAGGTCCTCCGGCACCGGAACGGGCGCAGAGGTCGAGTCGCGCTCGTCGCGACCCGCGACGGCGTGCAGGAGCGCGGCGGCGTCGCGGGTGTCACGGGCGAACGGCCCGATCTGGTCGAGGGAGCTCGCGAACGCGACGATGCCGTAGCGCGAGACGCGGCCGTACGTCGGCTTCATCCCGACAATTCCCGTCAACGCGGCCGGCTGGCGGATCGAGCCGCCGGTGTCGGTGCCGATCGACAGCGGGGCGTGATAGGCGGCGACCGCGACCGCCGAGCCGCCGCTGCTGCCTCCGGGAACCGTCTCCAGGTCCCACGGGTTGGCGACCGGGCCATAGGCGCTGTGCTCGTTGGACGAGCCCATCGCGAACTCGTCCATGTTCGTCTTGCCGAGCATCACGGCGCCGACCGACCGGAGCCGCTCGGTGACGTGGGCGTCGAACGGCGAGATGTAGCCCTCGAGGATCCGCGAGCCCGCGGTGCACTGCCCGCCGCGGACGGAGATCAGGTCCTTGAGCGCGACCGGGACCCCGAGCAGCGGGTGCTTCTCCGCCTCGCCCTGGTTGTCCCGCATCCGGGCGTCCGCCGCGTCGGCCTGGCGAAGTGCCTCGTCGCGGTCGATCGCGAGCCAGGCGTTCAGGGCATGGTTGCCGGCCTCCGCGGCGTCGAGATGGGCAGCGGTCAGCTCGCGCGACGAGACCTCGCCGGCGCGGAGCCGATCGGCCATCTCGTGGGCGAGGAGGCGGGTGAGGTCGGTCATCGGGCGGCTCGCGGCGGCGACGCGGTCACTCGCCGCCGAGGATTGCCGGCACGACGATGTAGCCGCCGGACGACTCGGCCGCGTTGCGGAGCACCTCGTCGACGGGCATCGATGGCGCGACGACGTCTTCGCGGAGGATGTTCTCGAGCTCGATCGTCTGGGCGGTCGGCGGGATCGCCTCCGTGTCGAGCTCGGCCAGCTTGGCGTACTGGTCGAGGATGTGGTTCAGCTGACCCTGGAGGATGCCGATCTCGCCGTCGGTCAGGCCGAGGCGAGCGAGGTGGGCGACGTGCTCGACGTCGCTCCGGGACAGGGCAGGCATGAGCCCGATGATCGCACGCCGGGCCTCCACGCGCCGGGCTTGGTACCCTCGGCCGGCGAACCGCGATCCACCTGGGAGCCCGAGATGACCGACACCGGCGACGTCGTGCTGAAGGCCTTCGATCGGCCCGACGAGATCCGCGAGATGCCGTTCGGCCGGTTCGAGGTGGTCACGGTCGGCGGGCGGACGCTCGGCCGGGCCACGTACCAGCCGGGCTGGCGGTGGTCGGAGCACGTCGGGCCCGGGCTCGGACTCGAGCGCTGCCCGGTCGAGCACGTCGGGATCGTCCTCGCCGGAACGGCGACGGCCGCGTTCGCCGACGGCCGCGTCGTTGAGCTGCGCGCGGGCGAGGCCTTCTACATCCCGCCGTTGCCACATGACAGCTGGGTCGTCGGCGACGAGCCGTACGTCTCGCTCCACCTCGTGGGCGCCGAGCGGTACGCGACGTCGGAATGAAGCCGGCCTGGAGCGGCGAAGGCCAGGTCGGTCGTCAGGCTCGCATCGTCCGCGCGAGGAAATCCCGCGTGCGCTGATCTCGCGGGTGGTCCAGGAGCTCGGCGTGCGGGGCAGCCTCGACGAATACGCCCTCGTCGATGAAGTAGACCCGGTCGGCGGCCTCGCGCGCGAAGGCCATCTCGTGGGTGACGACGATCATCGTCGACCCTTCGTGCGCCAGCTCCTCCATGACCTTCAACACCTCGCCGACGAGGGTCGGGTCGAGGGCCGACGTCGGCTCGTCGAACAGGAGGACTTTCGGCTCCATCGTCAGCGCCCGAGCGATCGCGACCCGCTGCTTCTGCCCACCGGACAGTCGACCCGGATACTCGTCACGTTTCTCCGAGAGGCCGACTTTCGCGAGGAACTTCTCCGCGGTTGCGATGGCCTGGCTCCGGGGCAGGCCCTTCACACGGATGGGCGCCTCGATCAGGTTGTCGATGACCTTGAGGTGCGGAAAGAGATTGAACTCCTGGAACACCATCTGGGCGCGGAGCCGGATC
The DNA here is from genome assembly GCA_035577485.1 of Verrucomicrobiia bacterium. Classification (GTDB taxonomy): domain Bacteria; phylum Chloroflexota; class Limnocylindria; order Limnocylindrales; family CSP1-4; genus CF-46. The sequence continues at coordinate 2,143 of DATLVO010000250.1, forward strand.
TGCCGGATCTGCTCGCGATGACGGGCGTTCCGAGCGTGCAGCGGGTCGGCCGCGACCGTCAGGCCGTCGACCTCGATCGTCCCGACGGTCGGCTCCTCGAGGAAGTTGATGCAGCGCAGGAGCGTGCTCTTGCCGGAGCCGGAGCGACCGATCAGGCAGATCGTCTCGCGCGGGTAGACCTCGAGGCTGATGCCGCGAAGGACGTGGTTCGAGCCGTAGAACTTCTCGAGGTCGAGGACACGGACGACTGGGCTCGCTCCGGGCGGGGTCAGCATCCCGGGTCCGGCGAACGGATCGCCTGACGGCGGGCTTGCGCCGGGAACCGTCGTGGCGTTCACAGCCGCACGTCGCTTGCGGCCATCCGCTTCTCGAGCCGCTCCTGGAACAGCGAGAAGAAGATGGTGAGGGCCCAGTAGACCAGAGCGGCCAAGGTCAGGGTGCTGAAGGCCTGGAAATGCGATGTGCCGATAGTTCGCGCGAACCAGAACAGCTCATGCAGGCCGACAAACGAAACAAGCGCCGAGTCCTTGATCATCGCGATGAACTCGTTGCCGATCGCCGGGATCACGATCCGGATCGCCTGCGGCAGGATGATCCGGCGCATCGTGTGGCGCTCGGTCATGCCGAGCGAGGCCGCGGCCTCGATCTGCCCGCGCGGAATCGCCTGGATCCCCGCCCGGAAGATCTCGGTCATGTAGGCGCCGTAGTTGAAGGAGAGGGCAAAGGTTCCGGCAATGAATGCCGGGAGGACGATCCCGAACTCCGGCAGAGCTGAGAAGACGAAAAAGACCTGGACGATGAGCGGCGTCCCGCGGACCAGCGAGACGTAGAGCGTTGCCGCGGCGTAGATCGGGGCCACCCGCGACAACCGGCCGAGCGCCCCCAGGATCGCGAACATCGTGGCGAACACGATCGCCGTCACGGAGACCGCGATCGTGATCGGGATGCCACCGAGGATCAGGGGCGTCCACGTGTTGAGGAAGTCGAGGTCCACCCTGCCGGTGGAGCCGATCAGCAGGACGATGCCCCCGACGAGGACGATCCAGGTCGCGAGGAAGACGAGCCTGAAGCGCAAACGTGCGCTCCGGCGCGAGGCCGCCACGGCCCGAACGATCGCCTCTGGGCCCGGCCCGAGTCCCAACGGGCCCCGAGCTGCCAACGGCGCAACCATCGATGCCCCTCCGCGGATGGCGATCAGGGATGCCCGGCGGACATCCCTGATGCTCGAACGATCGGGACTACTTCGCCGCCACCGTGTAATCGGCGCTGAACGACTTCTGCGAGAAGGCCGTCAACGTGCCGTCGCTGTGCATGTCCGCGATGATCTTGGAGAGGATCGGCATGAAGTCCGTGTCGGCCGGGCCCTTCTTGTCGACCGCGACCGCAAGTGGCTCGTAGAAGACGGGATCGCCGACCTTCACGAGCGGCAGGCCGGCCTTGATCGCGCCGTCGACGGTCGTGATCGAGCTGAGCCAGCCGTCGAAGTCGAAGCGCTTCGACTTCCACTGATCGGGGCAGTCGGTATCGGTGGGCAGGGTCGTGCTCTTGATGCCTGCAGGTGGCTTGCCGAGGTCCTGTCCAGTGCCATAGTCGAGGGTCCCGTTCAGCCACTGGTCGTAGGTCGTGCCCTCGCCGGAGCAGATGGTCTTGCCGGCGAGGCCGTCGAGGGTCGTGATCCCCGAATGGGTGCTCGCGGCCATCTGGGCCGGCGTGTAGTAGTAGGGCGGGCTGAAGTCGAGGACCTTCTTCCGATCGACGGTGATCGTCATCGAGCCGACGCTGACGTCCCAGCGGCCACCCCAGCCACCGGCGGTAATGGCCGTCCAGTCCGGCGTCACGAACTCGACGGTGACGCCGAGGCGCTTGGCGATCTCGGTGGCGACGTCGATGTCGAAGCCCTTGTACGTGCCATCCGGCTCGAGCTCGGACTGGGGCGGGTACTTCGGGTCGGTCGAGACCACGAGCTTGCCGGACTTGAGGATCTTCTCGAGCAGGCCGCCCGCGATCGGTGCGGCGCTCGCGCTGGCAGTTGGAGCCGTGCTCTCGGTCCCGCCGGTCGCCGCCGGCTGACTCGCGGCCACGCTCGCAGGCGGCGTCGACGCGCCGCCCGAGCAGGCCACGGCGATGAGCGCCATCGATCCAAGGATGGCGAAGCGTCCACGAATGGACATGGGAACTCCTCCTCTGAGGTCGGCACGCGTGCCGATCATGCCCGGACTGCCCTCCCCGATGCGGGATTATGCGCTGCTGCACGCAGGTCGTGCGCCTTGATACCCTCGATTCATGGTCACGATGCGGTCTGCCCGAATCCGGCCGATGACCGTCGTGGACACGGCGCCCGCCGCGGACCTGCTCCTCCGCGGCGACTGGGGCGAACGGAGGACCTTCTTCGACTGGGCGGTGGCGCAGCCGACCCTCGCCCCGCTCGTGGCCGAGCGCGACGGTGAGATCGTGGGAACCGGCGTGGGATCGGTGCACGGATCCGTTGGCTGGGTCGGGACGATCTACGTCGAACCGGCGGAGCGGGGCTCGGGGCTCGGCCGGGCGATGACCCGGGCCGTCATCGACGAGCTCGAGGCTCGCAGCTGCCGGACGCTCCTCCTGATCGCGACGCCGATGGGTCGCCCGGTGTACGAGCGCGAGAGGTTCGCGCGGCTCGACGACCAGGTCCGCTTCTCGATCGACGGCCTGCCCGGGACGGATGGGCCGCACGATCCCCGGATCCGCCCGTTCCGGCCGTCCGATCTCGAGGCGATCGCCACGCTGGATCGGTTCGCGACCGGCGAGGACCGGAGCACGGTCCTCGCATCCCTGCTGGCACCGCCCTCGACCTGGGTGGCGCTTGGCGCCGAGGGCGCGATCCGTGGCTATCTCGCTCGCGCCCCTTGGCGGGGCGGCGCGCTGATCGCGCCGGATCCGGACGACGCCGCGCGGCTGCTGGAGATGCGCCGCCGATCGACCGGCGTGAGCGGCAAAGCGGGCGCCGGGCTGGTCGGCAGCAACCGCGCCGGCCGCGAGCGTCTTCGGGCCGCGGGCTGGTTGGAGGAGCCGGGCGGCGTGCGGATGATCCGCGGGGAGCCGCTCGACTGGCATCCCGAGGCGATCTGGGGCCAGTTCAACGGCGCCCTCGGCTGACGAAGAGCCGCGCTGGTTCGGCGAGTGTCAGCCGCCGGCTGGTCGAAGATCCGTGACGACGAAGATCGATCGGCAGCGATAACGAGCCATGACCGCGGTCGCGTCGCTACCCACGCCGCAGGTCGCGGCGGCGGGGTCGTCGAAACGGCCGGTCACGGTCCAGGGCGCTCCCGGCGTGACATCGCAATCCGCTCGGCCCGCCAGCTCCGGATGGACCCGCGCGGTGACGGTCGCGACGTCGTCGGTCAGGAGGACCGTCATCCGCGCCGGCGCCGCCAGCCAGTTCACGGGGTCCGTCGAATGCGGGTCGGTCCCGCCGCAGGTGACCTGGATCGAGGCGGTTGTCGTGATCGTCCGGGTGCCGAAGCACGACAGGCCGCCGTCGGGCACGGCGCCAGAAAACAGGCGCCCGATGTTGGC
>DATLVO010000251.1:0-2483 GCA_035577485.1 Verrucomicrobiia bacterium
CCGGCGACAACACGGCCTCGTCGGACTTTTCGATGACCAACAAGCTGCTGTTCGGCGAGGGAACGAAGAAGGGCCACGAGGCGGACCCGTCAAGCGACTGAGCGGGCTCCGGCGGCACGTCGACGAATTGCAAACCGTTCCTGAGGCCGCGCGTGGTCGAAGCGTTGTCCGAACGCTTCTTGCGTTTGCTCTCGCCCTCACTCTGGTGTCCATTGTCGGCGCCTCCGGAGCGCCGCCGTTCGACAACCCTCCTGACTCGTCGCGTCCCGCGACCGTCCTCGATGCGTATCTCCACGCCCTGCTCTCGGGCGACTGCGCGGCTGGCCACGCCCTCGGGACCGAGACCTTTCGCAAGGGCAACGGGGAGTTGTGCGGGGAAACGACGGTGATTTCGGCTCGGGTCAACGGGGATCCGGCGACGCCAAGCAGCGACGAGGTCGTGTTCGCCAGCACACTCATCACGACCGGGACCGCGGATGGCTCGGTGCCGGCCGGGGAAATCACGTGGTTCTACGCGCTCGGCCGCCAGCCAGACGGATCGTGGCGGCTCACCGGCGGCGGAAGCGGTCCGTAGACCGGTCGCGCGACCAATCCGGCGGTTTCCTCGGCATCTCCGAACTCCTCGGCGCCGACGTACCCTGCGCAGATGACGCGTCGACTTCAGCCTCGGAACCGACACGTCGACCTCCACCCCGTCACAGGAGATGCCGCGTGACTCAGCCGTCAAACGAAGAGGTCGTCAACCGGTACTTCGCGGCGCACGCCGCCCATCAATACGACGACGTGGACGCGTTGCGGCATCCGGATTGGACGGAAGAGTGGCCACAATCCGGCGAGCGTGTTCGAGGCATCGCGAACAGTCGCGCGATCATGGACAACTGGCCGGGCGGTCTGCCCGAGGCGCTCAAGATCCGCGTTGTCGGGAGCGAGGACCGGTGGGTGCTGACGCCGGGCCTCACGATCCAGCGGGTCGTCGGCAACGGAGACTTCTGGTGGTTCGACGGCACCGCGTCGTACCCGGACGGTTCGAGCTGGTTCGCGGCCGGGCTCCTCCAGCTTCGCGACGCCAGGATCCTCAAGGAGACGTGGTACTTCGGGCCACCGCTCGATCCCCCGGCGTGGCGAGCCCAGTGGGTCGAGCGGATGGGCTGAGCGGCGACGACTACGCGGACTTCCCGAGGGCGCCCGACACCACAAGGATCAGCAAGCCGACAATGAGCACGACCGGAACGCCGATCGACGTCCAGACGATGTAGTCGAACATCGGCGCCGACAGTTCGCCGATGGCGCCCGGTGTGCCCGCATCGGAGGCAATCTGGCCGACCGTCCGGCCCAACAGGATCAGGGAGACGGCGGCGACGACTCCCGCCCCGACGGCTAGCAGCGGCTGAACGGCCCACATGCCGATCGAGATCCAGACCAGCCAGGCCATGATCAGCAGTGGTGGCGCGAAGTAGACCCAGGCGAATCGCCCATCGCCGGCGGCGATCCGCCGGATCGCGACGCGCCGGACGACGATCACCGCGGCGACCAGGGCGATCCCGACGGGCCACTCCACGCAGCGAGTCTGATCGGAACGGGGTGGCGTGGCAACGGGCGCCGGCGGGCAGGACGATCGGGACCTGGCGCCGGAGTATGCTCGGGCCGTGGAGACGCGGAACCAGCTCTCGGGCGGATGGACGATGGGTTGGGGGATGGCCCGACCGATCGTCGCCTTCCTCGTCGTCGTCGGCCTCGCCGCCTCGGTGGCGTTCGGTGCCGCCGTCTGGTCAGGTGTCGGAGCACTGGGCGTTCTGGCGATCGGCCTGTTCCCGGCGATGGTCCTGACGATCGAGCTCGTCCATCGATCGGGGACGGCCTCACCGCTCGCCCGTATGGTCCTCGGGGCCGTCTCGTGGGCCGCCTGGGGCGCGACCGTCGCGATCGTTCTTGCCGTCGCGAGCCGGATCGTGGTCGTGCCCGAGCTCGTCCTCGGCGACCTCGTCCTGCTGGCCGGTTCGGGCGCGGCATTCTCGCTGCTCGCCTTCGACCGATCGGCCGTCCGGCCGAGTCGTGCGCTGGCCCTGGGCGCCGTCGCCGTGGCCGCCCTCGTCGTGATCGGCGCGATCTGGATGGCCGGCCGGTGGGGCGGGCCGGCCTGAGCGTCCCGCTCAGACCGCCTCGAGCACGAAGAGCCGGGCCCAGAAGTCGCCGAAGCGCGCGGCCTCGTGCCGCTCGACCTCGAGGAGCAGGCCGACCGCCTGAAGGTCGTCGCCCCGTCGCACGAGCGCGTTGGCGCGGGCGATCGTGTCGTCGACTGCGGGCCAGACGCTGACGCGATAGTCGATGGACGGCTCCAGGCCGCGGAGCCGCAGCCGCTGGCCGCCCGGCGCGGGCCGGTTCAGGAGCCGGTACAGGCCGACGACGGCCCGTCGTCGATCGTCCGACACGGTCATCCACGCGGCCTCGTTGCCGTCGCCGTCCCACGGCCCCCGAAGCCGGAC
>DATLVO010000252.1:0-6877 GCA_035577485.1 Verrucomicrobiia bacterium
CGACCTTCTTCATGGGGTTCGGGCCTCCAGGGAAGTCGATCGGATGTCGTCGAAGCGAGCCTGCCAGCGAAGGAGCCGCGTCTCATCGGCGAAGAGCACGAGCACGGTGTTGTCGCCGGCCAAGGTTCCCTCCTGATCGACGAGGGACGACTCGTCGATCGCCTGGGCGATGACGCTGGCGGTCCCCGGCGAGCCGGTGACGAGCAGGATCAGGGCACTCCGGCCGACCGTCACCGGGATGTCGCCGAGGATCCGGCGGAGTCGCTCGTCGGATCGGGCGGGAGCCGACGCGGCCGGCCGGCCGGGCGCAGGCGCCAGCGTCTCGGGAAGGACGTAGACGTGGCCGTCGGCCCGTGGGACCTTGACGAGGCCCAGCTCGCCGATGTCCCGGCTCACCGTCGCCTGGGTGACCGCGAAGCCCCGGGCGATCAACCGGTCGGCCAGCTCCTGCTGGCTGCCGATCGTCTCCGTGGCGACGAGCGCGCGGATGGCCCGCTGGCGCTCGGGCTTCGAGCCGCCGGTTGCGATCCCGACGGACGCCGCCGGGGCGATGGAGCGTGTCATCGCGGACGCACGACCCTGCATCGCGGTCACGCGGCCCCGACCGCCGGGCGGCCGGCGGTGATCCGGGTCCCGAACGTCGGGTCGCCGAGCGCCCGCTCGAGGGCGCCGGGCGCCGCCGAGTCGGCGATGATCGCCTCCGAGCCGTCCCAGGCGAGGGCCGCCAACGCGGCTCGGATCTTCGGGACCATGCCGCCGCCGATCACCCCGCTCTCGATCAGCGTCTCGGCCTCGCCGCTCGTGAGGGTGTCGAGCCGACGCCCGTCGGCATCCCGGACGCCGTCGACGTCGGTCAAGAGGACGAGCTGTCGGGCACCGAGACCGGCCGCGATGCCGGCAGCCGCGTCGTCGGCGTTGACGTTGCAGACGATGCCCTCCTCGTCCCGGGCGAGCGGGGCGACGACCGGGACCTGGCCGGCGACGAGGATCGCGTCGAGCAGGTCGCGGCGCAGGCCGACGACATGGGCGACGAGGCCCATCCCGGGCACGCGCTCGCTGACGAGGAGGCCGCCATCGACCCCGGACAGCCCGACGGCGTCGACGCCGAGATCGCGGAGACCGGCGACCAGCTCGCTGTTGACGACGCCGCGGAGCACGGCCGCGGCGACCTCGAGCGCGGCCTGATCGGTGACCCGGAGGCCCTTCTCGAACTTCGATGGGACACCGAGCCGGTCGAGCCACTCGGTGATCCGCTTCCCGCCACCGTGGACGAGCACGACCGGCCGACGTCGCGCGACCGCCGCCACCTCGTCGAGGACCTGCGCCTGGTCCGCAATCGTCGTGCCACCGAGCTTGACGACGAGAATCTCGGACATCAGGTCGTGTACTCCGAGTTTTCCGTTACGTAGGTCTCGGTGAGGTCGCAGCCGAAGGCCTCGCCGGAGCCCTGGCCCAGACCCAGGTCGAGCCGGAGCAGCAGCTCCGGTGCGTCCATCGCGGCCCGGGCCGCGGTCCGGTCGAACGGGACCGGCCCGCCCATCGGGCCGTCGAAGACGGGATAGCCCGCGATCGCGATCCGCAGTCTCGCGGGGTCCAGCTCCGGGGCCGTCCCGGCGCGGCTCCGCGCGGCGGTCGCCGGGACCCCGCCGGCCACGAGGACGGCCTCGTCGGCGAGCGCGGCATTGCCCGCCGCGCCCGCGATCCGGCCCCAGTTCGGGTCGCGGCCGTGGACCGCGGCCTTCACCAGGGAGGACGAGATCACGGCCCGGGCAACTGCGCGAGCGTCCGCGTCGTCGACGGCGCCCGAGACCTGGCACGTGACGAGCGTCGTCGCGCCCTCGCCATCCGCTGCCTGCTGGCGCGCGAGGTCGCGCGCGACCGCCTCGATCGCCCGTCCCAGCTCGACCGCCTGGCGGGTCCCGGCCGACACCGGCGCGGTCCCCGCCGCACCCGAGGCCAGGACGAAGACCGTGTCGTTCGTGCTCGTGTCGCCGTCGACGCTGAGCTGGTCCCACGTCCGTGCCGCCGCCGGCCGGAGCAGGCCGTGGAGCGTCGCCGGGTCGACGGCCGCGTCGGTCAGGACGATCGCGAGCATCGTCGCCATCCGCGGATGGATCATCCCGACGCCCTTGGCGATCCCGGTGACCCGGACCGGCCGGACGGCATAGCCGTCGACATCGGGAAGGGTGATCGTGGTCGTCGCGGCCTTCGCCACCGAGTCGGTCGTCCGGAGCGCCTGGGCCACCGCCGCCAGGCCGTCGTCGGTCGCGGCCAACGTCGGCGACACCGCGGCGATCCCGTCCCTGACCCGATCGAGCGGCAGGCGCGTCCCGATGATCCCGGTCGAGAGCAGGAGGGTCCGCTCGGTCGTCGTCCCGAGCGCTGCGGCGAGCAGCTCGGCGACCTCCGCCTGGTCGGCGTCGCCCGCGGACCCGGTCGCCGCGTTGGCGCAGCCGCTCGTCGAGATCACGGCGGACGCCCGGCCGAACCCGCCGTTGCCGGCCGGGTCGGTCGCGGACAGATGGGCCTTCGAGAGCTGCACCGGCGCGGCAGCGAACGCGTTCGGGGTGAAGACCGCGGCGGCCGAGGCGGCCGGTCGCGATCCGTCGGGGGCGGGCTGCGTCGCGACGATCGCGAGGTCCGGCCGGCCGGAGGCCTTGATGCCGGCAATGCCCGCCCCGGCCACGAACCCAAGCGGGATCGTGGCCTGCCGCTCGACCGGCGGGAGCTCGGTCGGGAGCGCGGCGAGGGGCGGGGTTGCAAGGGTCATCGTCGGACCTAGGGCGCCAGCGGCAGCTGCTCGAGACCGGCCGTCTCGGGGAGGCCATGGACAAGGTTGAACGCCTGAATCGCCTGGCCGGCGGCGCCCTTGACGAGGTTGTCGACGACGCCGATCGCGAGGACCCGTCCGGTTCGCGGATCGTGATGGACGGAGACCCGGACGTGGTTGCTGCCGAGGACGTGCTTCGTGGCCGGCGCGGTCGGGACGACGGTCACGAACGGCTCGTTGGCGTAGGCCGCCGCGTAGAGATCGTCCAGCTCCGCCTGGCTCGTCGGGCGCGTCGGGCGGACGTGACCGGCCGACAGGATGCCGCGCGTCATCGGGATCAGGTGCGGCAGGAAGTCGACCGCCGCGGCCCCCGGGTTCTGGACGCCGGAGCTCGCGCCGAGGAGCGCCAGCTCCTGCTCGATCTCCGCGACGTGGCGATGGCCGCCGATCCCGTACGCCTTCACGCTCTCGTTGACCTCGCCGAACATCATGTCGGGCTTCGGGTCGCGACCGGCCCCGGACACGCCGCTCTTCGCGTCGACGACGAGATCGCCGATCAGCCCGGCGCGGGCCAGCGGCGCGAGCGCGAGCAGCGTCGCGGTCGGGTAGCAGCCCGGTGCGCCGACGATCGCGCTCGCCGCGGTTCGCAGCTCGGCCAGCCCGCGACGGTGGAGCTCGGGGAGGCCGTACACGGCCGAGCCGAGGAGGTCCGGCCGGGGATGCTCGAAGCCGTACCAACGCGGGTAGTCGGCGGCCGCGCGGAGGCGGAAGTCGGGCCCGAGGTCGATGATCGTCGTGCCCGAGGCCGCGAGGTCCGGCACGATCGCCGCTGCCGTCCCGTGGGGGAGCGCGAGGAAGACCGCGTCGACCGGCGGGAGATCCCGTTCGACGGTGAGTCCGGTGCCCGCGAGCTGGGCGTGGGTCGTGCCGATCGGCTCCTGGTCTCGATCGCGGCCCTGGAGACCGACGATGTCGACGTGCGGGTGGCGACTCAGGAGCCGGATCAGCTCCGCACCGACATAGCCCGTCGCACCGACGATGCCGACCCGGATCCGTGCTCCGCCGGCCGGCCGACGGTCCGTGCCGGTCGTCGGCGCGGCAGACGGGGCCGGGCTCGCGCTCGCGTTCATCGCATGACTATACACCGCGAGCGTATAGTCATGCAATCGCAGTGGCCGAGAACAGCCCCTGCGTCGTTGATGCGTTTCTTTGCATCCGTGTCGCCGATGGCATCGGGAGCCGGTCGAGAGCCTGCGTGCTTGGCGCGCTTCGAGGCGTGCATGCGAAGAACGGCATCAAGATTGTCGGGGGTGTCGCGGGCCCGCCCCACGGCGGGGTGTTGTCGAGCGCCGACGGCGGCGGTCAGCGGAAGCTGATCTTCGACCCGACGAGCGATCCACCCCTGCGCGACTGGCCGCGCGTCCAGATCCGAGTCACGACGTCCGGAACCCACCATCGGAGGAAGTAGAGCCGGCAGCCGAGGCAGTATCCGGTCACGGCGAGCAACGTCTGCAACCCGGCGACCGCCAGGGCGAACAGCCAACCGAGGGTCGTTGCGCCGACGACGAAGGCGATCAGTGACAAGACCAGCGCGGTGCTGCCGAGGACCTGGGCGAACCGCGGCGGGTACTCGTGCTCCGGCTCCGTGGGGCCGAGCTTGGCCAGCCGGACGATCCGCCGCCAGATCGCACCGTAGACGGAGTAGCGGAGGCCGAAGGCGGCGCTCACGCCGATCGACACGAGGACGACGGCGATGAGCCACGGGCTGCTCGTCACGGCGGCCAGGATCAGGAGGATCGCCGAGACGCCGGCCCCGAAGCGATGGCCGCGCGGGTCGATCTTGCCCGCCGGGGGCAGGCCGATGGTCGCTCCGTTCGGGATCGCAGATGGCATCGTCGTCTCCTGGGGTCGATCGGGCCGGTCGTGGCGTTCGGACCGAGGATACCAGAGATACCCGAGCGGACTAGTAGGGATTATCGAACGGGCGCGGCGCTCACCTGGTTGCCGTCAGCTACGGCACCAGGTCGGGCCGGCGGTCGGGTCCGGTGACGATCACCTCGCCGGAGGCCTCCACCGGCTCCGCGCCCGTGCAGCGCATCCGGTAGCCGTGATGGACCTCGGTCGCACCGGCCGAGATCATCGCGTTGACCGGGCAGTACTTCGACGCCGACAGCTCGATCGCCCGGCGGACGGCGGCCTCGAGGAGGACCGTGCCTTCGAGGACGTGGACCAGGTCGACCCGCGTGTAGACCTGGGGGTACTCGTCGCGCTGCTCGGCCCGCGTCTCGACCATGTACGACGTCACCCGCTGGCGCTTCTTCGCCAGGATCGAGACGACGTCCATCGCCGAACAGGCAGCCAGCGCCGCGACGACCGTCTCGACCGGGGAGTACTCGTTGGCCTCCGGCTCGTCGCCGAAGACGAGCGTCCGGCCGGTGCCGGTGACCGACCGGAAGCGCATCCCTCCGTCGTGGGTCAGGGTCGCCGATCGGATGCGGCTCATGCGATCACCGCCTCGCGCTCCTCCAGGAATTGCTCGCGGTACAGCCGGGCATAGAGGCCGCCGATCGCGAGCAGCTCGGCGTGCGTGCCGCGTTCGACGATCCGACCGCGATCGTAGACGAGGATCTGGTCGGCCCGCAGGATCGTCGAGAGGCGATGGGCGATCGCGATCGTCGTCCGGCCCTCCATCAGCCGCTCGAGCGCGGACTGGATCAGCCGCTCGCTGACGGTGTCGAGCGCCGACGTCGCCTCGTCGAGGATGAGGATCCGGGGGTCCTTGAGGAGGACCCGGGCGATCGCGATCCGCTGCTTCTCGCCGCCGGACAGCTTGTAGCCGCGTTCACCGACGACCGTGTCGTAGCCGTCGGGGAGCTCCGTGATCCGCTCGTGGATCGCCGCGGCGCGCGCAGCCGCCTCCAGCTCGGTATCGGTGGCGTCCGGCCGGGCGTAGACGAGGTTCTTGCGGATCGTGTCGTGGAACAGGTACGTCTCCTGGGTCACGAAGCCGATCACCTCGCCGAGGCTCGCGAGGGTCAGCGAGCGGACGTCGTGGCCGTCGATCTCGACGGCGCCGGCCTCGACGTCGTACAGCCGCGGGACGAGATACGTCGTCGTCGTCTTGCCCGAGCCGGACGGGCCGACCAGGGCGACGAGCTGCCCGGGCTCGACCGCGAACGACAGGTCCACGAGCCCGAAGGGCGGGGCCATCGCGATCGCCGGCACGGGCGGGAGGTCGGCCACCTCTGGCCCGTCCGCCGACTCCGCCACATCCAACGAGTCGGCCGCCTCTGCCAAGTTCGCCGGGTCCGACTCGGCCGGCCGCGGCACGGGCACGACGGAGACCGGGTAATGGAACGTCACGTCGCGGAAGGCGACGGAGCCGCGCACCGCGGCCGGGGCGAGCGCGATCGCGTCGGGGGCGTCCTTGATCTCCGGATCCATCTCCAGGTACTCGAAGATCCGGTCGAAGAGCGCCAGCGCGCCCTGGATCTCGACCTGGACGTTGAGGAGCTGGCCGAGGGGAAAGAACAGCCGCGACTGGAGCGTCGTGAACGCGACGATGTCGCCGATCGTGGGGGCGGATGGGTCGCCGTGGATCGCGAGGTATCCCGCGAGCCAGTACACGAAGGCCGGGGTGATCGAGAAGATCGTGCCGATGATCATGAAGAACCAGCGGCCGACCATCGCCTGGCGGACCTGCAGCCGGGCCAGCTCCCGGTTCAGGCTGCTGAACCGCCCGATCGCGGCCTGCTGCTGGCCGAACGTCTTCGACAGCAGCATCCCCGACACCGACAGGGTCTCCTCGGTCACCGCGGACATCTCCGCGAGCGACTTCTGGGTCTCGCCGCGGACCTCCCGGTTGACCTTGCCGACGCGGAAGGTCAGGTACATGAAGAACGGCAGGAGCCCGAGGCTCAGCAACGTCAGCCGCCAGTCGATGATGAACATCGCGACGACCGTGCTGAGCGCGATCGCGACGTTGCTCGTCACCGAGGCCGCGGTGTCGGTGACGACCGACTGGATGCCACCGACGTCGTTCGCGAGCCGGCTCTGGATCTCGCCGGTCTTCGTCTCGGTGAAGAACCGCAGCGGCATCGTCTGGAG
>DATLVO010000253.1:0-3982 GCA_035577485.1 Verrucomicrobiia bacterium
CCCGGCGAAGTCCTTCGGCACGACCGCCTCGAGATCCGGGTAGGCGCCGGGCGCGGTGCCGTCCGCGGTGCACGGCCCGGTCGGGTCAAAGGAGCTGCCGCACGCGGCGGCCACGAGCGTGACGAGGACCATGGCCGCCACGAGGCGGACGGATCGGCGCGTGCGGGACCGCGTCGTGGGGACCGGGGACATGGCGCGATGATACGGCGCGATGACGCCGGACCCCGCTCATGCCTTCCGCCTTCGGGTCAGCGACGTGCCGCCCCCGACGGCCGACCTGGTCGTGGTCGGCGCCGGCGTCGTCGGCTGCGCGACGGCGTTCTGCGCGGCCCGGGCCGGCCTGCGGACCGTCGTCCTCGATGCGCGCCCGCGACCGGCGACGCTGACGACGCCGGCTGCCACCGGGGCCTATCGCCTCCAATTCGACAACGCGGAGGAGATCGCCCTCGTCCGAGAGGGCATCGAGCTGTACGAGGACTTCGGGGCGCGCGCCGGGCTGCCCGGTTACGACGTCGGGCTCCGGCCGCAGGGCTACCTCTTCTGTGCACGGGACGAGCCAGCGCTCGAGCGCCAGCGGGAGCTCGTGGCGCGGCAGCGGAGCTTCGGCCTCACCGACGTCGAGCTGCTCGATGGCGACGAGGTCCGGCGCCGCTTTCCGTACGTCGCCGACACGGTTCGCGGCGGCCGGTTCCGGGCCGGCGATGGCTTCATCGACCCGGTACGGCTCGCCTGGGGCTATGCCCTGGCGGCATCGGGTGGGCCCGGGGTCGACCGTGCCGCGGACTCATCCGACGCGACGTTCGTCCTCGGGCAGCGAGCCGTCGGCCTGCGCTCGGTCGGCGGGCGGATCGTCGCGGTCGAGACCCACGACGGTGCGATCGCCGCGCCGCTCGTCGTCCTCGCGACGGGTCCGTTCCTGGGCCGCACGGCCGCCCTGGCCGGCGTCGACGTCCCGATCGCGCCAACCCGGCGACAGAAGGTCGTCGTCGCCGACGCCCCGGAGGTCCCCGCGGGGGCGCCAATGACGATTGACGAGGAAACCGGGGCCCATTGGCGGCCCGCCCTCCGCGGCGCCTACGTCCTCCTCACGGAGCACGACACGCCCCCGAGCGAGCCCGCATGGAGCGTCCCGACCTCGGCCGACCTCGCCTTCCGGCTCCTCGACCCCGCGTCGCCCGATGCGGTGGCCCATGTCGCGCCGTTCTGGGAGGCCGTCTGGGAACGCGGCGTCAATTGGATCCTCCAGGCCGGGCAGTACGAGTACACGCCCGATCATCGGCCGTTCGTGAGCGAGACGCCCGTCACCGGCCTGTGGCTCAACGGCGGCTGGAGCGGTCACGGCGTGATGGGCTCGGGCGGCGGGAGCCGGCTGCTCCTCGACGCGATGACGGGCCGGACGACGGGGCCCGCGTGGGGCCTGCGTCCGGGCGGCGACGGCGGCAACGGCGGCGACGGCGGCAACCCGTTCCGGTTGGACCGCCCGATGGAGGCTCATCGGCACGACGTCCTCTGACGAACATTTCAACAGGGGTGCCGTCCCGGGCCAGGACATTACAGGCGCATTGCAATCGGGCTGGTGCGCATACGCACCTGGTACCGCCGTCCTGAAATGGTGCGTCGGTGCGCCCAACCATCGCGCGCGGATTTCGGGACGAGTCGGTCATTGGCCCACGAGGATCGCGAAGCGTACGGTTCGTCTGCGCCGTAACGCGACAAACCCGGGAACACCTGGGGCGTCGGTCACGGACCAGGGAACGGCCTGCGGTTCACTCGATGACGGTTCGAGCGCCGCGGATCCCGGGCCCAGGTCACGAGCCGAGTAACAGGATCATCGGCCAGCGGGCCCGGGACGCGGTACGGCGGAACTCATCGCACAGCGTTCATCGCACGCTCCAGCCATCGCCCTCCGGGTCATCCGGGGGGCGATCGTCTGTTTTCCGGCCGAGGCGACCCGGCGGTCAGGCCGTTCGGCCGCCGCGCGACGTGGCGTCCACGGCTCGGGCATGACGCACGATGCCGCGCAGGTCGAGATCGTCGCGGACGACCCGGGCGGCTGCCACGAGCTCGGGATCGCGGGTGATCGTCGTGGCCAGCCAGTCGATGTAGGACGGCTCGAAGGCGGCGACCTGGCCGAGCGTGTGGCCGTGGAACTTGCCGAACTCGAGCTCGCGCTCCAGCGCCTCGCCGAGCGGCGGGCTCGCCGGACGGCGGAAGTTGCGGAGCCGCGACCGGGCGAGGGGCCCGGTCGGCGTGCTCGCCCGCGGCGGTTCCCGCGGCTCGACGTTGACGCGAAGCGGCGGCTGGCCGCGCAGGATCGTGCCGGACCGACTGGCTCCCACGGGCCGGAGCGGCTCGTTGCGCGGCCGGACCGTCCCCGTCGTGTCGACTCGGGCCGTGACCGGCCGCGTCGGCTTCGGACGCGGCGGACCGCCACGCCTCGACCCGGCCGTTCCTGAATCTCGCGTATCCCGAGCCGCAGCCGAGGCCGGATCCTCCGCCCATCGCCGTCCCACCCTGCCCGGCCTGGTGAGCGCGGCGTAGGCGTCGTTGATCTCCGCCATCTGGCGCGTCGCGATCCGGGACGCCTCGGGGTCGTCGCCCGTGAGGTCGGGGTGATGCTTCCGGGCCAGGCGACGCCAGGCGGCCTTGACCTGGGTCGGCGTGGCGCCCGGCTCGATGCCGAGGACGCCATGCGGATCGCGCTTCACCACACGCTGAGTGTAGGGGCTGCTGATCGCTTGACAGGTCGGCGGCCTGCGCCGTCCCATTAGCCGCGTGCCGAGACTTCGCTGGGCCGGCCTCGCCGCCGCGCTTGCCGCCGCCCCGTTCGCCCTCGCATATCGGTTCGCGCTGCTCTATCGCGTGCGGGCGGGCTTCCCGATCCCGCGCCCGCCGCAGATCTCCCCGGCCGACCTCGGCCTCCCGTACGAGACCATCGAGGTGCGATCCGGCGAGCTGACGCTTCCCGGCTGGTTCATCCCCGCACGCGACTCCCGGCCCGGTCCCGGCGTCGCCCTGGTCCATGGCTGGGAGTCGGCTCGCGATCGCCTTCTGCCGATGGCGGTGTTCCTCCACGCAGCCGGCTTCCACTGCCTCGTGATCGACGTCCGCGGCCACGGCGAGAACGCGGCCGAGACGCTGCCGATCACCGCGGGCGAGTTCGGCTCGGACGCGCTCGCGGCCTTCCATGCGCTGGTCGCGCGTCCCGAGGTGACCATCGGGGCGATCGCCGGCCACTCGATGGGCGCGATCGGGGCGATCCTGGCCGCGGCCGAGGAGCCGCGGGTCGCCGCCGTCGTGGCGACGTCCGCGCCGGCGGATCCCTGGCGCCTGACTCGCCAGACGTTCCGCCTGGCCCGCCTCCCCTTCCCCGACGCGATCGCGTGGCCGCTGGCCTGGCTGACGACGAAGGTCTACCTCCGTCCGCGCGGGCACCGGATGCGACAGATCTCCGCCAGCGTGGCGCTCCGCACCCTGGACCGGCCGATCCTCCTCGTCCACGGCTCGGCCGACATCGTGGTGCCCGCGACCCACCTCGAACGACTCGCGACGGTCGCCCGCGAGGCGGGCCGCACGATCGAGACGCTCACGATCGGGGGCGGGCAGCACTCGTGGCTCTACGAGTTCCCGGAGTACCGCCGGGCCGTGGCATCGTTCCTCGCCCGGACGCTGGGCGGCCCTGTCCCCGCGGAGGAGGCGGGGCGGCTCGCCGCGGCCGCGGACTGCCACCGCCTGGCGGATACGCCGCGTCCCGACACGACGATCCAGCGTGAGCCCGGGGGCTTCCGATCCCTCGTCGCGCTCGCCCTGCCCGGTCGCCGGGCGGGCCAGGGAATCGGCGACGTCGAGGAGGAGGCCGGCCTCAACCCGGCCGCCGACGCCATCGAGCCCCCGCGCTCGAAGGTCGCGGGATGAGCGAGGAGCGATCGATGTCCGTGTGGCAGGCAGTCGCGACGAAGCGGATGGTCCGCGAGTTCGTCGA
>DATLVO010000254.1:0-29329 GCA_035577485.1 Verrucomicrobiia bacterium
CCCGCCTGACACCATCCGGCGGTCGCTCGACGCGCCGGTCGGGCACCGCCGATCGCGCCAGGTCCTGCAATCTGGACTCCTCACCGGAGCCGGTGGTGGACCTGTTCGTGGCCGGCGGATTCGGAGACCATCCCCCCAGGATCTGAGCGAACGGGAGCCGGTAGACGATGAAGACGAACCTCGGGCCCGACGACCTCGGCGATCTCCTCGATCAGCCGATCATCGCCGTTCTCGCCACTCGGCGGGCCGACGACACCACGATGCTGTCACCCGTCTGGTTCGATTGGCGCGATGGCGCGTTCCTCATCTGGGCGGACACGGAGAGTGGGAAGGTCCGGCATATCCAGCGCGATCCCCGGGTGAGCTTCGTCGTCGCGAACGCCGAGTGGCCATACCGCGGCCTCGAGGTCCGGGGGAACGCGTCGATCTCGCCGGATGACTTCCACGGCGTCGTCGGCCGGACAGCGCGGCGGTACATGGGTCCCGAGGCGGAGAAGCGGATGGTCGCCGAGACGCCGCCCGGCGTCGTGATCCGGATCGAGCCGAGCGTGATCCGCGGCTGGGACTATGCCGACGAAGCCTGACGAGCAAGCAGGCATTGAGACGAAGTCTCGCCAAGGACGGTCGCTGGTATGATCCCGCCGGTCATGGGCAATCCCTCCGTCATCCTCGCCGCACTCAAGCGGGCCGGCTTCCGGCGAACCGCGCCGCGCCGCGCCCTTGCGGAGCTCATCACCGAGCAGGAGGGCCACTTCACGGCCGCCGACCTCGTGACGACGGCCCGCGCCCGGCGTCTGGGCGTCGGCCGGGCGACGGTGTTCCGGACGCTCGAGGCGCTCGAGAGCCTCGAGCTCGTGGAGCGGATCGACCTCCCGTCGGGCGAGCACGCCTACGTCGCATGTGAGCGAACCCATCACCATCACGTCGTCTGCTCGCGTTGCGGCCGAACGAGCGAGATCGACGACGCCGGTCTCAAGGCTGTCGTCCACCAGATCGCGCAGCGGACCGGCTACCGGGTCGATGAGCACCGTCTCGAGCTGTTCGGGCTGTGCCCGGCCTGTCTTGCGGAGCAGCCCGGACCGACCGAAGTCTCGGCCTGAGCGGGCCCCGGCGCCCGGGCCGCCGGTCTCAGGACGCCGTTCCGGCCTCCGCGATCCGCGTCGCCACCCGGACGATCGCCTCGCCGAGCTCGTCGACGTCCGCGTCCGTCGCCGACGTCGCGATCGCACCCATCCCCCGCGGGGCCAGGTAGAAGCCCTCCAGCAGCAACCCGACGAACAGGTCGGCGGCGCCGGTACCGGTGGCGACGGCCGAGGCCGCGGTGTGATCTCCGAGCCGGACCTGGAAGAGCGAGGCGACCGTGTCGACCCGGACGGTTGTGCCGGCTCCCGCGGCGGCCGTCGCAACCGCGTCGGCGAGCCGTTCCGCCCGACCGGCGAGCTCCGGATAGCGACCGGCGGTGAGCTCTTCGAGGGTCGCCAGTCCGGCCGCCGCCCCGACGGGGTTGCCGTTGAACGTGCCGCCGTGGGTCATCGCGCCCGGCACACGAGCGTCGAAGCGGTCCATGACGGCCGCCCGGCCGCCGAAGGCGGCCAGCGGGTACCCGCCGCCGATGATCTTGCCGAGGGTCGTCAGGTCCGGCCGGACGCCGGCCTCCGCCTGCGCGCCGCCGGGCGCGACCCGGAACGAGATCACCTCGTCGAAGATCAGCAGGGCACCGACGCGATCGCAGAGCGCTCGCAGCCCGCTCAGCATCCCGGGCGAGGCGGCGCGCACGCCGCCCGCGCCCTGGACGGGCTCGACGACGATCGCCGCAAGCTCGGATTCGCGGCCGGCGATCGCGCGCTCCACCCCGGCGAGGTCCTCCCATGGCAGGACAGCGACGAGGTCGCCGACCGCCGACGGGACGCCCGGCGTCCCGGCCATGGCGGTGTCGTGCGTCCCGTGGTACGCCCGCTCGAACATCGCGACGAGCGGCCGGCCCGTGAACGCGCGGGCGGCCCGGATCGCGAACATCGTCGCCTCGGTGCCGGAGTTCGTGAACCGGATCCGCTCGATCGAATCGACCCGCTCGACGAGGGCCTCCGCGAGCGCGATCTCGACCTCGCTGGGGGCGCCGAAGGCCGAGCCGCGGCGGATCTGGGCTTCGACCGCGGCGACGACCGCCGGGTGGGCGTGACCCAGAATCAGCGAGGTGTAGTTCCCGAGGAAGTCGCGATAGATGTTGCCGTCAACATCGGTGACGTGGATCCCCGCGCCCGTCGCGAGATACGGCGGATAGGGTGGCGCGAACACCGTCGTCCGCGTCGAGCCACCCGGCAGGACCCGGGTCGCCCGTTCGAAGAGGGCGGCCGAGCGAGGCGTCCTCGATCGATATGCCTCGTGGAGCCCGGCGCGGTGCGGCGACGTCTCGGCGATGGCCATCGCCGGCATTCTCCCACGGCCGGGTCGCGACTCGAGCGGGCGAGACGCCGCTCAGACGGCTCGGACCCCGGCTTTCCAGACCTGCTCGACCCGATCGCCGAGCCGGCGGAAGTCGTACGGATCGCCGCCGATCACGACGAGATCGGCGATCTTGCCCTCGGCGATCGTGCCGAGGTCCGCGTCGATCCCCATCAGCTGGGCCGCGCTCCGGGTGGTCGCCTCGAGCACCGCTCCCGGAGCCATGCCGCCGTCAGCCATCAGCTCGAGCTCGCGAAGGTTGTGGCCGTGCGGCGTGACGCCACTGTCGGTGCCCATCGCGATCCGGACGCCGGCCTCCACCGCGTGGCGAAAGGCCGCCTTGTGGATGTCGACGACCATGCGGGCCTTGTCGATGACCGCGGCCGGGAGGGAGATGCCCGCGTCGACGGCGTCGAGCACGCCCTGCGGGGCGACGAGGGTCGGCACGAACCACGTGCCGCGAGCGCGCATCAGCTCGATCGCCTCATCGTCGAGATAGATTCCGTGGTCGATCGAGCGGATTCCGGCCCGGACCGCGTTCTTGATCCCGTCGGCCCCCTGGGCGTGGGCCATGACGAACATCCCGGCCGCGGTCGCCTCCTCGACGAGCGCCTCGAGCTCTGCCGGGCGGAAGTGCGCATGGCGCGGGTCGTCGCGGGCCGAGAGCACACCGCCCGACGTTGCGACCTTGATCACGTCGGCGCCGGCCCGATGGAGCTCGCGGACCTTGCGCCGGACCTCGTCGACGCCGTCGACCACGCCCGACGGCCGGCCCGGATGGGGGCCGATGAACGGGACCTCCGCTCCCGAGGGATACCAGTCGTCGCCGTGGCCGCCCGTCTGGCTGAGCATGACGATCGAGATCTGGAGGCGCGGGCCGGCGATCAGCCCGTCCGCGACGGCCTGCTTGATCCCGAGGTCGGCGCCGCCCGCGTCGCGGACGTTCGTGATCCCGATCGCCAGGGTGGCCTGGAGGTTCCGGGCCGCCTCGTAGAACTGGTACGAGAACGGCCGCTGGACGGCGCCCCACAGGTCGACGCTCGAGATCGTGACGTGGGTATGGCAGTCGAACAGCCCCGGCAGGAGGGTCCGATCGCGGACGTCGACCTCCTCGTCACCGTCGAGGCCGGTGCCGAGACCGACGATCCGACCGGCCTCGACGGCAACGTCGGCGGCGGCCGGGTCGGCACCGGTGCCGTCGAACACCCGACCGCCTCGGAACACGATCCTCGTCATCGTTCCTCCTTCGTCGGTCCGCGTTCGAGGCGGCCCCGGAACAAGTCCGTTGTTCCGTCGGCCGAGGTCAGCCGGTAGCTCCAGCCGTCATCCTCCGGCCAGGCCGCTCCCTCGACGGCGACGCCCGCTTCGACCGCCATCGCGAACTCGATCCGGTATCGGCGCGGCAGCGCCCGGATCGCCGCTCGGCCGGTATCCGTTCCTGCCTCGAGGACGCTCTCCTCCAGCCAGTCGAGATAGACCGCGTTGTTCACGTGATCCATCGGGTCGAGCTCGTGCGGCCGCACCCGGAACGTCCGTCGGAGCGCCGCGAGCGGAGTCGGGGGCAGCGGGATCCGGCCGACCAGGCCCGTCCGGTCCTGGCTACCGAAGAGCTCTCCGAAGATCGCCGGGATCCGGGTCAGCGCGCCCCGCGCATCGATCAGGACCCAGTCGGTGTGGACCCAGCCCGCCGGCGACCCATCCGGGCGGCGGAAGTCTCCGCGACGGCGGGCGAAGACGCGCCGCATCCCGACGACGGCCGTCCGCGCCTTGAGGCTTTCGCCCATCGGGACCTCGGCGAGGATCTCGAGCTCCGCGGCGCGGACCAGCCAGGTGAGGCCGCGCTCCGCGTACCACTCGCGCCCGAACCCGAGCGCCGCCGAGTGCTGCCACGCGACATCCTGCGCGAAACGCATGTAGCCGGATGTGCGGAGCCCGCCCTCCGGGCCGGCCTCGTCGAAGCGGACCCGGTACGACGTTTCGAACGCCAGCCGGTCCCGGTCTGCCGGGACGGGCATCGGCTCGCGGGCCGTCATCGGGCCAGGTCGTCGAGCGTCTCGAGGGCGATCAGACGGGTTGCCTCGTGCGGCGCCGTCTGTCCGGCCAGCCTCGCGTCGCAGGATCGCTGGGCGTCGAAGACGACGAGGGTGGCGATGAGACGCTCCTCTTCCTCGGCGGCGTGAGACCGGGCGTCGTCCAGCTGGTGGAGGACGTCGGCGTTGATCCCGCGGGCGCCCCACTTGCAGTCGATCGCCTCGCTGGCGCCCGGCGTCTCGACGGTCACGTCATACGGATGGATCTCGGCTCGGACGCCGTCGAAGAGGATCCGCCGCTCGCGACGCACGGCGGGTTCCACCGAGCCGGCACCCGCCCTGCGCCGGACGATCCGCTCGGTCAGCTCCTCGACGATCGCCCCGCGGACCTGCTGCCGGACGAGCTCACCGCGCTCCGCAACGGCCAGGGAGTCGGCCAGGATCGCCTCCGAGCGCTCCCGCGCCGGTCCGGCCGCGCCGTCCGGGGTGTCCGACCCGAAGAGGCGCGGGAACATCGCGCGCCAGACGAGCGGATCGGTCGACATCCCGTTCATCACGGCTCGGGCGAGGATCCGCTGGTCGAGCGTCGCGTCGGCGAGCAGCTCGGCGACATGGGCGACGAGCGGATCGGCCTGGATCCCGGCGTAGACGATCGCCCGCGCATCCGGTGCGGCGTCCTGGAACCTCATCGGCCGGCGCCGGGGCGTCGCCGGCCCGTCACGGCCGCTCCCCGACCGCGATCAGCAGGACCTGCGGGAACGTCGACAGCCAGTCGATCGCGCGGTGCGGGTCGTCGATCGCCCGGGCCTCCGCCGAGAGGGCGGCGACGGCATCTGCGACGCCGCTCCCGGCCGGCTCGTCGCCGCGGGCATCGGCGACGTCGGCCAATCGAGCGCGCCATGCATCGGCCAGGTCGTTGACGAAGGACCACTCGTCCTCGACGTCCTCGGCCCGCTCGACGAGCTCGTCATAGGCGGCCGAAGCAGCGGTGATCGCGTCGGCGACGCTGACGATCGGCTCCGTCTCCACGGGCAAAGACTAGCGCGATCATCCGGCTGGCAGCCGCGAAGCGACCGGAGCCAAGGGCTGTTGACGAGGGACCGTCGTCGGCGATCACGGAGACGACGGATCCGGGTCAGCGGGTGTCGGCGGGCCTCCGCCGGAGCGTCCAGCCGCGGGTCCGCTGGGGCCCGGCCAGGACGCGGTTCGCGCGCGCGAGCAGCGCGACGAGACGGACCCGGGCGCCCTCGTCCCAGGCCACCGAATACGCTCCCGTCGCCGCCAGCCGGATCTCGCCCGCCTCGCGGCGCTCGCCGATCCGCTCGAGATGGCCGATCCGATCGAGGATCGTCCGGTACAGCTCAGGAAGGTCTTCGGCAACCGATGCCGCCGGCTCGATGACCGGTGGCGGGGCAGCAGGAGACGGCCGAGACTCCATCACGGTCGACCATGCCGTGGCTGCCCGGAACCCGAAATGGGGCACTGGTCATGGAGCTCCGCGCCGAAGGTCCGGCCGCCTCGGTCGCCGGCGAGGAAGCGCTCCGCCGACGGGTGCGACGGCCGCCTCGACGGGTCAATCGCCTCGGTGGCCGGCCGCGCGGACCTCGAACCGCTCGAAGCGTCCGGTGCCCGGCATCCGGACGACCTGGACGCGCTCCACGACCGCACCCATCGGACCGCGGCGGAGGAGCTCCTCGAGCCGGTCGAGATCCTCGGCCGGACCCTCCACGACGCAGTGGACGCTGCCGTCCAGCTCGTTCGCGACCCAGCCGGTGAGACCGAGCTGAGCGGCCTTGCGGAGCACGTAGTACCGGAACCCGACCCCCTGGACGCGGCCGCGGACCGTCGCCTCGAGACGCGCGATCGGCTCCGAGGCGGCGCGATCGGCGCTCGGATCGGTCATCGGGGGGCGGCCAGCGGCCAGCCGAGCAGGAGGCTGTCGAGCGCGATCTCGGGACGGGCGTTCGCCTCCACCAGCTCCCCGACCTCGTCGAGGCGTCCCAGGAAGGCCGCCAACGCGACATCCGCGCCGGGGTCAGCGCCGGTGGGAGCGAAGTGCTCCGCCGCGGCCCGCAGGTCGTCGAGCAGGCCCGGGTCGCGCACCTGGCGCTCGTCGCCGAGCCGGACCAGCAGCAGGTCGCGGGTGAGGTCGCGCCACAGGCCGATGATCGTCGCGACGCCGCGACGCCGCTCGGCGGCCGACGCCGAGGCGACCGGCGCCCCGTCCGTCTCGGACGAATCGTCGCCGGCCGTGCCCGACGCGTCGGCCGGCTCGACCGGGGTCTCGGCCGCGGCCGCGGTCCGGGTCCGCGCCTTGGGCCGCGCCAGCGTGGCGGCCGGAGTGGTTCCGTCGGCCGTCGGCCCGGCGCGATCGAGCGCCCGGGTCAGGTCTGCCGCTCGCCCGGTCAGGTCCCGGGCGGCCGCAAGCCGGATCGCGGGCCCGGCGCCGACGAGGTCGAGCAGCATCCGGGAGATCTCATCCCGGGCGGCGAGCGCCTCCGGGGCGAGGGCGAGGGTCCGGGCCGCCCCGGGCCGGCCGGAAGCGATCCGGGCGAGCCGTGCCGCGAGCGGCGGATCGGCGAGGTCCATCGCGCCGAGGATCGCCTCGATCTCCCGCACCGCGACCGGACCGAGCCGGATCCGGCGGCAGCGCGAGCGGACGGTCGGCATCAGCCGCTCCTCGTCATCCGCGCAAAGGACGATGGTGACTCCGGAGGGTGGCTCCTCGAGGGTCTTGAGCAGAGCGGTCTGGGCGTCGTCGGTCAGGCGGTCGGCGTGCTCGAGGATCGCGACGCGGGCGCCGCCCTCGACGGGGAGCAGGACGAGGTCCGACGCGAGGCGCCGGACGGTGCCGGGATCCGGCCGCTCGCGATCCCCGATCCGGATCTGGTCGGCCGGGCCTGACGGAGCGAGGCGATGGAGGTCCGGATGGAGCCCGCGATCGACCAGGCGGCACGCTCGACACGCCCGACACGGCCGGGCGGCGGGATCCGGGTCGTCGCAGAGGAGACCCGCTGCAAGGTCGAGGGCGAGCGTCGTCTTGCCGACGCCGGGTGGCCCGCTGATCAACAGGGCGTGCGGCGTTCGGCCGGCGATCATCGCCCGGACGAGCGCCACGGCCGCCTCGTGCCCTCGCGTCCGCATCTCGCCCGCTCCGGACGACGCGTCCACGGCTGCCACGCTCGAACCGGTCATGCGCCGGACCCGGATGCCCATCCGGATCCAGCGCCGCCTGCGCCCCTGGCAGAGACGCCGATCGGCACGGGACCCGGAACCGGAACGGAGATGCCGCCCGGGCTCAGGCCGGCTCGGCCTTCTTGCGGGTCGTCCGGCGCTTTGGCGCCGCGTCGCCGCTCGCCGAGTCCCCGGCCGACGCCGCGGGCGTCGCCGTCTTGCGGGTCGCGGCCCGCCGCTTCGGCGGAGCCGTCTCAGCCGATCCCGTTGTCGTTTCGGTTCCGGTGTCAGCCGGCGCGGTCTTGCGGGTCGAGGCCCGACGCTTCGGAGCCGCTCCCGCGGCGGCCTCGGTGGATGCCTCGACGGCAGCTCCGGTCGCGGCCGGCTCCGCCTTCTGGCGAGCCGGGGCTCGTCGCTTCGGCGCCGGCGCGGCGGTCTCCGCCTCGGCAAGCCCCGTGCCCGGCGTCGCCGTACCGGTCGGCTCCGGGGCCGGCTCCGGCCGGCGGCCCTTGGGTGACTGGGCGAGCTGGGCGCGGAGCATCTCCTCGAGCTCCGGCGGAACCTCCGTCCACGGGTCGCCCGACCGGGGCGCGGGTCGATCGAACCGCTCCGGTCGGCCGCGACCGGCGTCCGGTCGTCCGCCGCCGCCACCGCCGCGGGCCGGCGGACGGTCGACCGGGCGTGGGCCGCGATCGCGCTCGCGTCCGCTCACGTCCGGATAGCGGTTGATGCCGCCGCTCCCGCCGCCACGGCCATAGCGTTCGCGGTCGATGGCCGCGGTGTAGGCGCTCCGGCCGCCGCGTGGCCCGCCGGGGCCGCCGCGGCCCGGCTGCTGGCGACCGCGGCGCTGCTCCGCGATCAGGTATTCGGGGATCTCGGGCTCGTCGAAGTCGTCGTCATCCGCGATCGGGGCGGATCCGACGGTCGCCGAGGACGGCCGGCTCGGCACGCCGAGCTGGGAGTCCCAGACCGAGCCGAAGGGTGTCGGGCGCGGGCCACGGGGCGCCGCGCTCGCGGCGGGCGTCGCCGCGATCTCGTCCTCTTCCTCTTCGTCCTCGATGTCCGCCTCGAGCTCCGAGAGGTCGGCGTCGATGGCCGGGACCGGCTCGGTGCCGGGCTCGGCATCACCCGGCTGTGACTCGCCGTCGCGACCGCGACCGCGGCCACGGCCACGGCCACCGCGCCGGCGCCGGCGCCGGCGACCGGTCTCGTCGCCTTCGGCCTGGCCCTCGATCGCGCCATCGTCGGCGACGCCCTCGAGCTCCTCCGGCTCTTCGCCCTCGAGGTCTTCGGCCCCGGGAGCCCCGACGACGCGAGCGAGCTTCTCGCCCGGCAGGACGACGAGCGCGCCGTTGCCGCTCGCCGAAACCGCGGGTGTCCGGACCGGCGTCGAGCGCGAGGTGCGGCCGCGTGCCGCGACCGGCTCGGCCTCGCCGGGCCGGACCCGACCCCGGCCGCGGCCGCGACCGCGCGAGCCGGTGCCTTCGGTCTGCTTGTCGGGGACCTCGGTCATCGAGAGGTCCTCGTCGTCACCGGCGACGCGCCGGCCCGAGCGCGACGAGGTCTTGTCGACCCGGGCGAGCTGGGTGATGTCCGTGAAGAGGTCGGCGACCTCGATCAGGTCCGAGGACGTGTTCCCGCGGAAGCTGATGACCTCGACCCGGACGCCCATCTCCTGGACGGCCCGGATCGCCGGGGCGAAGTCGCCGTCGCCCGACACGACGATCGCGACGTCGAGGTTGCGGGCCGTCTTCATCATGTCGACGACCAGCTCGATGTCGAGGTTCGCCTTGACCTTGCCGTCGCCGTACTTGCGGATGTCCTTGCTGACGACCTTGTAGTGGTTCCGCGCCAGGAAGGCGTGGAAGTTGCGCTGGTTCTCGTTGTCCGGGTCGAGCCCCGTGTAGGCGTACGCCCGCACGAAGTCGCGACCCGCGGTCGCTGCCTTGAGGAGCGTGACGTAATCGATATCGGTGCCGGCCGCCTTGGCCGCGTAGAAGATGTTCGCCACGTCCACGAAGACGGCGACGTTCTTGCCCACCTTGACTCCTTGTCTGTTCGGTTCGGTCGACGCCGGCGCGATCACGCTGCTCGGCGTCCCCGACTAGATTCCGCTGCGCCCCTTGGCGGCCCCGACCGGTGCCACGTTGCGCTCGGCGCGCGGACCAGATTCGACGAAGCCATGACGCTCCAGGCGGGTCCGCTCCACCGGGTCGTCCGTGAGGGCCACCTCGACGACGGTGCAGCCCTTGTTGCGCGCCGACCGGAGGATCTCCTCCAGGAGCGCATCGGTGACGCGGTCCAGATCGTGGTCGGGATCGACCACGATGAGATCCACGACGCCGACGAAGCCGCCGGCCTGGACCGAGGGACGGAGGGCGAGCACCGCGCCTCCGACCACCTCGCGCCGGGCCTCGGCGATGAAGATGCTTGCCTGCGGCAGGTAGACCAGCTGTCGGAGCAGGTCGCCTGAGTTCATCGGTCCCGCGCCGCCGGACGCACGAACCGAGCCGCCGCTGAGAGCGACGAGCCGTTCGATGTCCGTGACGCGAGCCGGGCGGATCAGGTATTCCACGCGGGCAGGAGACACCTCGGTACGGGTCGGCCGGAGCGATGTGATTCGCACCCTTGGCCGAACGGGAGCCGACCGGTTCGCAGCGGCGTCGTCGGGACCTCGCGGGGTGGCGAGCCAGAGGCTCGACAGCCACGCCCGGGTCGCGCCGACCGGTGTTGCATTCGGTCCGCCGATGTCTATGATACGGCATCGCTTCGGCGGCAACCTGCGCGCCGTCCGAGCCAGCGTTCTGCGCCGTCGTCCGTCACGCACCTGCGCTCGCTTTCCGGGAACCCTCTCCGAACCTTCGGCGAGACCGACCGCGGAACGCGGGACCGGGCACCGGACGCAACCGCAGGTCGCCGGCCGGTCGTGTCGGAGGTGGCACCGACCGAGGTCGTTCCGGTGGTTTCCGGACGACGGTCTTAGGAGGAGATTGGATGAGACTGACGAAGCTTGGCGCGCTCGCCGCGGCCGCTGTGGTCGTTTTGAGCGCGTGCGGCACCTCCACCACGCCTGGTGCGAGTGGCAGCGCGGCTGCCGGCGGGCAGCCCGACGTCTGCAAGAACAAGAAGGGGTCGAGCTCGACCGAGATCCACGTCTACTCGAGCCTGCCGCGGCAGGGGACGAACACCGAGCAGACGAACACGCTCGTGGAGCAGATCAAGACCGTCCTCGACGGCCAGAAGATCGGCAACTTCACGATCAAGTACTTCGACCTCGACGACTCGTCGGCCGCGAACAACGGCGACTGGGACGGCACGGTCGAGCAGGCGAACGCCAACAAGGCCGCCGCCGACCCCGACACGATGGCCTACATCGGCACGTACAACTCGGGCGCAGCCAAGCTGGCGATCCCGATCCTGAACGGCGCCTGCATCGTGATGGTCACCCCGGCCAACACCTACCCCGGCCTGACGAAGGTCGTCGCCGGTGTGACGAAGCCGGGCGAGCCTGACACCTACTATCCGAAGGGCTATCGCAACTACGCCCGCGTCGTCGGCACCGACGACGCACAGGGCAACGCCGGCGCCGAATGGGCGAAGTCCCTCGGCAAGACGAAGGCCTACGTCCTCGACGACTCCCAGGTCTATGGCCAGGGTCTCGCCCGCTCGTTCGCCCTCGGCTTCGTCAAGGCCGGTGGCACGGTCCTGAGCGCGAACGGCACGTCCGAGAGCTTCGACGCCAAGGCGACCGACTACAGCGCCCTGGCCCAGAAGATCAAGGCCGCCGGCGCGGACATGATCTACATCGGCTCGATCACCGGGCAGAACACCGGCAAGCTCTGGAAGGACATCCGATCCGCGATGCCCGACATCGCGATCATGGCCGGCGACGGCGTGTACGAGAAGTCGTGGTATGACGGCGTCGGCTCGGCCGGCAACGGCACCTACCTGACCTTCGGCGCCATCGGCCCGGACCAGCTCACCGGCGACGGGAAGACCTGGTACGAGAAGTACAAGACCGATCACGCGGGCAACTCGCCGGCGGTCTACACCGCGTACGGCAACGCCGCTGCGACGGTCGTCTTCGCTGCTCTGACCAAGGCCGGAACGAACGACCGCTACGAAGTCCTCAAGAACGTCATGGCGACGAAGGACCTCGCGACGGTTGCCGGTCCCATCACCCTCGACGCCAACGGAGACGTCACCGGTGGCGGGATCACGGCCTACCAGGTCGAGACCAGCTGGCCGCCGGCCTTCAAGCAGCTCTTCGCCTCGAAGGGTCTGTAACCCTCGCACCAACGGTCCACGTAACGCACTTCGGGGCGGGCCCACGGCCCGCCCCGAATGCGACCCGACGCTGAAGATCTCTCTGGAGCGACATGGACCAGGTCATCCAGACATTCATCATCGGCCTCTCGAACGGCCTGATCTTCGCCCTCGTGGCGCTCGGATATACCCTCGTCTACGGCATCATCGAGCTGATCAACTTCGCCCACGGCGACCTGTTCATGATCGGGTCGATGATCGCGCTGGCCCAGATCGCGGGCATCTGGCACCTCTCGTCCGCGACGCCCCCGCTGGTCCTCGTCGCCGTGATCGCGCTCGTGATCGCGGTCACGATGGTGGTCACGGCCGCGATCAACGTGACGATCGAGCGGGTCGCCTATCGGCCGCTCCGGAACGCGCCGAAGCTGGCTCCCCTGATCTCGGCCATCGGCATGAGCTACGTCCTCCAGAACATCGCCAACCTGATCGCGGGCCCCGCGAACAAGAGCATCGACAACCTCTTTCCGACGACGAACCTCCTGTCGGTCTTCGGCATCACGACGATCAGCGTCACGTTCCAGCAGGTGTTCGTGGCGATCGTCACGATCCCGCTGCTGATCGCCCTGTCGTGGTTCGTTGACCGGACCCGGCAGGGCCGAGCGATGCGGGCGACGGCCCAGGACCCGGACACGGCCGGACTGATGGGCGTCGACGTCAACCGGACGATCGCCCTCACGTTCCTCATCGGCGGCGCGCTCGCGGGCGCGGCCGGCGTCGTCCAGATCCTCTACAACAACGTGACCGTCTACAACCTCGGCTTCCGGTTCGGCCTGAACGCCTTCACCTCGGCCGTCCTGGGCGGGATCGGGAACCTGAACGGTGCCGTGGCCGGCGCCCTGGTCCTCGGGCAGATCAACGCCTTCAGCGACCGCTACCTGTCGGCCAACTGGACGAATGCGATCGTCTTCGGGGTCCTGATCGCTGTCCTCGTCTTCAAGCCGACCGGCCTCCTGGGCCAGCAGCTGGCCGACCGCGCATGACCACCATGACGGTCAAGGACGAGGATCCCTACGGCCACGGGGTCGGCGGCTGGCTGAGCCATGTCGGCGAGGTGGTCTTCGGGATCCCGGACACGTACCGCCGGGAGCTGAAGCTCCACCGGCGGCGAACGATCGCGCTGACCGTCCTGGTCGTGCTGCTGGTCATCTATCCAATCCTGAACAAGGCATTCCTGGCGGCATTCAGCCGGAACGTCTTCCCCCTGCCGCTGCCGGACGACACGGTCGTCACGTTCATGATGATCTTCGGGATCATGGCGATCGGCCTG
The DNA here is from genome assembly GCA_035577485.1 of Verrucomicrobiia bacterium. Lineage (GTDB taxonomy): Bacteria > Chloroflexota > Limnocylindria > Limnocylindrales > CSP1-4 > CF-46. The sequence continues at coordinate 13,240 of DATLVO010000254.1, forward strand.
AACATCGTGGCCGGTTTCGCCGGGCTCCTGGACCTCGGCTACGTGGCCTTCTATGCGCTGGGCGCCTATACCGCCGCGTTCCTCGCTTCGTCGCACTGGGACAGCATCAGCGTCGTCTTCCTCGCGAATGTCACACCGGGGTTCCCCGGCATCCACCTGCCGTTCTGGATCATCGTGCCGATGGCGCTCCTCGTCGCCGCCACGTTCGGCGCCCTGCTCGGCGCCCCGACCCTGCGGCTGCGCGGCGACTACCTCGCGATCGTGACCCTCGGCTTCGGCGAGATCGTCCCGGTCGTCTTCCGGAACCTGTCGGACGTCACGTTCAATTTCAGCCTCGGGCCGATCACGCTCGCGGCCCAGCACCTGAACCTGACCGGCGGCTCGCTTGGCATCAACCCGATCGACGCCCCATTCCTGCCGTTCGCGAACATCACCTTCGATGCCAGCTCGGGCTACGCGCCCGTCTATCTCGGCATGTTCCTGCTCGTGATCGCGATCCTCATCGCCCGGAATCTCGAGCGCTCGCGGATCGGCCGGGCGTGGATGGCGATCCGGGAGGACGAGCTCGCGGCCGAGATGATGGGGGTGAACACGGTCCGGACGAAGCTCCTGGCCTTCGCCCTCGGGGCCAGCTTCGCCGGGGTCGCCGGCTCCCTCCAGGCGTCGTACCTCGGCGCCACCACGTCCGACTTCTTCACGTTCTCGACGTCGATCCTCGTGCTGATCATGGTCATCCTCGGCGGGATCGGGAACATCTGGGGCGTGCTGCTGGGAGCGGTCGCGTTGGTGTACGTCGACAAGACCTTCCTGCCGTACGTCGGACAGGAGCTGCAACAGGTCGCGCCGGGTCTGCCGAACCCGGCCCAGTTCAACTTCCTGTTCTTCGGCCTGATCCTCGTCGGGATGATGCGGTTCCGGCCCGAGGGCTTCCTGCCGAACCGCCAGCGGGCGGCTGAGCTTGCCGGCGCGCATACCCAGGCCGAGATCGAGGCGAAGGTCGACGAGGTCGTCGCGGTGGACGCCGTGGCCGAGGTCGAGGCGGCGATCGAGGCGGACCCGAGCATCGCCCTCGACAACCTCGGGCCGCCACCCGGCCAGGCCGAGGCCTCGGGTGATGCGCGGGCGCCCGAGACGATCGACGAGGAGCGAGAGCTGTGAGCCTCGGCGAGCCGGGCGGACAGCCCGCGGCGAACACCCTCGTCCCGCCGGCCGCAGCCGGTGGCGACGGGATGCTCGTCCGCTCCCGGGGCGTGACGAAGCGGTTCGGCGGCCTGGTTGCGGTCAACAACGTCGACTTCGACATCCCCCGTGGATCGATCGTCTCCCTGATCGGGCCCAATGGTGCCGGGAAGACGACCTTCTTCAACATGATCACGGGCTTCTACACGCCGACCGACGGCGAGATCGTGTTCGACGGCCAGGCGATCGTGTTCAAGAAGCGCAACCGGCTGCGGTCCCTCCGGCCCCACGAGGTCGCGGGGCTCGGGATCGGACGGACCTTCCAGAACATCCGCCTGTTCGGGACGATGACCGCCCTCGACAACGTGCGACTCGGAGCCAACATCCACCTCAAGAGCCACTGGTGGGATGCCGCACTCCGGACCCCCGGGATGCTCCGCGAGGAGGCCGAGAACCGCGAGGCGGCGATGGACCTCCTTCGCCTCGTCAACCTCGAGGACCGCGCCCATGCCTGGGCGCGGAGCCTCCCGTACGGCGACCAGCGCCGCCTGGAGATCGCCCGGGCCCTGGCCACCCGACCCAAGCTGCTCCTCCTCGACGAGCCGACGGCCGGCATGAACGCGAGCGAGACCCGCGACATGACGAGCTTCATCCGGAAGTTGCGGGCCGAGCTGAACCTGACGGTCCTGCTGATCGAGCACGACATGCGGGTGGTCATGGGCATCAGCGACCGCGTCACGGTCCTCGACTACGGGACGGTCATCGCCGAGGGGACCCCGGACGAGGTCCGTCGCAATCCCAAGGTGATCGAGGCCTACCTCGGCCGTGGCGCGGCGGACACCTGAGATGGCCCTCCTCGAGCTCCAGGACGTCCATACCTACTACGGCGCGATCCACGCCCTGCGGGGAATCTCGATCTCCGTCGAAGACGGCGAGATCGTGACGCTCATCGGCTCGAACGGTGCCGGCAAGTCGACGACCCTCCGGACGATCTCCGGGCTGCTCCGACCGCGCGAGGGCTCGATCAGCCTCGATGGCAAGCGGATCGACCAGCTCCGGCCCCACCAGATCGTCGAGCTGGGCATCTGCCAGAGCCCCGAGGGCCGGCGGGTCTTCGCCCGGATGACGGTCCACGAGAACCTCGAGATGGGCGCCTTCTCCCGGCGTGACGGCGTCGCGGCGATCGCCGCCGACGCGGACCGGGTGTACGGCCTCTTCCCCCGCCTCAAGGAGCGTGTCGGCCAGAAGGCCGGGACCCTCTCGGGCGGCGAGCAGCAGATGCTCGCGATCGGCCGGGCCCTGATGTCGGCGCCCCGAATCCTGCTCCTCGACGAGCCCTCGATGGGTCTCGCCCCGATCCTCGTCGAGCAGATCTTCGACATCATCAAGACGATCAACAAGCAGGGAACGACCGTCCTCCTCGTCGAGCAGAACGCCCTGATGGCGCTGGCGATCGCGAATCGAGGCTACATTCTGCAGACGGGTGAGATCGTCCTCACCCAGGATGCCGCCTCCCTCCGCCAGAACGAGGCGGTCCGGAAGGCCTATCTCGGCGAGGACTGACGCCGGGCGAGGACCGCGCTCATGACCGAGCAGCGTCCAGAGTTCGAGGATGTCCCGGTCGTCCGGCTGGCCCGCCCGCCGGACGCCCAGCGGGTGCAGGCTGCGGCCGTCATCGTCGTGGCGATCCTCGTCATCCTGATCGTCAAGCCCTGGGGCGAGCCGCGCCCGCCGGCGACGGCCGCGGCGCCAAGCGCGAGCGTTGTCCCGAGCGGCCCGACCCGGACGATCCGACCGGCCGCCTCGCCTCGTCCCGACGGCGCCCGGGTCTACGAGCCCGGGCTGTTCGGGCGCTACTCGGTGACGCCGCGCTGGGAGCTCTGGCCCACTGCGTACGTGTACCAGTTCGCGCTCAGCGGGCCGCTGTCGATGGAGCCGAGCGGCCCCCCCGCTCCTGCCGGCTCCATCGATCCCGTCCTGTCACCGACGCCGACGCCGATCGCGCCGCCCCCGGGCGCGTCGGAGCTCGTGGACATCGGCGCCACCGACCTGCTGATGGTCATCGGCCTGAATACGCCGGTCGGGACCCGGGTGCTCGACGCTCGCGTCTGGCGCTTCCCGACGGACGGACCGCCGGTCCGGATGCCGCTCCGCGAGCTGCCGCCGCCGTGGCCGGTCGACTTCTTCCACGTCTACGGCCTGCGGGTCGCCGACGACAGCGATCCGGATCTCGTCGCGGTCTGGCCCGCGGGCGTCTACCGGCTGGACCTGCTCGTCGATCCCGGGGCGGAGATCCGGCGCATCGGCATGCTCGTTCGGCCGCCGGCCGGCACGCCGCCGGGCGGGACGGGTCCGACGGAGCCGGGCCTTCCGACGCCGGCGCCCGTGGGCGGGCAGGGCGGGCTGATCGCTCCGCCCGAGCTTGCGGCGGGCCAGGTCGCGCTCGGCAATCCGACCGGGCAGTCGCCGGCCGGACCGTGGGTGGTCCGCGACCTGCCCGACGACCAGCGCTGCGGCCTCACCGAGCTGTGGCTGGACGAGGGCGATCGACCGGGCGGTCCCTGCTCGGCGATCGTCGCGTCGGACGTGACGACCGCCGCCGTCGATCTCGGTCCCGGCTCCGACATCCGCGCCCTTCGGTTCGACCAGGTCGACCCGGTCCGAGCTGCGCCGGCCGTCCGCGACCGCACCGCGGACGCGCCCGGAGCGGATCTGGGTGGCCGCCGCCGGATCGTCGTGACGACGTCGGGCCAGCCGCTCGCCGAAGGGACGTACCGTCTCGTCGCAACGCTGGCCGACGGCTCCGAAATCGGCTGGTACGTGCGGATCCTGCCGGCCGGTGGTGGCGGAGGCTAGGCGCGCCGCTCCTGGGCGATGTCGTAGACGGCCCGGCTGAGGACGAGGAGACCCAGGGCGGCCAGCCAGAGCCCGGACGCCCGATCCGGCAGCGCAAGGGCGCCAAGCGTCCACAGGTCCGCGGTCCGGATCGCGAGGCCGATCCAGCCGACGATCGCGATGATCACGAAGCTCAAGGGCCGGTCGATCGCGACGGGAACGTCGCCGGCGGCGTACGGCAGGGCGAGCAGCGCGATCGTGGCGAGCGCCACGAAGAACACGACGATCCCGCTGCCCTCGAACGCGTTGCCGCTCTGGGCGGGCAGGCCGTCGCCGCCGCCGAATCCCCACCACGGCAGGAGGCAGGCGACGATGATGACGATCGAGGCCAGCGCCGCCAGCTGACGGCCGCGCCCGAGCGGTCGGCGATGCATCGTCAGTCGCCGCCCGTGTAGACCTCGGGGCGGAGGACGCCCACGAAGCGGAGGTTGCGGTAGTACTCGCTGTAGTCCAGGCCGTAGCCCACGACGAACTGGTCGGGGATCGTGAAGCCCACGTAGTCGACCGGGATGTCGACGAGGCGCCGGGCCGGCTTGTCGAGGAGCGTGCAGATCCGGAGTGACTTCGGGTTCTTGCCACGCAGGTAGCGGACGAGGTAGTTGAGGGTCAGGCCCGTGTCGATGATGTCCTCGACGATCAGGACGTCCTCGCCCTCGATCGTCGCCGAGAGGTCCTTGAGGATCCGGACGAGACCCGACGACTCGGTCGTGCTGCCGCCGTACGAGCTCACCTCCATCAGGTCGATCCGGACGGGGACCGGGATTGCCCGCATCAGGTCCGCCATGAACGGCAGCGAGCCCTTCAGGACCGAGACGAGCGTCAGCCGCCGATCGGCATAGTCGGCGCCGATCCGCGCGCCGAGCTCGGCGACCTTCGCCCGGATCTGCTCCTCCGTCACGAGCACCTCGCCGATGTCCGCCTCGAGGTCGATCCGGTCGGTCACGCCTCGTCTCCGAGGTCGTCGCGGCTGGCGAGGTCGAGGGGCGCGGCGTCGAGACCCGACGCGTCGCCGTCGACGTCCGTCACGACGCCCCGGTCCGGGCCGAGATGGCCCGACGTCCCGCTCAGCTCCTGGACGAGCGCCAGCCGACCGAACTTCAGCATCAGCGCCCGGAAGTCACGGGCGTAGAAGAGCTTGACGCGCAGGTCCGGGTACAGCTCGAGGACCCGGCGGAGCTTGCGGTTCTTCTTTCGGACCAGCTTCTGGCGGAGCGTCGTCATCTCCAGGTACAGGTCGAGGTCGGGCAGCCAGAAATCCGGGGCGAAGCTCTCCACGACGGCACCGTCGAGGTTCCAGAGGATCGGGAAGACGTGCGGCTCGTACTCCCATCGGACGCGGTAGAAGTCGAGGATCCGGGCCATCTCGGCCTCGCTCGCGTGGGCGAAGGACGGCTCGGGTCGATCCGCCCGGGGCCAGGGATCGGGCGTCTCGGCGGGAGCGGCCGGATCGAGCGGTGCGAACCCGCCCGAGAGTGCGCCTCCGCCAGGCGTTGACGCCTCGTGTCGTCGGGCCGGCAGTGCGGGACTCTGGACGGGCTCGATGACCGGGGCCGCGGCGGAGGCTCCGGAGGCCGCAGCGTCCGCGCGGCGTCGCTGGGCCGAGGTTCGGCGGCGCCAGCCTCGGCCGGAGCTCGAGCCGCTGGCCGGGTTCCGCGTCAACGCCCGAGGCCGCCGGCCGGCGGGTCGGTCCGGCCCACGAGCGCGGCCAGCCCACCACGGGCCAACAGGTCGTGCACGTGGTGGACGTCGTCGGGCCCGATCGGCAGCGCCTCGCGGAAGCGGTCCCGGTCGTCGGGGCCGAACTCGCCGTACCCAGCGGCGAGGCCGCCGTGGTCGTCGCCGATCACGATCCCAAGCGACTCGCTGCGGCACGCGGGGCAGTCGATCTCGACGAAGGAGATGTCGTCGCGGCGGGCGAGGACGCGGATCCGATCGGCCGGGACGAAGTTGCCGCAAGCGGCACAGTCGACGCCGCCCGCGAGCGAATCCAGGTCGTCGCGCGGATCCATCGGCCGCAAGTCTAACGTCTCGGCCCGAAGGCCGCGATGACGCGCCGATTGCGACGGGATACCCCCTGGGGGTATCATCGAACGGCCGTCGACCCGTCAGCCGGAGCCCGATCGTGCCAGCCACCTCGCGTCGTCCCGCCGCCAGCCCCGCCCCCGCGAACTTCCGCCACAGCTATTCGAAGGACAAGGCCGGTCTGATCCGGCGCCTGTCGCGGATGGAGGGGCAGGTTCGCGGCGTGGCCCGGATGATCGAGCGCGAGGAGTACTGCGTCGACATCCTGCAGCAGACGGCCGCCCTCCGGGCCGCGGTCGACGCCCTCTCGATCCTCGTCCTCGAGGACCACGTCCAGGGCTGCGTCCGGACGGCCGCGGAGCACGGCGAGGCCGATGCCTACGTTGACGAGGTGATCGACGTCGTCCGGCGGACGCTCGGACGGCCCGTCCGGAGCGGCACGCGCTCGACGTGACGGTCGCACGCGGCCGGTGACCCTCGCCGCGACGGCCGCACGACCCGGTACTTCCGGGGCGGTGGCGAGCGTCGGCCGGGGGATGTCCCGGCGGGGCCTCCTTCACGGACGATGACGCGGCCGGCGCAGCCCGGCTGGATCGCCCTCCCCGAACCCAGGACTGAACGACAGGCCCCATGATCGAACCCCGTCCGGGACGGCTGCCGGCGCAGCCGCCCGCCGTGACCGCGCCGCGTCCGATGGCCGAGCGCCGCTCGAGCCATCGTCGCGCCAACGACCGGATGGACCATCGCGAGAAGGTCCTGCTGGCGCGCGCCCTCGACGTGCTGGCCTCGGACGCCGACGCGGAGGCGCGCCTCGCGGGCCTCCTGCGGCTGCTCGCGCGCACGGTCGGCGCGCGTCACGCGGCGGTTCTCGCCGACGGCATCGAGCGCCGCGCCGCCGTGGCCGTCGATGCGGGTGAGGCGACCGATCGGGCCGAGGCCCTGGCCGCCTGGCTGGATGCCCATACCCCACGGAGCCGCGCCGCCCGCGCGGCGTCCGGTCTGGCGCCGATCTCGCTGATCGTCGGGGCGGCGGCGTCGAAGCTCGAGCCGGCACCGGTCCCGGATCCCGACACCGCCGGTGCCGGCGACGCCGCCGAGCCGCACTACGCGATGTTGCCGATCCCCAGCGCCGGCGACGTGATCCTCGGCTTCGAGTTCGGCTCGGCGCGCGACGCCGACAAGCTCGAGCACCGTCTGCCGGCCCAGCTGGCCCGTCACGCGGCCGTTGCCCTGGCACTGGTAACCGAGCAGCTGGCGACCGAGCGCGAGCTCGCGATCCTCCGGGCGCGGGACGGCGAGCGGACCCTCTTCGTCTCGACGGTCGCCCACGAGCTCCGGACCCCCCTCACCGGCCTGCGCGGCTATCTCGAGCTGATCCTCGACGGACGCGTCGGAGACCCGGACGTGGAGCGGGACTTCCTCGAGCGGAGCCGGGGCATCGTCGGCTCGATGGGAAACCTGGTCGACGACCTGCTCGAGCTGTCGCAGATCGAATCGGGCACGCTCGGTCTCGACATCGGGCCCTTCTCGATCGCGGAGGCCGGCAGCCAGGTCGCGGCCAATCTCCTGCCGATCGCGATCGACCGCGGGGTCGCCCTGCGAACCTCCCTGCCACCGAGGATGCGGGTCGCGACGGCCGATCGGCGGCGGGTCGAGCAGATCCTGACGAACCTCGCCGCCAACGCCCTCAAGTTCACGCCCTCGGGCGGCTCGGTCGAGATCTCGGGCCGGGTCGACGGACTCGTCGCGATCCTCGTCGTGCGTGACGACGGGCCGGGCATCCCGCTTGAGGATCGCGAACGGATCTTCGAGCGGTTCCAGCGGATGGCGAGCCACGATCGGATCATCGGGACCGGGCTCGGTCTGCCGATCGCCCGTGACCTGGCCCGTCGCATGGACGGCGACCTCGGCGTGGCGTCCGTGCCCGGCGGCGGCTCGTCGTTCGTCCTCGTCCTGCCGGGTCCCGCACCGGTCGAGCCGAACGTGGTCCTCGGCGCCCTCGATCTGACCCTCGTCGACGAGGAGGACGCCCTCGACGAGCGGATCGTCCGGCGGGCCCTTGCCGCCGCGGGACGGGAGGTCGGGTCGGGTGGTCTGCTCCGGCCGCTGGCCGGAGGTGCCGGTCGCCCGGGCGAGCCGGCCCGGCTCCGCGCCCTGCCACCGATCCATCCCGAACCGACGTCGGAGTAGGTCGCCGGCCGTCCCACGAGGGGCGCATCCAAGGGTTCGCCAAGGGCCCGTCGAGAGCTCACCTCCGTGATTTGTCCACAGACTCGCGGGCATCAGGCCGTTTCGTGGATAACCGGGTTGACGCCGCCGCCCGCCCGGCCTAACGTCCGGCATCCGCACCGAACCACCTGGGTAACCTGGCCCGCGAGGGGCACGGGGAGACCCGTCCAGAGACCGGACGAGCCGGGGAAGACCGGGATCGAGCGCGGTGTGACGAACGACGACGCCGGGAGCGGAGCCCGGGCGGCCCGCGCAGGCACGACCGAACGGAGGAGTGCCTGGGCCGTTCGCGGGAACCGCTCCCGACGCGCGTCGAGGACGGCCCCCCTCTTCCGCCCGCGTATGCCGATGCCCTCGAGGCGGCCCTGGCCGGCCTCGCGATCGACCTCGACCCCGTCGCACGCGCCGCGATCGACGGCCACGTCCGGCTCCTCCTCGCCTGGAACGCGTCGATCAACCTGACGGCCGTCCGCGACCCGGCCCACGTCGCCGTCCGCCACGTCGCCGACAGCCTCACCGCCCGTGACGTCCTCGACATGGACGGCATCGACGCGTTCCTCGACATCGGGAGCGGCGGCGGATTCCCCGGCCTGCCGCTGGCCGCCTCGCTGCCGTCCGTCGAGGCGCTGCTCGTCGACTCGATCGGCAAGAAGGCGCGCTTCCTCGAGGTCGCCGCCGCGGCCACGGGCCTGGCCGGCCGCGTCCGCGTCGGGTCGGTCCGGGCAGAGGCCCTTGCCGTCGACCGCCGCCACCGCGAGCGATGGCCGGCGGTCACCGTCCGGGCGGTGGCGGCCCTCGCCGAGCTCGTCGAGCTCGCCTTCCCGCTCCTCGCGCCGGGCGGGCTCCTGATCGCCTGGAAGCGCGACAGCATCGACGCCGAGGCGACCGCGGGAAGGCGGGCCATCGAGGCCCTCGGCGGCGGCTCCCTCGAGGTCCGGCCGATCGCATGGACCGGCCTCGACGGTCATGTCCTCGTCCTCGCCCGACGGGACCGCGGCGCCGTCCCGTCCGGCTATCCGCGCGACCCGGCCGAGCGTCGTCGCCACCCGTGGTGAGCCCGATCGCGACCGGCCCCCGCTGCTAGGCTGGATCGGATGCGCGTCGCGGTTCTGTCGGACATCCATGCGAACCTCGTCGCCCTCGACGCGGTCCTCGCCGCGGCCGGCCCCGTCGACGCGATCTGGCACCTCGGAGACGTGGTCGGCTACGGGCCGGACCCCGACGGCGTGGTCGAGCGGCTCCGTGGGCTCGGGGCGATCGGGGTCGCGGGCAATCACGATCTCGCGGCGGCCGGCGGCAACCAGATCGACTGGTTCAACCCGGAGGCCCGGGCCGCCATGGAGTGGACGCGAGGGCGCATCTCGGCCACGACGCGGAGCTGGCTGGCGGGCCTGCCCGGACGTCACGTGGCCGGGCGCTTCAGCCTCGTCCACGGCAGCGAGCGAGATCCCGTCTGGGAGTACGTGACGTCGGTCCCGGTCGCCCGGGCGAGCCTGGCCGTGCTCCCCACGCAGCTGGGGCTCCACGGCCACACGCACGTGCCCATGGCCTGGGCGGAGCGCGACGGCCGCGTCGAGGCGATCTCCCCGGGGTCCGGTTCGACCTTCGCGCTGACCGACAGCCGCGCGCTCCTGAACCCGGGCAGCGTCGGGCAGCCGCGGGACGGCGACCCGACGGCCTCGTTTCTCGTGATCGACGACGCGGCGGGTGTCTGCACGTGGCATCGCGTCGCGTACGACATCGGCGTCGTCCAGGCGGCGATGCGCGACGCCGGCCTGCCGCAGCGCCTCGCGGACCGCCTGTCCGCGGGACTGTGAGGCGGTGACGAGCAGCGGCCAGCCGGTCCGGGGTCGCAAGCCCGGGGATCGGCGCGTCCGCGTCGAACGTCCGCATGCCGCTCATTTCCGATGGACAGGTCCGGGCCATCTCACGGCGAAACCCGCTGCCAGTACGCCGGCGACCCCCAGCGGCCGGCTGTTCGTCCGCCTCAAGGCCCTGCTCCTCGGCCGGCCGCTCGCGAGCGAGGAGGAGATCGGCGAGCGCCTCTCGAAGCGGAAGGCCCTCGCGATCTTCAGCTCCGATGCGATCAGCTCGTCGGCCTATGCGACCGAGGAGATCCTGCGGGTCCTGATCCTCGGCGGGATCGCCGCCCTCGCCTGGGGCCTGTGGGTCAGCGTCGCGATCGCCGTGCTCCTGATCGCGGTCGCGATCAGCTACCGGCAGGTCTGCATCGCCTACCCGACCGGCGGCGGCAGCTACTCGGTCTCGAAGCGCAACTTCGGCCGGCAGATGTCGCTTGTCGCGGCCTCCGCGCTGATGATCGACTACGTGATGACGGTCGCGGTCTCGACCGCGTCGTCGATCGAACAGGTGACCTCGGCCGTGCCCGCCCTGATCGACGAGCGGGTGCTGCTCGGCGTCATCGCGATCGGCCTGATCACGATCGGCAACCTCCGCGGCCTCCGCGAGGCGGGCAACCTGTTCGCCGCCCCGACGTATCTCTTCGTGGGCTCGGCCCTCCTGATGATCGCGATCGGGACGTTCCGGATCGTCGTCCTGCACGAGCACGGCGACTTCGCCGCGAATCTCGCGACGCAGGCCGAGAGCACACTGCAGCCGCTCTCGATCCTGCTCCTCCTGCGGGCCTTTGCCGCGGGTGCCGTCGCCCTCACCGGAACGGAGGCCATCGCGACGGGCGTCCCGGCGTTCAAGCCGCCGGAGGCCCGCAACGCGGCGACGACCCTCGCCGTGATGGCCGCCCTGCTCGGCGTCCTGTTCATCGGCCTGACGTTCCTCGCCGTGAACTTCGGGATCACCCACATCGACCTGCCGGAGAAGCAGACGGTCATCAGCCAGATCGCGCGCACGATCTACGGCGACGGCACGATCCCGTTCTTCCTGTTCCAGGCGTTCACGGCGGTACTCCTCGTCCTCGCCGCGAACACGAGCTTCAACGCGTTTCCCCGGCTGCTCGCGATCCTCGCCGTCGACGGGAACATGCCCCGGCAGTTCTCGTTCCGGGGCGACCGCCTGGCGTTCTCGTACGGGATCCTCGTGCTCGCCACGCTCGCGGCAGGGATCATCGTCATCTTCCGGGGCGAGACCCACCTGATCATCCCGCTGTACGCGGTCGGGGTGTTCATCGACTTCACGATCAGCCAGGCCGGCATGATCCGGCACTGGCGGCGCGAGCGACCGCCGGGCTGGCAGCGACGCCTGGCGATCAACGCGTTCGGCTGCGCCCTGACGGCGATCGTCGCGGTCGTCGTGACGATCGCCAAGGCGCCCCAATCGCTGATCGTGATCCTCCTCGTCCCGTGCCTCGTCGGGATGATGGCGTTCATCCACCGCCAGTACGGCGCCCAGCACCTGGAGCTGCTCGTCCGCGACGATTTCGTCGTCCCGCTGCCGCATCGCGAGCAGCGGGTCGTGATCCCCGTCAACGGGATCAACCGGACGGTGGTCCAGGCGATCGTCTTCGGGCGGACGCTCGCGACCGACGTCCGGGCCGTGTTCGTGACCGAGGATCCGGATGCGGGCGAGGCCCTCCGGCTGAGCTGGGAGCGCCAGGTGCCCGGGGTCCCGCTCGTCATCGTGGAATCGCCGTTCCGGGCCCTCGTCGGGCCGTTCACCGCGTACCTCGAGATGCTCGATCTCGGCTGGCCGGCCGAGAAGGAGGCGCCGATCACGATCGTCGTGCTCCCGGAGTACGTCGCCCGGCACTGGTGGGATCGTCTGCTGTATAACCAGTCGGCCAAGCGCCTGAAGTCGGCGCTCGTCGGCCGCGAGCACACGGTCATCGCGGACGTGCCCTACCGCCGCGGGCCCTGACCCAGCGGCTCGATGCAGATCGGAGTCCGATGATCGGAGGCCGCCGGCCGCTGCCGGGCCGGAAACCCGCCGACCGCCGCGTCCGGGTGGCGCGTCCCCACGCACCCTACTTCCGGTACACGGGGCCCGGCCAGATGGTCGCCAAGGCGGCCGCCCACGAGCCGAAGACCGCGGTCGGGCGGTTGTGGGCCCGGGTCCGCAAGGTCGCGATCGGCCGGCCGCTGGCGAGCGAGGAGGAGATCGGCGAGCGGCTATCGAAGAAGAAAGCCCTCGCGATCTTCAGCTCGGACGCGATCAGTTCGTCGGCCTATGCGACCGAGGAGATCCTGCGTGTCCTCGTCCTCGCCGGCGCCGGCGTCGCGCTGACGTTCTCGCTCGAGATCGCGATCGCGATCTCGATCCTCCTTGCGGTCGTGGCCCTCTCATACCGGCAGGTGTGTCGGGCGTATCCGTCGGGCGGCGGCGCCTACTCCGTCTCGAAGGAGAACCTCGGCGCGCTGGCCAGCCTGATCGCGGCTGCGGCCCTCCTGATCGACTACGTGATGACCGTCGCGGTCTCGACCGCCTCGGCGATCGCCCAGGTCTACTCCGTCCTGCCGAGCCTCTACGACACCCGGATCGAGATCGCGGTCATTGCCATCACGCTGATCACGACGGCCAACCTGCGGGGCCTCCGCGAGTCGGGCAACATCTTCGCGATCCCGACCTACCTCTTCATTGGCCTGGCGCTGACGATGATCGCGATCGGCGTCGTGAACGTCGCCACCGGCCACGCCTACGACGTCCACCAGGCCGATGCCGTGAAGACGGGCAGCGAGGGGATCGGCGTCTTCCTGCTCCTCAAGGCGTTCGCCAGCGGCTCGGTCGCCCTGACCGGAACCGAGGCGATCGCCAACGGGGTGCCCGCGTTCCAGCCGCCCGAGGCGAAGAACGCCGCCAACACGATGCTGGCGATGGCGATCCTCCTCGCGGTCCTCTTCATCGGCATCACGTTCGTCTCGGACGCGTACCACATCGTCCCGACGGTCGACGGCGGGCGGACGGTCGTCGCGCTCGTCTCGAGCACCGTGTTCGGCGACGCCTCGCCGCTCTACTACCTGTTCCAGGCGGCGACGGCGCTGATCCTGTTCCTCGCGGCCAACACGAGCTTCAACGCATTCCCGCGGCTCGCGGCGCTCCTCGCCCTCGACGGCTACCTGCCCCGCCAGTTCGCGTTCCGCGGCGACCGCCTCGCGTTCTCCTACGGGATCATCATCCTGGCCGCGGTCGCCGCGATCCTGCTGATCTACTTCGGCGGCGACACCCACTCGCTCATCCCGCTGTACTCGGTCGGGGTCTTCGTCTGCTTCACGCTGTCGCAGATCGGCATGGTCCGGCACTGGAACCGGCATCGCGAGCCTCGGTGGTGGCTGCGAGCCGCGATCAACGGCATCGGCGCCGTGCTGACCGCGGTCGTCCTCGTGGTCGTCGCGTCGGTGAAGTTCGTCGACGGCGCGTACCTCGTCGTGATCCTCATCCCGCTCCTCGTCGGGATGATGCTGTTCATCCATCGCCAGTACGACGCCTCGCGGCGGGAGCTCCGGATCCGGCCGGACCTCGTCTTCGCTGCGCCGCATCGCGAGGAGCGGGCCGTCGTGCCGATCCCGGGCATCAACCGGGCGGTCATCCAGGCGGTGAACGTCGCCCGCTCGATCGCCGACGACGTCCGGGCCGTCTTCATCACGGACGATACCGAGGACGGCGTCCGGATCCGGGAGCAGTGGGAGCGCCAGGTCCCGGGCGTGCCGCTCGTCGTCGTCGAGTCGCCGTACCGGGCCCTGACCGGGCCGCTCCAGGCCTACCTCGATGTGCTCGACTCGGCGTGGCCGCCGGGCAAGGAGGCGCCGATCACGTTCGTCGTCCTGCCCGAGTATGTTGCCCGCCGATGGTGGGAGCGGCTGCTCTACAACCAGTCGGTCAAGCGGCTGCGGAGCTCGCTGCTCGGCCGGCCCCACACGGTCGTGGTCAACGTCCCGTACCGCCGCGAAGAAGCGGGTCCGCACGAGGAGCTCCCGCCCCAGGAGAATCCGGGCGACGCCGTCTCGCCACGGAACGGCCCGGTACCGTCCCCGCCGGAACCGGCAGGGTCCGCCGCTCCATCCGAGCGTCCGCCCACAGAGGGCTGAACGTGTCGGTGGTATCGTCACCGCCGTGCCAGAAGCCCAACCGCCCGCGTTCCGACGTGCCGTCGTGGCGCTCTCCGGCCATCCGAACGGCCAGCGACTGATCCGGTTGGTCGCCGAGCTGGCGAAGGCAAACAAGGCCCAGATCATCGGAGTCCACGTCGTCGAGATCGATTGGTCGATGCCGCTGGACATGGACGTCGCAGGGCGCTCCGAGCAGATCCAGCAGATCCTCGACGTCGCCGAGGCGACCGCCGAGAGCGGCGGGGTCAAGCTCGAGCCGGTCCTGCTCCAGGCACGCGACGTCGGCGCCGCCCTCGTCGACGAGGCCGTGGAGCGCGACGCCGACCTGCTCGTGGTGGGTCTGGCGTATCGGACGAAATTCGGCGGCGACTTCGCGATCGGACGGACGATCCCGTACATCCTGAAGAACGCGCCCTGTGCAGTCTGGGTCGTGCGAGAGCCGATCCGGGAGGAGAACCAGTGAAAGCAGTCATCGTCGGGTGCGGCCGGGTCGGCTCGGTCCTCGCCGATGCCCTCGACCGGGGTGGCCACGAGGTCGTCGTCATCGATACGTCGACGTCCGCGTTCGATCGCCTGCCCGGCTCGTTCGGTGGCGAGGCCGTCCGGGGAGACGGCACCGACGAGGACACGCTCCGGCGAGCCGGCGCCGAGTCCGCCGATCTGTTCATGGCGATGACCGAGGGCGACAACCGCAACGTCATGGCCGCCCAGCTGGCGGTCGAGGCGCTCGGGGCGCGTCGCGTGATCGCGAAGATCAACGACCCGCTGCGCGCCGCCGCCTATGCGGACCTGGGCATCAACACGCTGTGCCGGACGAACCTGATGGCCACGGCCGTGAACGACTTCCTGGGCCTCGACCTGGCGTTCGGCCCGGGGCTGTCGGAGGCCACGGGCGTCCACCCCGGTGGCGAGCACCACGTCGATGCCTCCGAGATGCCGGCCCCGTCCGGCGGCGGATCCGCTCCTGGCTCGCCCGGCTCGCCAGGAGGCGGCGGCTCCACACCCATGGCCGGCACTGCCGGCGCGTCATTCGCCTCGATCCAGGCACCGGCCGCGCCGGTCGCCGCCCGGGAGGGCTGATCCGTGTTCGTGCTCGTCATCGGTGGTGGCAAGGTCGGCTACTACCTCACCAAGGAGCTGATCGGGAGCGGCCACGAGGTCGTCCTGATGGAGAAGGACAAGGACCGGGCGAACCAGATCGCCGACGAGATCGGCTCGATCGTGATCTCGCATGACGGCTGTGAGGGCAAGTACCTCGCGGAGGCCGGCGCGAACCGGGCCGACATCGTGGCGGCCGTGACCGGCGACGACGAGGACAACCTCGTCATCTGCCAGATGGCGAAGCACCACTTCGACGTCCCTCGGACGATCGCCCGCGTGAACAACCCGAAGAACGAGGAGCTGTTCAAGCACCTCGGCGTCGACGAGCTGATCAGCCCGACCCGGATGATCCTCGGCTCGATCGAGCAGGACATCCCCGTCCACGAGCTCCTTCACCTCGCCGCGCTCGGCGAGGGCGAGCTGGAGCTGATCGAGGCCCATCTCCAGGCGGGTTCGCCCGCGATCGGGCGCGCGCCCAAGGACATCGCGATGCCCGAGAGCTGCTCGCTGTTCGCCGTCATTCGCGACGGCATCGCGACCCCGCTCCGACCGGACACGATCCTGGCGGAGGGCGACAAGGTCATCGCGATCGGCAAGGCCGACTGCGAGGCGCTGCTCCATCGACAGCTGATCGGCGACACGGACGC
>DATLVO010000255.1:0-3510 GCA_035577485.1 Verrucomicrobiia bacterium
CCCTGCAGGTACGGTCGCGTCTCGTCGACCCAGACGCTGACCTCGCGGCCGGCGTGGTGGGCCGCCTGGACGATCCCGAGCGCAGTCCCGAACTGGCCGCAGGCGAGCGGCCCGGTGTTGCAGTGGGTCAGGATCCTGAGCGGACCGAAGTCGCGCACCGGCAGCGCCGCCAGCCCGAACTCGGCCAGCCGGCCGTGGTCGGTCGTCGCCTCGTGGACGATCGCGTCCGCCTCCGCGCGGAGGGCCGCGGCGATCATCGGTCCGTCCTCCGACAGGTCGCCGACCTGCTCGAAGCGGGCCATCATCCGGTCGACCGCCCAGTTGAGGTTGACCGCGGTCGGCCGGGCGGCACGGAGCGCCGAGGCGGCACCGCGCAGGATCGCCCGGCGGGCGTAGGGCAGGGTGTCGCTGGCACGGGCCGCCGACAGGGCGAGCCCGATCGCCGCGACCTGGCCGATCGCCGGCGCCCCCCGGACGATCATCTGGCGGATCGCCGCGGACGCCTCCGGCGCGTTCTGGATCTCGACCTCGACGAGCGAGTCCGGGAGCTTCCGCTGGTCGATGAGATAGAGCCGGTCGTTGGCCTCGCGGAACGGCGTTCGGAACCCGGTCGGTGGGCCGTCGACCGCCGGTCCGGGCGGCGATGCTGCGTCCTCGAACCGCAGCGCCGCGTTCGCGGGGTCGAGGATCGCGCCGGCCGCCTCGGCCGACGCGCGCTGGAGTGCCTGGGCCGCTCCAGCGACGGTGGCCGCGGTCTGGATCAGCTCGCCGGCGAACTGCCGGAAGAAGCGCCGCCGGGCGAGGTTCGCCTCCGGCTCCGGCGCGGCCTCGGGCGCCGGCTCGGTGGCTTGCGGGTCGTGCTCGGGGGTCGGGTCGGCCAATGGGGTCTCGGTGGCGGCCGGTCGGTGGGCCGCCGGCTCAGTACTTGATGACGCTGGTCACGCGCCGGCCATCGAGCCGGTCGCGACCCTTGAGGAAGTCGAGCTCGACGAGGAACGCCAGTCCGACGACCTCGCCCTTGAGCCGCTCGATCAGCTCGATCGTGCCCTTGACGGTGCCCCCCGTCGCGAGAAGGTCGTCGACGATCAGGACCTTCTGGCCGGGCTCGATCGCGTCGCGATGGATCTCGAGGGTGTTCGAGCCGTACTCGAGGGCGTACTCGACCGTGATCGTCTCCGCCGGGAGCTTGCCGAGCTTGCGAACCGGCACGAGCCCGGCGTCCAGCTGATACGCCATCGGCGAGCTGAAGATGAACCCGCGGGACTCCATCCCGACGACGATGTCGATGCGCTCACCCTGGTAGGGCTCGAGCATCAGGTCGATCGCCTCCTTGTAGGCGGCGTGGTCCTTCAGCAGCGTCGTGATGTCGTAGAAGAGGATCCCGGGCTTGGGGAAGTCGGGGATCTCGCGAATCTTCGCGCGAAGCTCCTCGGCGGACATCGTCGGGGGTCCTCCAGGTGGTCGCACTCGCCGGTGGGACTCCGGCTCGGACGGTGGGCAAGTCTACCGCACGCGGGCGGCCGGGCCCATCACGATCGGGCGATTGCCGCCACCGCGGAGGGCTCGGACGACGGCCGCCCCGCCAAGCGTCGGGTGATCGCGAGCCCGACGAACGCGACGGAGCTCGCGACCGCGAACACGCCCGCGAGGCCGACCCAGTCCGGGCTCCCGGATCGCGCCCCGAACGCGATCAGCGCGCCGCCGATCCCGGTGCCGAGCGACGTGCCGAGGACGTCGGAGAGCTGCAGGCCGGCGGTCGCCGCACCCTGCTCGGCCGGCGGCGCTTCGCGCAGGACCACGAGCGAGAGCGTCGAGTACGAGAGCCCCATCCCGAAGCCCGTGATCCCCCAGGCCACGACCGCGAAGACGAGCGGCACGGACGGCACGAGCGTCGCCGCGAACGCGACGGTCCCGACGATCACCGTCGCGAACCCGGCGACGAGGAACCGGGTCGGCCCGATCCGGTCGATCCGATGCGCCTGGACCCACGCGCCGCCGGTCCAGGTGAGCGTCGCCGCGGTGTAGACGACGCCCGACACGATCGCCGGCTCGCCGCGCCATTCCTGGATCGCGAGGGCGACGTAGGCATCGGCGCAGAAGAAGGCGAAGGTCAGGAAGCCCCGCAGCAGGATCGTGGCCGGCAGGCCGCGGGCGGCCCGGAGCGTGCCCGGCGGCGTCAGCCGGCCGAACGCCGGCAGGCCGATCGCGACGCCCGCGACGATCATCACCAACGGGGCCGGCCCGAGATTCGAGAGACCAGAGAGGACGAGCCCGGCCCCGATGACGAGGACGATCGCGAGGGGCAGCCGCCGGGCGGCCCGATCCGCCACGTCGCGCTCGCCCTCGCCCGCCGCCCCTGTCGCGGGTCCGACCGCCCGGATCGCCGGCAACGTGAAGGACGAGGCGACGGCGATCAGCGGCAGCAGGCCGAGGAAGACGAGCCGCCAGTGGAGGTTGTCGGCGACGAGCCCGGCCAGGACCGGACCGATCACGCCCGGCAGGACCCACGCCGTCGAGAGGGTCGCGAACATCCGCGGCCGGAGCCGCTCCGGCATCGCCCGGCCGATCGAGACGTAGGCGACCGCGGGAATCGCGCCGGCGCCGAACCCCTGGACCACCCGCGCCGCGACGAGCACGCCCATCGACGGCGCGAGCCCACCGATCAGGAGCCCGATCGCGAACAGGCCGATCCCGAGCATGAACGGACGGGCCAGGCTGCCCCGATCGATCAGCATCCCCGCGACGACGATCCCCAGCAGGTTGCCGAGGAAGAACCCGGAGAAGACCCAGCCGTAGAGGTCGATCCCACCCAGGTCCCGGGCGACGATCGGCATGATCGTCGAGACCGCGAGGGCCTCCGAGGCCACGATCGTGACGTTGAGGACGAGCCCGAGCGTCAGCGCCCGCCGGCCCGGCGACCACAGGCCGTCCGCCGCCGCGAGGTTATCGGCGGCGGTCGGGTCGGTCGTCGCGGCGAGGTCGCTCATCCGGGGAAGGATGCCGTCTCGGCGCCCGGTTCGCCGTAGACGTCCATCGCGTCGCCCGCTACATTGCCCGCCATGACGATCGAGACACCCGATCCACGCGTCGCCGCCCATTCGTCGACTGGGACCGGCCGCATTGAGGCGATCCATCTCGCCGCGATCGGCGGCGGCCCGATGCGCCCGGTCGACCGCGTCCGGGCAGTGGCCGGGGTCGGTCTGGACGGCGACCGCTACGCCGCCGGCACCGGGACCTGGTCGCCCGAACCGCGATCGGATCGCCAGCTCACGCTGATCGAGGCCGAGGAGATCGAGGCGCTCGCCTCCCGCGACGGGATTGTCCTGGAGCCCGGAGAGACCCGCCGCAACGTGACGACGCGGGGCATCCGCCTCAACGACCTGGTCGGGCGGCGGTTCCGGGTGGGTGCGATCGAGTGCGAGGCAATCCGGCTGTGCGAGCCGTGCCAAGGCCTCACGGACCGGATCGGCAAGCCGATCCTCAAGCCCCTCGCGCACCGGGCCGGTCTTC
>DATLVO010000256.1:0-8880 GCA_035577485.1 Verrucomicrobiia bacterium
GCCGTCGGCGGTCGAGCCGTTCAGGAAGACCGCCAGCATCGGTTCGATCGCACCCGGGAAGCTCTGGGCCAACGCCTCCCAGTTCTGGAAGATGTCCCGCCAGTTGCCCTCGTAGCCGTGGATCGGCTCGCCGTCCTCGCCGCGGATGCGGATCGAGAAGCGGTTCCAGGGGCGGCTCGGGTCGCCGTGGCGGCGGCTGAAGACCAGCGGCAGGTAGGCGCCGCACACGCGGCCGAGCTGCGCATCGCCCGTGGATTCGGAGGCCGCCCGGAGGTCCTCGAGCGAGAGGGTCTCCGGCAGGGCGTTCAGCCAGGCGGCATGTCGCGCGTGGAGCGGAATGCTCTGGGCCCGCAGGTACGTGTCGAGATCGCGCCGGGCGAAGCGATCGGCGTCGAGAAAGGTCCCGCCGCGCATCGCGTTGAACAGGACGCTGGCGAAGTGGTGCACCGTGGCTGCCTCGTCGGCGGTGTCCTGCAGGCCGTCGGCAGCCGCGACGAGGCGACGGAGGCCCTCCCGGTCGGCGGCGACCGCCCGGTCCAGATTTGCCTGGAGCAGGCCCGGCTCGCGGAGCTCGTCCCGGAGCTGGACGAGCCGGGCGTGGTCGAGGCCCGTATCCGCGACGGTCGACCAGCGGTGTTCACGGCCGGGCTCGAGGTCCACCGACTCGGCGACGAGGTACGACCCGAAGTCACCGCGCAGCTCGCGATCGGGCGGGAGCGGCTCGCCCGCACGGAACGCCCGCAGGCTCGCGTCCGACAGGCGGATCACCGGCCGCGCATGCCCCACCGACCAGGCGCCGGTGGCTCGCAGCGACTCGTACGGGAGTGGGCGATCCTGGATCGCGGAGTTCAGGGTGTAGATCGCCAGCGGGACGTCGGGCAGGACCTCGTGCCGCATGTAGGCGCCGGCGAGATAGCTGAGCCGCGCGTACGACTCCTCGGTGACTCCGGCGGGAAGCAGCATCTGGAAGCCGTCGAGGAGGTCGACGTGGACCGGTCGCGCGCCGAGGTTCTCGAGGGTCGCCTGGCGGACGAGGCCGTACGGCGCGCACGTGCTGATGCTCCATGCGAAGCGGAGCTCGAGCTCGTGATTGATCTCCTCGAAGATCACGTTCGTCCCGAGGACGTGCTTGTAGAGGTTGCGCGTGATCGGGAGGGCCCGCGCCTCGGATCGCCACGGCTCCCAGAGCCAGGGTCCGGTGCCGCCGCGGGTGACCCGCAGGGCGGTCAACGAGCCGCCACCGTTCGCGTGGCGCAGGAGCTTGTCGACGGTCTCATACGGGAACATCGCTCCATCGGGATCGACGCGGCCGGCCGTGAACGGCGAGTTGCTGCCGACGAACAGCCACGCGTCGCTGTCGCCGACAACGTTCATCAGGAACGGCGGCAGGCGGTCGACGTCCCGGATGCACGCGTAGCGCTCGCCCGCGAGGGTCACGAACTCATGGCGAGCTGTCGCCCCGGCGGGGGCCTCGGCGGCACCGGGGCCGCGGGGCAGCTCGGTCGTCATCGGGGGGACGGACCCGAATGGGCCCCGGCTCCCTGCCGCGTGCTCATGAGGCGCTACTTCTCGACGCCGGAGATGACCACGCCCCGCATGAAGGCGCGCTGCGCGAAGAAGAAGATCGCGACCGGAACGATGATCGCCATCAGCGCCGCGGCCTGGGTCAGGTACCCGGTGCCCGACGCGGAATAGGTCGCGCTGAAGGCCTGCAGGCCGACGGTCATCGTTGCGAGATCGGGTTTGCCGGAGAGGTACACGAGGGGCGCGAAGAAATCGTTCCAGGCGAAGAAGAAATGGAACAGGGCGACGGCGATGATCGCCGGCCAGGCCTGCGGGATGATCACGGACCACAGGATCTGGAGCGGGCTGGCGCCGTCGACCTGGGCCGCCTGGTCCAGCTCCCGCGGCAACGTCAGGAAGTACTGCCGCAGCAGGAAGACGTTGTACGCGTTGGCGAAGAAGTGGGGCACGATCAGGGGCAGCCACGAACCCGTCCAGCCGATCGCCCGGAAGCCGATGTACTGGGGGATCAGCAGGACCTGGAACGGCAGGATGATCGTCATGATCATCAGCAGGAAGAGGCCGTCCCGGCCAGGGATCCGGAAGCGCGCGAAGCCGTACGCCACGACGACCGCCGACGCGACCGCCCCGATCGTTCCGAGGATCGCCACGATCAGGGTGTTCCGCAGCAGCATCGGGAAGTTGAGGGTGTTGAGGACGGTCGTGAAGTTGTCGAGCTTCGGCTCGATCCCCGACCAGACCGGCGAGAGGCCCCGCCAGTTGCCTTTCCATTGGATCTCCCGGCCGTTCGCCGGGTCGATGAACGTGCTCACGATCCGCCCCGGCTTCTCGAGCGCCAGGTTCTGGACGCCGCTGTCCAGGGGAACCTGGTAGAGCGGATAGACCTGGCCGTCGGCGGCGGTGTACTGCTGCGGAGAGGCGGGCCACAGCGGCGCGTTCAGGGCGGTGATCTGGGAGTTGTCCTTGATCGACGTCAGGATCATGTAGCCGAGCGGCAGCAGGAAGATCATCGCCAGCGAGGCCGTGAACAGCGTGACGCCGAGCTTCGAGATCCCGAACCACAGCCCGCGGGATCGCTTCGATTGGCCGCCACGGCTCGTCACGAGCGGCAGGGGCACGGATTCGCCGGTCACTTCTCACCGCCGGCGTAGAAGACCCAGCGGGCCGACGTCCGGAAGAGGACGAGCGCCGCGACCACGACGATCGCCAGCATCACCCACGCCAGCGCCGACGCGTAGCCCATGTTGTTGTAGGTCCAACCCTCCTTGTACAGGTTCAGGTTGAAGAAGAACGTCGAGCCGCCCGGCCGCCCGTTGCCCTGGGGATCGAGCGTGTATGCCTGGGTGAAGTACTGCGCCACCGCGATGATCCCGATCAGGATGTTGTAGAAGAGGACCGGCGAGATCATCGGCAAGGTCACGTGCCGGAAGCGCGCCCACGGCCCGCCGCCGTCGACCTTGACGGCCTCGTACAGCTCGGTCGGCACCGACTGGAGGCCCGCCAGGAAGATCAGCATCATGTTGCCGATGCCCCAGATGCCGAGGAGCACGAGGCCGGGCAACGCCCAGGCGGGGTCCTGGAACCAGTCCGGGGCGGGCAGCCCGATGCCGTGCAGGATCTGGGCCAGCCAGCCGGTGCTGCCGTTCAGGAAGCCCTGCCAGACGATCGTGCTCGCGACGAGCGGGATCAGCACGGGCATGAAGAACAGCGTTCGGAAGAGCGCCTTGCCGGCCAGCAGCTTCTGATGGAGCAGGATCGCGAGGCCCAGGGCCAGGCCGATCCCGAGCGGCACGGACATCAGGGCGAAGCGGAACGTGACGCCGAGCGACTGGCCGACCGCCTGGTTCGTCACGAGCTCGTTCCACATCCGGGCGTAGTTGTCGAGCCCGACGAACTTGAGGCCGCCCGGATCCACGATGTTGAAGTTCGTGAACGACAGGGCGAGCGAGGCAAGGATCGGCAGCGCCGTGAACACGACCAGGCCGATGAGCCATGGCGACAGGAACAGGAGGCCCCAGAGCGTCTCGCGACGGGCGAGGTTTCCCTTCCGGGGCGTCGGCACGAACGGCCGCTCCCGGTCCTCGACGATCACCATCGATCCTCTCCGGAATCGGGTGGGGTGGCTCGGGCGGCCGGCACCGTGGTGGGGCCGCCCGAGGCTGGTTCGTGGCTGGATCGGTCGGCCTATGGCGCCGCGTTGAAGTCGTTCTGCAACGTGGCGACCATGTCGGTGATCGTCTTGTTCAGGTCGAGGCCTTGCTTGGTTGGCAGGGTCGAGAAGACCTTGCCGTAGTCGTCCTGCGACTTGATGTAGTTCGGCATCTCGGCCTCGTGGTTCGGCGACTCGGCATAGCCCTCCATGTCGATGGCCACCTGCCAGTTGACCGTGTTGCCGGGGAACGTCTTCGCGAACGTCGGGTCGACGACGTCGTGGAAGAACTTGAGCTGGTCGCCGACGGCGGGCGTGCCGCCGTACAGGGCCATGAGGTCGAGCCGGCCGACGAGGTAGGTCATCGCCTCGAAGGCGCGATCCGCGACCGGCGAGCCCTTGCTGATCGTGAACGTGTCGATGTTGATCGGGGCGGTCGTGACGCCGGCGCTGTTGGCCGGCATGACGCCGATGTCCCAGTGCTTGAAGGCGCCGGGCTTCGTGGCGTCGGCAGCCATGCAGCAGATGTACCACTGGAACATGTGGCCCATGGCGGCGTGGCCGGACGAGAGGACGTTGCCCTTCGCCAACAGGTCCGAGTTGCGCTCGGTGTCATTGGCGATGAAGTGATCCTTCCAGATCCCGTCGTAATACCACTGCCAGCCGGCCTTCCACGCGTCCGGGAACTGGGCGGTCTTGCCGTCGGGGCCCACGAGGGAGCCGCTCCCGAAGGCCGAGCCGAGCCGCCGGCCTTCGGTCCACTGGAACTCGAAGCCGAACTGCGTCTGGTTGGCCGGATCGAACCCGGCCTGGGTCGCGTCCTTGCCGGCCTTGTCGACGGACAGGAGCATCCCGAGCTTGCGGACCGTGTCCCAGGTCCAGTCGACCTGCGAGCCGTCGGGCATCGTGTACTTGTCGCCGACCTTCTGGGGCGGGTACTTCAGCCCGGCCTCGTCGAAGAGGTCCTTGTTGTAGAAGATGTACGACGGGTAGACGGCATACGGGATGCCGAGCAGCTGGCCGGTCTGGCCATCCTTCATCGTGTTGACGAGCTTCTCCGGGTACTTCGTCATGTCGAAGCCGGCGTTCTGGATGAGCGGGGTCATGTCGAGGAACTGACCGGCGAAGCCGGCCCGGCCCTTGATGCCGACCGGACCGATGAGGTCAGGCGCGCTGCCCGAGGCGATCTCGGTCTTCAGGATGTCCGTCGCGGTGTTGTTCTGGACGATTTCCAGTGACAGCAGGATCGGCATCTTGCCGTCGGTGCGCTTGTCCTGCTGCGCGTTGAAGTCGCTGACGACCTGCTGCTGGAGCACGATCTGCTGGGGGTTCGTGCCGGAGCCAAGGCCGACGAACCAGCGGACCACGATGTGGTCCTTGCCGTTGACGTTGATGATCTGGCCGGGCTTGGCGGTGGACGGAGCGATCGACGGGGCGACAGACCCAGTGGCAGCCGGCGCTGACTCGGTGACCGACGCCGGAGCGGACGCCGGCGTCGACCCTCCGCAGGCGCCGAGCGCCAGCACGACCACCGAAGCAACGGCGGCCAACGGGGTGAACCTTCTCCTGCCCATTCCGTTCCTCCTCCTACGGTTCTGACGCCATCTGCGGCGCCCGGTGCGTTCGAGCGCGACGCCGGACGGCGCCCGCTCCAGCGGTTCAGCTCATTCCTGACGGCGGCCCTCCACTCGATTGCCGGACGATCAGCTCGGTGCCGAGGACGACGCGCCGGACCACGCGATCCCGCGCCTCCACGGCCTGGAGCAGGACGTTCACGAGCTCGCGGCCCATCACCTCCATCGACTGGCGGACGCTCGACAGGGGAGGCTGGGTGGAAACGGCGATGACCGAGTCGTCGAAGCCGACGACGGCGATATCCTCCGGCACGCGCTTGCCGGCGGCGTGCAACGCCGCGAGCGCGCCCGCGGCCATGAGGTCGGACGCGGCGAACACCGCGTCGATGTCGGGGCATCGCTCCAGGAGGATCTCGACCGCGCGCTGGCCGCCCTCGCGGGTGAATCCTCCGGCCTCTTCGAGATCGGCGGTCGCCGGCAGGCCGGCCACCCGCAGGGCGTCCCGGTAGGCCAGCAGGCGGGTCACACCGGCGGGCATGTCGGACGGGCCCGTGACCGTTGCGATGTGCCGTCGACCCTGACCGATCAGATGGTTCACCGCGGCGACGGCGCCGCCGTGGTTGTCGTTGTCGACGTAGCTGACCTTCGAGCCCGGCGGCGGCTCGCCGCCGACGACGACCGGGATGCCGTGGGACTGGAGGTGCTCCGGGAGGGGGTCGTCGCCGTGCAGCGAGAAGAGGATCACGCCGTCGACGTGGCCTCGTGTCAGGTACCGCTCGGCTCGGCGCTCCTCCTCGGGCGACTGCGAGATCACGAGGACGAGCTGCATCTCGCGAGCCGCGAGCTCGGCACTGATGCCGCGGAGGACCTCGACGAAGAATGGGTCGCCGAAGATCCGGCCCGTCGGCTCGGCGATCACGACCCCGACCGAGTCGTTGCGCCGGGTGACGAGGCTGCGGGCCGCCCGGTTCGGGACGTAGCCCAGCTGGGCCACGGCCCGCTCGACCGATTGGCGGACCTGGATCCCGACCGTGGGGCTGCCGTTGACGACGCGGGACGCCGTGGCACGCGAGACTCCGGCGGCTCGAGCGACCTCCTCGAGCGTGGGAATGCCCACGAGCGGACCTCCTCAGAGCGGCTTCGTGAGGGGTTGGGCGAGCGCGCGACGCTGGGGGGACGTCGCGCGCTCGGGTGACGTTCTCAGATCCAGGGGCAGGTCCTGCCGCCCGTACGTCGCCGCGGGCCCGATTCCTCAAATCGGGGCCGACGGACCGTCCGATTCCTGTTGCCAGCCAGACGTCCGATCCTGACGTGAGCGCTGCGATGAAGCTCGGCCGTGAGAGCGCACTCACGCTTATGACGGCACCGTATCACCCTCGTCAAGAGAGCGCTCTCACACGAATCACGCCGCTGGATCGGCTCTGAAGCGCCTTCGCCGACCCACGTCTTTGAAAGGCGCCCGCCGCGCGGGCCGGCGAGTTGAATCGGTGGTGCGCCGCCCGCGCGTGGTCCAATCTGCTCGCATGCGTGATCAGCTGACACGGATCGGCAAGCGGTTCCTGGGCGACGTCCAGCGGGACGACGTCGCGGGGATGGCGGCCGAGCTCGCCTACCGCTTCCTCTTTGCGGTCTTCCCCTTCGGGATCTTCGTCGCCGCGCTGACCGCCTTCATCGCCGGCGCGATCGGCATCGCCGACCCGACCGGCCAGATCATCGGTGCGGTCGGCGACAACCTGCCGAAGGACATCGCCGCGGGGATCCGGCCACAGCTCGAGACGGTGATCGGCACGACCCGGCCGGGCCTCCTGACGATCGGAGCGGTGGCGGCGCTCTGGGCGGCGACCGGCGGGACGAACGCGCTGATCAAGGCGATGAACCGGGCGTACGAGGTCGAGGAGACGCGGCCGCTCGTGCCGCGCTACGCGCTCGCGATCGGGCTGACGCTCCTCGGGAGCATCGGGCTGCTGGTCGCCTTCGTCTCGATCGTCGGCGCGTCCCTGCTGACGGGCCAGGTCGTCGCGGCCCTCCATCTCGACCAGACGATCGTCGATCTCATCGGGCTCCTTCGGTGGCCGATCGTGTTCGCCCTCTTGTCGGCGGCGGTCGGGGTCCTGTACCACTTCGCCCCCAACTTCCGGACACCCTGGCGCTGGTGCTTCGTGGGCGGCGCGATCTTCTCGACCGGCTGGCTGCTGGCGACCGGGCTGTTCGCGCTGTACGTGGCGAACTTCGCGAACTACTCGAACACATACGGGGCGCTCGGCGGCGTGATCGTGCTGATGCTCTGGTTCTACATCTCCGCGCTGATCCTCGTCGCGGCCGCGGCGCTGGTCGCGGCGACGCTCAAGGAGCTGCATCCGGCCAAGGTCGAGGCGGGCCGGCGAGCCGCCGAGCAGGGCGGGGATCCGGCCGAGCTGGCCGGCGGACCTGGCGGCCGCACGACCCTGTCGGCGTTGCCTGCCGCCACGGCGTCCGCAGCGGCCTCGGGCCTCGCCGCCCAGCGTCGGCAGCGGCTCGTCCGGAAGCTCGAAGCCGAGCCGTCCTCGAGCCCGGGCGAGTGGGCGGTGGCCGGTGTCGCGATCGCCGTCGGGGTGGCGCTCGGAAGCATGGCGGCGAAGATCGTCGGAGGCCCGGACCGGCGATAACCGCGGTCGGCTCGTCGCCGCCGACCAGCTTTGACGAGCCTGCAATACATCGTCGGTCGGACCACGCGCGGATGGGGGCTCGCGGCAGCGAATGTTGTTGTGCCCTCAACTGAATGGAGGACATCCCATGTCCATCGACGGCTTGTCCGCGCGCGCCCTGAACAGCGTCACCGCGGCGATCACCGATCGACCAACCGCCAGGGGAGTGCACCCGACACGGTCCCGCCGCTCCTTCGTCCGGCTCGCGATCGCCGGCGTCGTGACGGCACTCGCCGTCGGCGCGTGCTCGAGCAACACCGGTGTCGCCGGCGCCACCGGCACGCCGCTCGCAACGACGCCCACCGAAACGGCGAGCCCATCGGCCGAGCCGTCGGCGAGCGCGGCCGCGAACCGCACCCTGATCAGCTTCCAGGAGGTCAACGCGAGCAAGGTGTTCGGTGGCGGCGTCCTGAGCGACCTCGGTGGCGGCGCGACGGCGGTCACCGTTGGCGTCGTCGCGATCGGCTTCAAGGATCCGCTCACGGCCGAGATCATCGCCGCCGACTGCGAGAACCTCCCGTACAGCGCGAGCGCCGCCCCCAGCGCCGGGCCGAGCGCAGGCGCAAGCGCCGCGGCGAGCATGGCCGCCAGCGAGGCGCCAAGCGTGGCGGCGAGCGAGGCCGCCAGCGCCGGCCCGAGCACGGCGCCAACACCGGCCAGCTTGCCGATCAAGCTGAACGACGTGAATGGCGGCTCGTCGAACACCGTCGTCCAGATCGGTCTCGCTGACCTGCTCGGCTCGACCAGCGCGATCGTGCTCCACAAGTCGGCCGCCAATCCATTGGTCGTCGCGTGTGCGGACGTGATCGCGACGGCGGCGGTGTCGTCATCGGCCCCGTCCGAGGCACCCTCGGCTCTGCCGTCGGCATCGACCGCGCCGTAATCGCGGGCGCGCGAATCATCGGAGCCCCGGCCGCTGGCCGGGGCTCTGCCATGGAGCGTCGATCAG
>DATLVO010000257.1:0-3632 GCA_035577485.1 Verrucomicrobiia bacterium
GAGACGGGGCTGGGGCGACGGCCGCTTGGCCCGACTGCTCGAGCCGTCGGTCGATCCGTTGCGGGCGTTCGAGTGGCTTCGTGTGGTGGCGGCCATCGCGTCCTCCTCTGACGGCGGGCGCGCCCATCCGGCGGGTCCGCACCCCGGCCGTCCATCGTTACCCGCCGGACGACCGCTCGGCAGCCCGATGGGTCGGAAAGCCGTTGCAGGCGCATCGCGGAACGGTGGATCCGGCGCCGAGGGGCTCAGGCCCGGGGCGGCGTCCCCGCGAGCACGATGTCGAACACGGTCACCCGGAATGCGTCGTACCGGTTCGAGATCTCGGGCCAGATCGGCCGCTCGAGCGACGCCCGATCGTGGTCGCCGGACCACGAGGAGACGAACGCGATCTCGACCACGTCCTTGAGGACCCGCCGGCCGATGTAGCTCTCGGCGACCGCTGGGGGCAGCTCGACGAGACGACGCCGGAGCTCCTGCTGGATGTCGGCGTCGAGGCCCCGGGCGACCGTTCCGGCGGTGAGGCGCAGGAACGCTGGCTCCACGGCGTCGTTCCGCATCACGCCCTCGTCGACCTCGTAGTAGTCGACATGGGTCAGCTCCTCGCCGTGCTCGCGGTCGTCGAGGGTCCGCATCGCGGACAGGTTGCCCTCGTAGACGGCAAGGGCCGCTTCGACGGTCCTCCAGAGCGTCATCGAGGCGAGCTCATGCTCGTCACCGGAGGGTCGCGTGGCGACGAGGAACCGATCGAGCCCGGCCGTGGCCATCGCCACGTCCCGGTACCGGGTCGTGTAGGCGTCGTTGACGGCGGCGAGGCGGCCCGGGCGGATTCGCCCGCTGACGACGCGTAGGATCACCGCTGCCCTCATCCGGACGGCCCGGCCGTCCGCAGTGCCCTCCCCTGCGACCGGGACCTCCGATCGCGTCCCCGCGACTGTAACGTGGCCCGCCCGGAGGGATTCGAACCCCCGACCTACTGATCCGAAGTCAGTCGCTCTGATCCACTGAGCTACGGGCGGCCGGTGCGGATCATACCAACTGGGCTCGTGCTACCTGGGGGGACCGTCCGACCTTTCCGCTTGCGGCGCGAGGTCCGGGGTGGTACACATCGCCGGTGCCCCACCGTCGCCAGGCCCGGCCTCTCCATGGCCCGCCGTCCGCCGCGCGCTTCCTCCCGCCGCAGCCGGTTGCCGATCGTGGGCGCGGCGGAGGGATCCTCTCCCGGCTCGGACGTCGATCCCTGGCCATCGCCGTCGTCGCCGTCGCGATCGCGGTGCTCGTGCCCCTCGCGTTCGCGGCGCTCGGCCCGGCGGCGGCCAAGCTGCCACCGCTCGGCGGCGATGTCCGCGGCGCGGTCTCGAGCC
The DNA here is from genome assembly GCA_035577485.1 of Verrucomicrobiia bacterium. GTDB lineage: Bacteria > Chloroflexota > Limnocylindria > Limnocylindrales > CSP1-4 > CF-46. The sequence goes on from DATLVO010000257.1 coordinate 1,362, forward strand.
CGAAGCCGGAGGCGTCGCAGGCCAGCGTCGCCACGATCGACTCGCGCCTCCTCCAGCAAGACGCGGCCGACGCCGACGGGCCGCACCGGCCACCGGGCCCCCTCGGCGCGGTCCCGCCCGAGACCCTGACGGGCTACGTCTGGCCGATCCAGAACGGTCGGATCTCGCTCCCGTTCAAGGCGATCCCCGGTGGCACCAGGATCAACGACGGCAAGCTCTTCCACGACGGGCTCGACATGGCTTCGTTCTGCGGCGCGCCCGTCGGCAGCGCCCACGACGGCGTCGTCCTCGCCGCGGGTCGCCATTTCGACGAGCAGATCGGCTGGATCGGGGACCTGCAGCCGTACTTCCACGTCCTCGACGTCCGCCACATGTGGCTCGACCTGCCGAACGTCGTCGTGATCGACGACGGCAACGGCTACCGCAGCATCTACGCCCATTTCCGCGACGTGACGGTCAAACCCGGGCAGCACGTGAAGGCGGGCCAGCTGATCGGTCACGAGGGCGCGACCGGCCACGCCTCGGGCTGCCACGTCCACTACGGCCTGTTCAGCCCCTTCGAGACGAAGACCTTCGGCGTCCGGGCCGACATTCTCCGGCGCCTGAAGCTGCCGAAATACGAGATTGCCCGGATCGATCCGGCGCTCGTCCTGCCGGGCGGCGAGGTCGCGATCCGGACGCGCTCGATCGCGAAGGCGATCGCTGCCGCCAAGCTCGCGGCCGTTCCCGTCTGACAGGCGGCACCTGGCCGGTGCGCCGGGCCGCGCCGGCAGTCGCGGGTCAGTCGAGCCGGCGGTAGCGCCTCGCGATCAGGGCATAGGCGGGCAACCGGTCGAGCGACCGGGCAAGCGACAGTGCCGACCCGTCGCGGCCCTCGACCGCGAGCAGTGAGTCCGTGGCCGTCGCGTCGGCCGGTCGGGCGTCCACGACCGCGAGATCGATCGCGACCCGGCCCGGCTCGGCGACCCCGAGGGTCGCGATCTCGGCCTCCGGCACCGCCCCCGCCTCGTAGGCCGTCCGGATCTCGGCCTCGGATCGCCAGCGCGGCCGGCGCAGGAGGATCGCCCGCCAGACGTCGGCCACCGCCGGAGTCACCCGGCCGTCACCGGGCGCGGCGTCCGAAGCCACGGAATCGCCGCGGGTCCAGCGGGCGGCCTGATGGAGCAGGGCGTACTCGTCGAGGTCGACGAAGCGTGCCAGCTCGTCGGCCGGCGACGCCTCGCCGAAGATCGCCTGGATGGAGGGCCGGAAGACCTCGGCGAGGTCGAGGTCGATCGCCCGGACCGTCCGGTGGAAGTACACCTGCTGGTAGAGGAACAGGCGCGAGGTCAGGAACATCTCGAGCGCCCCGAGCCCGGGCTCGTAAAGGGTCAGGCCGCGGTCGCCGACGAAGGTGTAGCGCCGCAGCCGCTCGACGTCGACGTCGACCGAGACGCCCGTCATCCATGCGTCCCGTCGGACGTAGTCGAGGTTGTCGACGGTGAACACGCCCGACAGGAGCGGCTGCAGCCAGCGGACCCACGTTGGCTTCGACACGTCGTGGAGGGCCGGCTTCGAGACGAGGAACGAGACCCAGCGGGGGTCGATCGCCTCGCCGTCGCCGAACGCGTCGCGCTCGGCCACGCCACCCGGCGCCCGGCGCAGCCCGGCGATCAGCCCACCGAGCTCGCGCTCGATGATCAGCTGCGACAGGTCCTCGTGGGTCAGGCGCTTGCCGTCCGGTCGACGGGGGTCGTACGGGGCGGGGAAGGCGGACAGGACGTGGTCGTCGAAGAAATGGGCGAACGGCCCGTGGCCGACGTCGTGGAGGAGGCCCGCGATCCGGAGCGTCTCGACCACGACTCCCTCGCCGGGAACGGCATCTCCGCGCGCGGCCAGGGCCGACCGCAGCGACGGGTACAGTGCCCGCGCCCACAGGCCCGCCTCGTGCATGACGCCGAGGCCGTGCGTGAAGCGGGAGTGCTCGGCCGTCGGGAAGACCCAGCGGGCGCTCTGGAGCTGGCTGATCCGGCGGAGCCGCTGGACCCACGCCGTGTCGAGCAGGTCCTCCTCGGCGACGTCCTCGTCGAGCAGGCCGGCGGCCGCCGATTCGGCTCGCGTCAGGCGCTTCGTCAGCTCGACGTAGCCGTGGATCGGGTCGCTGATGAGGTTGACGGCGGCGAACGGGCGAGCCTGTGTCAGGGCACCCAGATCCGGACCGGCTTCGTCCACGCCGAGAGCGTACCCCGGCGGTCGGCCGCCTGGACCCGGAACAGGTACCAGTGCCCGTGG
>DATLVO010000258.1:0-30994 GCA_035577485.1 Verrucomicrobiia bacterium
TCGGCTCGGCCTTTCCCTTCAGGGCGAGGTCGCGGTGCTCGAGGGTCGTCGCATCGATCTCGGTTGCGGCCGCGGTCTGGGCCATCACCAGGATCTCGCCGACGCCCGCGGCCGACGCCAGTCGGGCCGTTGTGTTCACGATGTCCCCGAGGGCGGTCAGCGTCGTCACCGGCGGCTCGCCGAGCGAGCCGATGAACGCCACCCCCGTGCCGACACCGATGCCAACGGGGAGCCACGGGCCGGCAGGTTCGGTGTGCCCGGTCGCGACAAGGAGGGCGCGGGCGGCCGCGACGGCACGCTCGGCGTGAGCGCCGCCGGTCAGGGCGGGGATGAAGATGCCGACGACCTCGTCGCCGACGAACTTGTCGACGATCCCGTCGTGGGCGACAAGGATCCTGGCCGCCACGTCGTAGAAGCGATGCAGCTGCCGACGGAATTCGGTCGGGCTGATCGTCTCGGCGAGCGCCGTCGATCCGCGGATATCCGCGAAGAGGAAGCTGGCGGTGAGCTCGGCTCCGCCGTGGTGCTCCTCGAGGACCCGGAAGCAGGCGGCGCAGTACTCGGGGTTCTTCGACCAGCGGTCGCGCCCGAGGAGGTGCATCAGGACCCTTCCGGGCCGGCCGAATGGGGCGGCGCACATCCTGCAGCGGGGAGCCGCGGGAACGTGCTTGAGCCAGGCGCGGGCCTTTACGAAGCGCGGATTGGTGCCCTCGAGCAGCGCCCGCCACAAGCCTTCGTTGGGGTTGGCGGCCTCCACCGGATCCGGGTCGACGATCACGTGCCGGAGTGTAATCCGGTCCCACGGGCGCCCGGCCCCCGCCGAGCCCGATCGCCGCGGCTACGATGGCCGCCATGCGCCTGACCGCCTGGGAGGAGGAGCGGCTCCTCGTGTTCTCGGCCGCGGAGCTCGCCCGGCGGCACCGCGCCGCCGGGCTGCGGCTGAACGCGCCGGAGTCGATCGCGCTCATCTGCGACGCGATGCTGACCGCGGCGCGGTCGGGCTCGACCTACGCCGAGGTCGAGGCCGCGGGTCTGGCGGCGGTCACCCCCGACGACGTGCTGGACGGCATCCGGGAGCTCGTCGACGAGGTTCGTCTCGAGGTCCTCCTCGGCGACGGAACGCGGCTGATCGTGCTCGTGGACCCGCTCGGACGCGGTCGGCCGCCCGCCGCCGACGGGCCCGGGGCGATCCGACCCGGACCAAGCCGGGATGTCCCCGGCGCCCCCGATCGGGAGCGCCGGTCGATCATCGTCCGCAACGACTCGCGCCGGATCGTCCGGGTCAGCTCGCATCACCCCCTCGACCGCGTCAACCCCCGGCTGGCGTTCGACCGTGCCGCCGCCCGCGGCTTCCGACTCGACCTGCCCGCCGGCGCCTCCGAGCGCTGGGAACCCGGCGAGGAGAAGGAGGTCGGGATCGTGCGATACGGCGGTTCGGGCCGCGACACCGGGAGCCGGGAACCGGCCGAATGAGCCGCGCGCTCGAGCCGGCCGATCGGCTGGCCCGCTACGGGCCGACGGCGGGCGATCGGGTCCGTCTCGGCGATACGGACCTGTGGGTCCGGGTCGCGGAGGATCGCCAGGCCCCGGGCGACGAGCCGCAGTGGGGCTACGCGAAGAACCTCCGGCCGCGGATGACCCAGAGCGGGCGGGCGTCCGATTCCGAGCTGGACGTCGTCGTCGCCGGGGCCCTGGTCATCGACCCGACGATCGGCGTCGTCAAGGCCGACATCGGCATCAAGGACGGCCGGATCGTCGGGGTCGGTCGGGCCGGCAATCCCGCGATCAGCGATGGGATCGAGCTCGAGATCGGGCCTCACACGTCGCCGATCATGGCGTACGGGCTGATCGCGACCCCGGGTGCGGTCGACAGCCACGTCCACCTCATCACGCCCGAGCTGATGCCGGCCGCGCTGTCCGGCGGGGTGACGACGCTGATCACGGCCGGATTCGAGGAGCCGCCCTGGGCGATGGAGCGGACGCTCGCGGCGATGACCGGGTGGCCCCTCAACATCGGCATCCAGGCGTGCGCCCGGTCCGAGGCGTCGGCCGACTTCGAGGCGCTCGTCGATGCGGGTGCCGTCGGGTTCAAGATCCACGAGGACTACGGCGCCGACCCGGAGCTCATCGATGCGACGCTCCGGTTCGCCGAGCAGGCGGGCGTCGCCGTGTCGCTCCACACGGACGGGCTCCACGAGTCGGCCGAGCTCGAGGACACCGTCGCCGCGATCGCCGGCCGGACCGTCCACGCCTATCACGTCGAGGGCACCGGCGGCGGGCACGTCCCCGACCTTCTCGGGCTCGTCCGCGAGCCGAACATCCTCTGCTCGTCGACGACCCCGACGCTCCCCTACGGCGTGAACGCGGCCGCCGAGCACGTGCCGATGATCGTCCTCAACCATGGCGGATCGATGGCGGTCGCGGCGGACATCGCGCTCGCCGCGGAGCGTGTCCACCCCGCCACGATGGCCGCCGAGGGGCCGCTCCACGACCTCGGCGCGATCGCGATGATCAACTCCGACTCGCAGGGCATGGGCCGGATCATGGAGACGGTCCGGCGCTCGATGCAGCTCGCCAGCGTGCTCAAGGGCTGGTCCGGGAACACGGTCGAGCGCCCGGTCGACAACGACGACGACACGGAGCGCGTCCTCCGGTTCCTCGCGAAGGTCACGATCGAGCCCGCGATCACCCACGGTCTCGCCGAGCACGTGGGCTCGCTCCGGCCCGGCCGCCTCGCGGACATCGTCCTGTGGAAGCCGGCCTGGTTCGGGGCGAAGCCGGAGCTCGTCCTGAAGTCGGGGTTCGCCGCGTGGGGTCCACTCGGCGAGGGCAACGCCACGGTCGAGCGCGCCCAGCCGACGCGCTATCGGCCGGACTGGGGCGGTGCCGGCCGGGTCGCCGGGCGTCTCGGCGTCACGTTCTCGTCCTCCGGAGCCGTTGCGGCGTTGCGCCGGAGGTCGTCGATCGGTCGCGAGATCGTCGCGATCGGCCGGACCGGGGGGCTCACTCGTGAGGACCTCTGGCTGAACCGCGCGACGCCGGCGATCGAGATCGACCCGGTCGACGGCTGGGTCACCCTCGACGATCGACCGCTCGCGATGGACCCGGTCGACGACCTGCCGCTCAGCCGGCGCTACTTCCTCCGCTGAGGCGCCGCGACGGGCTCAGGCCCAGATGTCGCCGATCGTGAAACCGTCCGGGAACGGGTCCGTCGGATCGAGGACGTAGTCGGCGATCCCGGTGATCCAGGCCTGCCCGGTGATCTGCGGCACGACCGCTGCTTGGTCGCCGAGGGTCGTCTCCTCGAGCAGCCGCCCGGTGAACACCGTGCCGAGGATGCCCTCGTGACGGAAGTCCTCGCCGATCCGCAGCCGGCCCCGAGCGTGGAGCGTCGCCATCCGCGCGGACGTGCCGGTGCCGCACGGCGACCGATCGATCGCGCCCGTCCAGGTCGCCGGTCGCTCCCAGTCGAACGCGCCGGTCGAGACCGTGACGGCGTTCCGCATGGTGTTCGCCGGGTCGTGGGCCGGGCCGCTGAGCTGGCCGATCGTGATCCCGGCGAACCCCGGCTGCTCGGGATGGACGACCGGCAGCTGCTCGTTCGCCGCGGCCTTGATCATCTCGGTGATCCGGACGATGTCCGCGCCCTCGTCGGGCGTGAGCCGGAGGCCGAACCGCTCGGCCGACGCGATCACGTAGAACATCCCGCCATAGGCGACGTCGACCGTCACCGTTCCGAGCTGCGGCACCTCCAGCGCGGCATCGAGATGGGTCGCGAAGGCGGGCACGTTCCGGAACGTGACGCCGGTGACCTTGCCGTCGGCGCAGTCGGCCCGGACGCGGATCAGCCCGGCGGGCGCCTCCAGGGTCACCTCCGTCACAGGCTCGCTCATCGGCAGGATGCCGGTCTCGAGCAACGCCGTGACGACGCACATCGTGTTCGAGCCGGACATGCCCGGGTACTCGACCTGCTCCATGATCACGTAGCCGGCGGCCGCCTCCGGGTTCGAGGACGGCAGGACGAGGTTGCAGTTCGCGGCCGGGAAGCCGCGCGGCTCGCGGAGCATCCGCAGGCGGAGGTCGTCGCGGTTCGACCGGAGCCAGGTCATGGCGTCGAACATCGAGCCGCCGGGCACACCCTCGACCCCGCTCACGATCACCCGACCGGGTTCGCCGGCGGCATGCAGGTCGACGGCCCGGATCGTCGGGCCGAGACGGAGCGGCGGGTCCGCCCGGGACGCCGTCACGAGTCGGCTCGGTCGGCCTGTGTCAGCGGCCGCGCTGGACGTCGGCCAGCTGGCGGGCGATATCGCGTCGCGACTCGCGATCGGCGATGTCGCGGCGCCGGTCGTGGAGCTGCTTGCCGCGGGCCAGCCCGAGCTCGAGCTTCGCTCGACCCTTCGAGGTCAGGTAGAGCCGGAGCGGCACGATCGTCTGCCCTTTCGCCTTCGTCCGACCGAGGAGCTCGTCGATCTCCGACCGATGGAGGAGGAGCTTCCGGACCCGCTTCGGCTCGTGGTTGTAGCGGTTGGCCTGCTCGAACGGCGCGATATGGGCGCCGACGAGCCAGGCCTCGTCGCGCTCGATGCGCGCATACGCGTCGGAGAGGTTGACCTTGCCGGCCCGGATCGACTTGATCTCGGTCCCGGTCAGGACGATGCCCGCCTCGAACGTCTCGTCGATCGTGTACTCGTGTCGGGCCCGCCGATTGAGGGCCATCGTCTTCTCGTCCGCCACCGATCCATCCTGCGTCATCTGCGCGCGCCCCGCACGGGCCCGAATGCCGCCGGTCCGCTCGCGGGTGCGTTTGTTGTCGCCGAGCCGCAGGATGGCCGATCTGCGATCGTCGGGCCCGGGCGGTCAGGCGAAGGCGAAGCCGAGCACCGGAGCGAGCGCACTTGAAGGTGCGTGAGCGAGGAGCGCAGGCTTCAACGCGCGCCTGGCCGTCCAGGCGCGACAGCCGTTGAACGCAGAAACGCCGGTCCACCTGGACCGGCGTTTCAAGGCTGTCCACCCACAGGGTGTCCGACTAGACGGCCATCTCCTGCGAGGTGGTGCAGCTACGCGTACTGTCGATCACTGCACATCACCTCCTTTCGTTCCCAATTACCGTACAGGAACGCCGACTGCCACGCAAGCAGATCCGGGGCCAGGCGGGGGCGGGTCGAACCCCGGGGCGATCGCTATGCGGCGCGATCCATCATCCCGCCATCGGGCAGCGAGCCCGTCGCCGTCGTCAGCAGCTCGATGGCCTTGTCGAGCACCGGATCGACGTTCGGCTGCGGATTCGCCGGAGTCGTCACGGGCACGTCCGGGATGATCCCGACGTGGTGGATCCAACGCTTGTCCGGGGTCAGCCACTTCGCGATCGTGAGCTTCAGGGCCGATCCGTCCTGCAGCGGGATCCACTGCTGGACCGTGCCCTTCCCGAACGAGGTCTCGCCGACGATCGTCGCCCGCTTCCGGTCCTGGAGCGCACCGGCGACGATCTCACTGGCCGACGCCGAGCCCTTGTCGACGAGCACGACCAGCTTGATCGAGGGATCGGTCGCGATCCCCTGGCCGGTCGCGTCCGTCTCGTCCTGCTTGCCGGTCGAATCCTCTTCCCAGAAGATCGGGCCGTCCTTGATGAACTCGCTCGCGATCGACCTCGCGGCGGTGACGAAGCCACCCGGATCCCCACGGAGGTCGAGGATGAACAGCTTCTTGCCGGCCTTGAGATCGGCCTGGAGGGCGTCGTGGAACTTCGACGCCGAGTTGTCCGAGAAGCCGGTCACGGCGATGTATCCGACCTTGCCACCGCCGACGTCCTTGGCGACGACCTCCTGGCTGACGATCACGTCGCGGACGACCGTGATGTCCATCGTCGGGGCGCTGCCGCGCTTGATCGTGAGGACGACCTGGGTGCCCTTCTTGCCCCGGATCTTGTCCCGGGAGCCATCGACCGTCAGGCCGTCGACGGACGTGCCGTCGACCGCGACGATCACGTCGCCCGCAAGAATGCCTGCCTTCTCGGATGGTGATCCCTCGATCGGCGACACGACGACGAGCTGGCAGTCCGGCCCGAGCGTCGTGCAGTCGGAGGTCTTGCCGGCCGCGTCGCGGGTCCCGATCTCGGCGCCGATGCCCTCGAACTGGCCCGACAGGTCCTGCAGGCCCTGGCGGTACTCATCGGGCGACAGGTAGGCGGAGTAGGGGTCGCCGAGCGAGTCGACCATGCCCTTGATCGCGCCATGGATCATCGCCTCGCGGTCGACGGACCCGCCCGCGAACTTCGTGATGATCGTGTTGTAGGTGTCCCAGAACGGCTGGAAGCTCTGCTGGGCGGTGACGGGGGTCCCCGGCTGCTCGGAGCTGCGCTGGCCGACCAGATAGCCGGACATGAACAGGGCGCCGCCCGCGAGGACGGCGACGAAGACGACGGCGAGGGCGAGGATCGGCCCACGGGCGCCGCCCGACGAACGGACGATGACGGGTGTCGGAGGGACGTTGAGACCGACCGGGGTCGGGCCCGGGTCGGCGGCCGGCTGCGGGGCCGGATCGCCGGCGACAGCACCGGTCTCGGGCGTGGACGGATCGGAGGGAAGCATCGAGACCGTGGTTCTCCCGCTGTGGAGGTTCGAGGGGCGACAAGCCTACACGCCCTCGTCCGATGCTACGCGCGACCACCCGGCGACGGATCGTCGATGAACGGAACTTCATCGAAGCCACGCTGTGGCGTGGCAATCACCCCCGACGAGGGCTATCGGATCAGGTAGGTCCGCACCGACACCCACGCCCCGAGCACTCCGAGGCCGAGCCCGGCCGTGCCGACGAGGACGACCAGGTCGCGGGTCAGCGACCCGAAGTTGAGCGGCAGGACACGGAAGAAGCCGATCATGAACCCGCCGATCGGGTCCGACAGCACGTACAGCAGGATGAGCGTGATCGCCGCCCCGAAGAGGCCGACCATCGCGCCCTCGAATACGAACGGCCAGCGGATGAAGGCGTCGGACGCGCCGACGAGCCGCATGATCTCGATCTCCTCGGATCGCGCGACGACGGCGAGGCGGATCGTGTTGACGATGATGAACAGGACGATCACGCCGATCACGAGGAGGATCACCGTGCCGGCGGTGCGCATGATGTCGGTGACCGTCTTGACGTTCTGGGCGGTCTCCTTCGTGTCGAGGACGTTCCGGATCGCCGGGTCCTGGCGGAGCGCGTCGGCCACCGTCGCCGCGTAGCTCGGGTCCTTCAGCTTGATCTCGTAGCTCGCGGGAAACGGATTCGTGTCGAGGAACCTCGAGAGGTCTTCTCGACCCTGGTTCTTCATCGACTGCTGGAACCGGGCGAGGGCCGCCTCGCGGCTGATGAAGGTCACGGTCGTGACCTCGGGCATCGCCTGGATCCGCTCGCCGAGGGCGGTGATCGTGTTCGGCGTCGCCTCGAGATTGATGTTCGCCTGGACCTCCACCTTCGATTCGGTGAAGTCGAGCGCCGAGAGCAGGCCGGTCTGGATGATCCAGAAGCCGGCCAGCAGGATGAGCATCAGGACCATCGTCGCGGTCGCCGCGAGGCTCATCAGGGCGTTCCGCCAGAAGCCCTGCCAGGCGCGTTTGAGGCTGAAGAGGACGAAGCCGATCATCGCGGGGTCTCAGTCGATCCGGTGGTAGGAGCCGCCGACCTCGTCGCGGATGATCCGGCCCTCCTCGAGGGCGACGACCCGCTTGCGGAGGGCGGTCACGACCTCGGCGTTGTGGGTGGCCATGAGGACCGTGACGCCGAGCTCGTTGATCCGGAGCAGGAGCTGGATGATCTCCCAGCTGATCAACGGGTCGAGGTTGCCGGTGGGCTCGTCGGCGATGATCAAGCGCGGATCGTGGACGAGCGCCCGGGCGATCGCGGTCCGCTGCTGCTCGCCACCCGACAGCTGGTTCGGGGTCTGGTTGCGCTGGGCCGTCAGCCCGACGAGGGCCAGGACCCGATCGACGGCGGGCCGGATCCGCCGGCGCGGCGTGCCCGTGACCTCGAGCGCGAACGCGACGTTCTCCCAGACGCTCTTCGTCGGGAGGAGCTTGAAGTCCTGGAACACGATGCCGATCTTGCGCCGGACCTTGGGGACCGCCCGCCGCTGGAGCCGGGCGAGATCCTGCCCGTCGAGCACGACCGAGCCGTTGCTCGCGACCTCGTCCCGGATCAGGAGCTTGATCAGCGTCGACTTCCCGGCGCCCGACGGGCCGACGAGGAAGACGAAGTCGCCCTCGGGGATGACGAGATCGACGTCACGGAGCGCCGTCTTCCCGTTCGGGTAGGTCTTCGTGACGTCGTGGAGGACGAGGACCGCCCGATCGGACTCGACCTCGTCGCGGCCGCGCCGCAGCAGCCGTTCGCGAAGCGAGCGCGTGGCGGCAGCTTGGGTCGTGGCGGTCGTCACCAACGGGGAGGGTGCCACATCACAGGAGACCCGGTGAAATCGGGAGATAGCGGGAGAAGTCGGCGAACGGCCGGTCCCAGCACAGCAGGACCGGGAAGCCGTCGAACCGGAAGCCCGCTCGCAACAGGGATCCGACCGCCTCGCCCGCGGCGCCCGGGACCCACAACCCGAACGCGCCACGCGGTCGGACGGCGGTCACGAGATGGCCCACGACCGGTGCCAGCAGCGCCCCGTCCGTGACCGCGACGGGGCCCACCCGCCCGCTCTCGGAGCTGTAGCCGTAGCCGATCGTCGCACCCGTCGCGTCGTGGTAGAGGAAGCCCCGGCGGCCCTCGACGGCGAGAAAGGCGTGGTCGACGGCATGCTCGACGCCGAGCGCGTCGCGATCGAGCGCCGCCACCTCCGCGGCCAGCGCCGACGAGCCGAGGCCGTCGCCGGCCTCGTCGATCTCGTCGAAGGGCGTGACCTCGACGTCCGCCGGCAGGTCCGTGAACGCACCGGCCCGCTCGGGCAGACCGACGAGCCGCAGAAGGGGCATCCGGGGAACCATCCCCAGCGAGCCGTACAGGCCGTTCGAGATCGGCTGAGCGCTGTCGGTGGCCGTCGCGTGCCAGTGTCGTTCGGGGTCGAGGGTCCCGGGTTCCATCGTGCCCGGGGTGTCCGCGGCGGCCACCAGCGCCCGGCCGAGACCGCGACCCTGCGCCCGCGGCAGGACGAAGAGCATCGACAGGAACCACAGCCCCTCCCGGGCCACGGCCGCGACGAACGCGTCGATCGCCGGACCGCCGGCGCCGTCGGTCCGCTCGGTCCGCTCGGTCCGCTCTGCGACGAGGAACCGGGCCGGGTCGGTCGACTGGAGATGGCCGTACAGGCGGAGGATCGCCCCCAGGTCGTCGGGGACCTCGGGCTGGCTGAGTCTGCCCATGTAGTCGTTCAGCGACTCGCGCCAGATCCGGGCGCAGGTCGGGAGGTCGGCCGGGGTCGCCGGTCGGAAGGCGTAGCCGGCCGGCGCTTCGAGGGGCGGCGAGTCGGCGTCGTCACCCGCCGTCGCCGGCGGATCAGCCCTCGTCGCCATCGTCGTTCTCGGCGGGGAGCTCGCCCTTGCCGTCGGGACCGCCGGTCGCCAGCCGCTCGAGCTCCGCCTGCATGAACGTGTCGAGGTCGCCGTCGAGGACCGCCTGGGTGTTGCCGGTCTCGACGCCCGTCCGGAGGTCCTTGACCATCTGGTAGGGGTGGAGGACGTAGCTCCGGATCTGATTGCCCCAGCCGGCCTCGACGTGCTCGCCCTTGAGCTTCCGGACCTCGGCCTCGCGCTCTTCGAGGGCGCGTTCGAGCAGGCGCGCCTTCAGGACCCGGATCGCCATCTCCTTGTTCTGGGTCTGGCTTCGCTCGTTCTGGCTCTGGGCCACGATGTTCGTCGGGAGATGGGTCAGGCGAACCGCCGAGTCGGTCTTGTTGACGTGCTGGCCGCCGGCGCCCTGGGAGCGGAACGTGTCGACCCGGATCTCGTCCCAGTTCAGCTCGATCTCGACGTCGTCGTCGACCTCGGGCAGCACCTCGACGAGGGCGAAGGTCGTCTGTCGCCGCTTCTGCGCATCGAACGGGCTGATCCGGACGAGGCGGTGGACGCCGCGCTCCGCCCGCATCCAGCCGTAAGCCGCCCGGCCCTCGATGTCGACCGTGGCGCTCTTGATGCCGGCCTGCTCGCCTTCCTGCTGGTCGACGATCTCGGTCCGGTAGCGATGACGCTCCGCCCAGCGGAGGTACATCCGCAGGAGCATCTCCGCCCAGTCCGTCGCTTCGGTGCCGCCGGCGCCGGCGCTGATCGAGAGGATCGCGCCACGCTGGTCGTGCTCGCCGGAGAAGAGGAGTGCGGTCCGCTCCCGGTCGAAGTCCTTCTCGAGCTCGGCGGCGGTCCGATCCAGCTCGGCCGTCAGCTCGGCGTCGCCGGATTCCTCGACGAGCTCGAGGTTCGCGAGGAGGTCGTCGACGCGCGCCTCGATCCCTCGCCAGAGCTCGATCTCGGAGCGCAGTCCGTCCGCCTCGCGGAGGACCTTCTGGGCCGAACGCTGGTCATCCCAGAACCCGGGCTCGCTGGTCAGCCCCTCGAGCTGGGCGACCCGGCGCTCTTTCGCCTCGAGGTCAAAGACGCCCCGAGGTCGACCGGATCCGCTCGGCCAGGCCGCGAACCGTGGACGCGTCCACTCAGTTGCGGGCCTGGAGGTCCTGGAGCAGGATCGGACGGAGCTCGATCAGCCGCAGGGCGGACTTGCTCCGGGCGACGACGGGGTTCACGCAGGGGCAGTAGCTGTTGTGCGGGCAGACCCCGCAATTGCCGTCGCAGTCGAGCGCTGCGGCATAGCTGCAATTCCGGCAATCACGTTCACAGGCGATGAGATCGACGAAAGACGCTTCCTCGGCCTGCTTCAACTCAACCCTCTCTCTGTGCTGGGGCAGGATGGGGCGTGACGCGGTGTGACTCGGGGACCCTCGCTCCGATCCCGAGGCCGCGGGAATTTCGGGCAGTATAGGCCCTCGATCCCCTATGGCCAAGAGGGAGAAACCGGAAGTTTCGGCCTCCGGTCCGATCGTCAGGGGTCGGTCCGGGAACATGTCCCGCGAGCGTCGAGCTCGGAACGCCGAACAGCAGGGAATTCCCCCTCAGGGCGTCTCGCCGGACACGAAATACAGGGCCAACGCACCGAGCTCGTGGACCGTCGCGTCGGCTCGGCTCACGAGCGTCGCGTCGGTCGGGCTGGTCGCCGTCGGCGATCCGTAGGCGGTGATCCCGGTGTCGCGGGCGATCCGCAGGACCCGCAGCATGTGGGTCCGGTCGGAGACGAACACCGCGGACTCGAGACCCTGGGCACGGAGCAAGTCCGCCACGGCGCTCAACGATTCGAGCGTCGTCCGGCCGCGGTCCTCGACGATGATCGCCGACGCCGGCACGCCCCGGGCGATCGCGAATGCCCGGGCGGCCGCAGCCTCGGTCGTCCGATCGCCCTCCGCCTTGCCACCCGTGACCACGAGGTGCCTCGCGACCCCCGCCTCGTACAGGTCGACCGCATGGTCGAGACGGGCCCGGAAGACCGGCGATGGGCGGCCGTCGTACTGGGCCGCGCCGAGGACGACGATCGCATCCGCGCTCTGGCGGTCGTCGTGGTTGCCGACGTCCCAGATCCGGAAGGTCGCCCAAGCGAACGCGGCGACGATGCCGATCACACCCGCAAGCAGCAGGCGCACGAGCGAACGGGTCACCCGGATCGGGTCGGGCGCGACTCCACCCCAGGATGCCCCGGTGTCGTCGGGCGACCTGCGCTCAGCGACCGTGACACTTCTTGTACTTCAGCCCCGAGCCGCACCAGCACGCGTCGTTCCGGCCGATCCGGGCTCCGGACGGCGTGAAGCCGGGCTTCGCCTGACCGGACGCGCCCGATGCGCCCGAGCCGTTGCCGCCCGGGGTCCGCGCCTTCGCCATCGGATCGGCGGCGAGACCGCCGGCGACGACCGGTCCGACGGGCCGCGGCCCGGCAGGCCGGCCGCCGGACGAGCCGGCCCCGGGTCCGCCCCCACCTGAGACACCCGTGGTCGTTGCCGGGGCACCGGCGGTCGCACCCGCGAGGGCCCGCGCCCCGGCCGCGAGGCTCTGCTCGAGCGGCGACTGGCCGGGCGGCGGCTGGCGGGTGACCGTGACCCGGAAGATCGTCGAGGCGACCTGGTGGCGGATCAGGTCGCGCAGCTCGCCGTACAGCTGGAACGCCTCGCGACGGAACTCGTTGAGCGGGTCCTGCTGGGCGTAGCCGCGCAGGCCGATGCCGCGCCGCATGTCGTCGATCTCGGTGAGGTGCTCGACCCAGAGCGAATCGATCGTCCGCAGCAGCACCAGCCGCTCCACGAGGGCCCAGTCCGTCTCCCCGACCTCGGCCTCCCGGGCGTCGAGGCGGGCATCGGCGAGGGTGAGCAGGTGGTCGGTGATCTCGTCGCGGTTGCCGATCTCCCAGAGGTCGTCCTCGGACGTGCCCGGGCCGTCGAGGCCCATCGCCTTGAGCGCGGCGGCGAGCGCCTCCATGCCCCAGTCGTCGGGCGTGTCGCCGGACAGGTGATCGGCGACCAGGCTCCGGATCTCGTCCTCGAGGAACACCCGGACCGTCGCGGTCAGGTCCTCGTTGCGAAGGACCTTGTTGCGCTCTTCGTAGATCGTCTCGCGCTGGCGGTTGATCACGTCGTCGAACTCGACGACGCGCTTCCGCATGTCGAAGTTGAACCCCTCCACGCGGCTCTGGGCGCTCTCGATCGTCTTGCTGACGAGGCGGCTCTCGATCGCGACGTCGTCCTCGAGGCCCATCCGCTCCATCAGCCCGGCGACTCGGTCCGAGGCGAACCGTTTCATCAGGTCGTCCTCGAGGGACAGGTAGAAGCGACTCGAACCCGGGTCGCCCTGGCGGCCGGCACGACCGCGGAGCTGGTTGTCGATCCGGCGACTGTCGTGCCGCTCCGTGCCGATGATGTGGAGGCCGCCGACCGACACGACCCGCTCGTGGTCCTCGTCGGTGACCGCCTTGGCCTCCTTCATCGCCGCGTCGTAGGTCGCCTTGTCGACCTCGGCCGGGTTGAGGCCGCGCTTGTGGAGGATCTCCGAGGCGAGACCGGCCGGGTTCCCACCGAGCAGGATGTCCGTGCCGCGGCCGGCCATGTTCGTCGCGATCGTGATCGCGGCCGTCCGGCCCGCCTGGGCGACGATGCCCGACTCCTTCTCGTGGAACTTCGCGTTCAGCGTCTCGTGCTTGATGCCCCGCCGGCCGAGCATCGTCGAGAGGATCTCCGACTTCTCGACGCTGACGGTGCCGACGAGGACGGGCCGGCCCGCCTCGTGCATCTCGACGACCTCGTCGATGAGGGCGTTGAACTTGCCGATCTCGTTGCGGAACACGAGGTCCGCGCCGTCCTCGCGGATCATGTCCTTGTGGGTCGGGATCGCCACGACCTCGAGCTCGTAGATCTTGTGGAACTCCTCGGCCTCGGTCATCGCCGTGCCGGTCATGCCCGACAGCTTGTCGTAGAGCCGGAAGTAGTTCTGGAAGGTGATCGTGGCGAGGGTCACGCTCTCGCGCTGGACCTTGACCCCCTCCTTCGCCTCGACCGCCTGGTGGAGCCCCTCCGACCAGCGGCGGCCCGGCATCTGACGGCCGGTGAACTCGTCGACGATGACGATCTCGCCGTCCTTGACGATGTAGTCGCGGTCGCGCTTGTACAGGGCGTGTGCGCGGAGGGCCTGCTCGAAGTGCCGGGCCAGCCGCGGGTCGGCGTCGTACATGTTGTCGACGCCGAGCATCTTCTCGATCTTGTCGATGCCCTCTTCCGTCGGCGAAACAGCGCGATCCTTGAGGTCGACGAAGTAGTCGCCACCCTCCTCGGCGCCCTCGGGTCGTGCCTTCAGCTTCGGGACGTGGCGGGCGAACGTGAAGTAGAGGTCGGCCGACTCCTCGGCCTGGCCGCTGATGATCAGCGGCGTCCGGGCCTCGTCGATCAGGATGTTGTCGACCTCGTCGACGATCGCGAAGGCGCGCTCGCGCTGGACCCGGTCGGCGAGCTCGGTGACCATGTTGTCGCGGAGGTAGTCGAAGCCGAACTCGTTGTTCGTGCCGTAGGTGACGTCCGCGGCGTACGCCTCCTTGCGGCTCACCGGCCGGAGGTTGATCAGGCGCTCGTCGCTCGTCGGATAACCCGGCTCGAAGACGAACGATTCGTCGTGGGTGATCATCCCGACGCTGACCCCGAGGAAGTGGAAGACGGGTCCCATCCACTGCGGGTCGCGGCGGGCGAGGTAGTCGTTGACCGTGACCACGTGGACACCGTGCCCCGTCAGCGCGTTCAGGGCCGCGGCAAGGGTCGGGACGAAGGTCTTGCCTTCGCCCGTCTTCATCTCGGCGATCCGGCCCTGGTGGAGGACGGCGCCGCCGATGAGCTGGACGTCGAAGTGGCGCATCCCGAGGGTCCGGACCATCGCCTCGCGGGCCATTGCGAACACGTCGGGGAGGACCTCGTCGAGGGCCTCCTGGACCGTGGCGAGCTCGCGCTTGTGACGGGCCTTTGCCAGCTCCCGGCGGCGCTCGAGATCGGGGTGGGTGAGCTCCTCCTCGGTCGGCTCGCCGGGCTGGGCGACCTCCTGGATCTCTTCGCGGATGAGTGCGAACCGCTCGCGGATCTCGTCGTCGGACAGGGCCTGGATCTCGGCTTCGAGCTCGTTGGCCTCGTCGATCAGGGGCTGGATGCGTCGAAGCTCGCGGTCGTTCGAGTCGACAAAACGGGAAAGAAACTTCATGAGATGAGGAGTATAGGGTCGAGACGGTTCCCAGCCTTCAGTTGGGCTGTCGCGTCTGAGCACGCCATCGCCGCGTTGGCCGCTGCGCTCCTCGCTCAGGACCTATCCTCGGGCCGATGGCGTCGCGGAGCGTCGCCTCGGACCTCGGAGGGTGAGCCCGCTCGCTCCGGTGCTCGCGGCCGCCTTGCGCTGGCGCACCCGGCCGCGACGAACGCAGTCGGGTGTTGCCTCAGCTCCTCGTTAGATTGATCAGGAACTCGAGCGTGCCGTTGTCCTGGACCGTCACGAAGTTGCCGATGCTCGGGGCCACGATGTTGTAGTCCGAGAACGGGAACGTCAGCGAGCCCAACACCTGGATGACGCTGCCGTTCACCTGGGCCTTGGCCGGCAGGTCGACCGTCTTCGTCACGCCGTGGAGGGTCAGCTCGCCGTGGAGGGTGACGTCGAAGGCCGACCCGCTCGTCGCGTTGGCCGGGAGCGCGACCGGTGAGGTGAGGCTGAACGTCGACGTCGTGTAGGTGTCGGTCTCGATCCCCTGGCTACGCAGCCGGTTGTCGCGCATCTGCTTGTCGCTGGCGAGCGACGTCATGTCGACGCTGAAGTCGGCCTTCGTGACCGTCAGGCTCGTGCCGCTGTCCGCGATCGTGACCGTGCCGGTGATCTTCGAGGTCCGGCCGACCGCGTCGCTGTCCGCCGACAGGCTCGCGAGCCGCTCCCGGACGCGATACCCCACGACCGAGCCGGCACCGACCGACCACGTGCCGGGCACGCTCGTCGCGTCGATCGTCGCCGCGGACGCCGTCGGCAACGAGGCGCTCGCTCCCGAGCTCGTCGCGGTCTCGCCTCCGGCGCTCGAGTCCGCCGGCGCGGTGCTCGGCAGGGCGAGCGGCGCGACGTCGTCGCCGCGGAGGAAGAGGACGTACGCGGCGCCCCCGCCACCGATCAGGAGGACGGCAACGACGAGCGCGCTGATCAGGATCGATCGGGCTTGCATCGGTCGGATGGTTCGGGGCGGGGCTGAGGCGTTTCTGAGAGCGTAGATCTCCGCGCCGATCGCCTCGGGGAGCTCGGCCTCAGGCGCGGGGCGTCAGTGCCAGAACCCGGTTCCGTAGCCAAGGACGAGCAGAACGAAGGTCGCGGCGCCCAGACCGAGCCAGAACAGGACGGCGAAGAACGTCGAGGTCGGGTTCATCTCCGGGTTGGCGAGGCGCGGGAGCTGGCCGTTGCGGCGGCTCCGGCCCCAGCGTCGCGATTGGAGGGATCGCCGCCAGGTCGAATCGGGAACCGGCCTCGGCTCGATGCCGCCCTTGCCGTCGGGTCGATGGAGCTGGAGGCTCATCCGGGAGGCCCGTTACCGGTCATCGGTCGCCCGGACGGGCCGGCGACGCGAGGCCGGCCGCCTCGAACGCCGACGAGGGGCCTCCGGCAGCGTCCGGTGCGTCGCCGTTCTCGCCCTCGTGCCCGGGCTCGCGACGCGTGTCCATCCGGCGCGGCTGGTTGTCCTCCCAGAGGAGCATCTCCTGGGTGAACGAGACCTCACTGCTGAACAGCGCCCCGACCGACTCGCCGCGATGGATCCGCTTGATCGCCTCGCCGATGAGCGGCGCGACCGACAGGGTCGTGATCTTGCCGAGCCGCTTGCCGGCCGGCAGGGGCACGGAGTCGGTCAGGACGATCTCGCGGAGGCTGGAGTCGCGGATCCGGTCGACGGCGGGATCGCTCAGGACGCCGTGCGTGGCGCACGCGTAGATCTCGGTCACGCCTTCGCGCTCGAGGGCCCGGACGATCTCGGTCAGCGTGCCGGCCGTGTCGATCTCGTCGTCGACGATGATCGCCCGCTTCCCCTTGACGTCGCCGATGACGTTCATCAGCTCGGCCCGGTCGAGGTTCCCGATCCGCCGCTTCTCGATGATCGCGAGGGGCGCGTCGAGGAGCTCGGCGAAGGTCCGGGCCCGCTTCGCGAAGCCGAGGTCGGTCACGACGACGAGGTCCTCGAGGTGCTTGTGGATGAAGTAGTTCGAGAGCAGGTGGACCGCCGTGAGCTCGTCGACCGGGATGTTGAAGAAGCCCTGGATCTGGCCCTGGTGGAGGTCCATCGTGAGGACCCGATCGGCGCCCGCGACCGTGATCATGTCGGCGATCAGCCGGGCCGTGATCGGCACCCGCGGCTGGTCCTTCTTGTCGGACCGGCCGTAGGCGTAGAACGGGATGACCGCGGTGATCCGGCCGGCGCTCGCCCGCTTGAAGGCGTCGATCATGATCAGGAGCTCCATGATCGACTGGTTGACCGGATGACACGTCGGCTGGACGAGGAAGATGTCCTTCTCGCGGACGTTGTCCAGGATCTTGACGAAGATGTTCTCGTTCGCGAACTGGAAGACCTCGGCCTTGCCGGTCTCCGTTCCGAGCCAGCGGGAGATCTTCCGGGCGAGATCCGGGTTCGAGTTGCCGTGGTAGATCTCGAACTGATCCGCGTACACGGCGTCCTCCCGACCGAGAACTCTCACGACGCCGTCACGCGTCGCTGCCCGAGGCCGGGCCGTTCCCGCCCGGTTCGGGGGCGTCATTGTCCTCGATGCCACCGCGGTCCGCCAGCCCGGCGCGGAAGGCGGAGATCGCGACGACCCGATCGCCCTCGTTCATCCGCATCGTGATCACGCCCCGGGCCTGGGCGTGCTGCCGGTTGATCGTCGTGACGTCGGTCCGGACGACCTGGCCGCCGGCGCTGATCAGGAGCAGCTCCTCGTCCTCGTCGGTCACCTGCTGGACCGCGGCGACGTCGCCGGTCTTCTTCCCTTCGAGGCTGATCAGGCGGACGCCCTGCGAGCCCCGATGCATCGGTCGGAACTCGGACAGCGACACGCGCTTGCCGTAACCGGTCTCGGTCAGCACGAGGAGATCGGTCTCCGGTTGGACGACGCTCATCGAGACGACGAAGTCGCCGGCTCGGGCCAGCCGGATCCCGATGACGCCGGCCGCGTCGCGGCCCATCGCCCGGACGTCGGTCTCGTGGAACCGGGCGATCTTGCCCTGGGCGGTGGCGATGATCACGTCGTCGTCGCCGGTGGAGACGTCGACCCAGGCGAGCTCGTCCTTGTCGTCGATCGTGATCGCCCGGATCCCGGTCGATCGCACGCGCTCGAACTGCTCGAGCGGGGTCTTCTTGATCCGGCCTTGCCGGGTCGCGAGGACGAGGTAGCTCCCGGGCGTGAAGTCCTTGAGCACGATCGTCGCCATCGGGACCTCGCCCGACTCCACCTGGACGCCGGGCAGGTTGATGATCGGGATGCCCTTCGCCTGGCGGCTGGCGTCGACGATCGAGTGGACCTTGGCCGAGAACACCCGGCCGCGGTTCGTGAAGAACAGTGCCCAGTCGTGGGTGTTGGCCACGATCAGGTGCTCGACGGCGTCCTCCTCGCGGGTGACGTGGCCGATGATCCCCTTGCCGCCGCGGTGCTGGCGCCGATACGTCGCGACCGGCTGCCGCTTGATGTAGCCCCGGCCGCTGATCGTCACGACGACGTCTTCGTCGGCGATCAGGTCCTCGTCCGTCATCTCCCGGCTGGTGTCATCGGCCACGCGGGTGCGGCGCTCGCCGGCGTGCTTCTTCTTCAGTTCGGCCAGCTCGTCCTTGATGATGCTCAGGACGCGCTGGGGGTTGGCGAGGATGTCCTCGAGCTCCGCGATCAGCTGGATGATCGCGAGGTACTCGTCCTCGATCTTCTTGCGCTCGAGGGCCGCCAGGCGGGCCAGCCGCATGTCGAGGATCGCCTGGGCCTGGAGCTCGGACAGGTCGAAGCGGCTCATCAGGTTCGTGCGGGCGAGATCGACGTCGGCCGACTCGCGGATCGTCTTGATGACCGCATCGAGGTTGTCGAGGGCGATCTTCAGGCCCTCGAGGATGTGGGCCCGGGCCCGAGCCTTGCCGAGGTCGTACTCGGTCCGCCGCCGGACGATCTCGCGGCGATGCTCGACGTAGTGCTGGAGGACGCTCTTGAGCGGCAGCGTCTGGGGCTGGCCGTCGACGAGGGCGAGCATGTTCATGTTGAACGCGAGCTGCATCGGGGTGTGCTTGAACAGGTTGTTCAGCACCTTGTGCGGGTTGAAGTCTCGCTTGACCTCGATGTAGATCCGCATCCCGTCGCGGTCCGACTCGTCGCGCAGGTCGCTGATCCCGTCGATCCGCTTGTCCTTGACGAGCTCGGCGATCTTCTCCAGCAGCGACGCCTTGTTCACCTGGTACGGCAGCTCGGTGACGATGATCGCCATCCGTTCGCCGCGGACCTCCTCGAACGCGACCTGGGCGCGCATCACGACGCGACCGCGGCCGTGGGCGTACATCGCCCGGATCGCGTCGATCGTCTCGTTCTCGCCGGTCAGGGGGTTCCGCTGCGTCTCGAAGCGGTAGATCGTCCCGCCCGTCGGGAAGTCGGGGCCCAGGACGTGCTTGGACAGGTCGTCGGAGGTGATCTCCGGATCGTCGATCAGCGCGACCGTCGCGTCGACGATCTCGCCGAGATGGTGGGGCGGGATGTTCGTCGCCATCCCGACCGCGATCCCCGAGCTGCCGTTGATCAGCAGGTTCGGCAGCTTCGCCGGCAACACCGAGGGCTGCTTCTGGGTGCCGTCGTAGTTGTCGACGAAGTCGACGGTCTCCTTGTCGATGTCGTCGAGCATCTCGGCGGCGATCGCGGTGAGGCGGGCCTCGGTGTAGCGCATCGCCGCCGCGCTGTCGCCGTCGACGCTCCCGAAGTTGCCCTGGCCGTCGACGAGCGGGTAGCGCATCGAGAAGTCCTGGGCGAGCCGGACGAGGGCGTCGTACAGGGCGACGTCGCCGTGGGGGTGGTACTTGCCCATCACCTCGCCGACGATCGCGGCGCACTTCCGGAAGGAGCTCGTCGCGCTGAGCCCCATCTCGCCCATCGTGTAGAGGATCCGGCGATGGACCGGCTTCAGGCCGTCGCGGACGTCGGGCAGGGCGCGGGCCACGATCACGCTCATCGCGTAGTCGAGGTAGCTGACCCGCATCTCGTCCTCGATGCGGACCGCTTGGATGTCGCCCAGGTCGTCGGTCACGGTTCTGCGGTCTCCCTAACGATCGTTCGTTTGGTGGATCAGGTGAGCGGTGGCTCGGGCATCGGCCGGCCGAGGATGCCGTCCCCGAACCGGCCGGCGATGTCGGCCGCGCGGGATGTCGATGGTGCGCCGCCGCGGCGGCGGATCCCGTCCAGCTTGGCTCGGATCCGGTCCGCGTCGGCCGGGTCGAGCTTGACGAGCGCGTCCCGGATCACCCACGCCCGGTGTCCGTCGCCCGTCGTCGCGGCGGTGGTCGCCTCGGCATCGAGGAACGCGGTCGCTGCCTCCCGGTCGACGGCGGCCAGCGACCGGAGGGCCCAGGCAAGCGCCTTCTGGACGTCCGGCTCGGCGTCGCCGATCAGGTCGCCCACGAGGCCGAGCCCGTGGGTCGGGACCTCGGGCGCCCGGCCGCGACGGCGATCGACGAACGGCATCGTCGCGATCGTGCTGCCGACGAGGCGCCGCTCCCAGCGCGACGGGCTGAAGACGAGCTGCTCGAGCTCCGCCCAGCGATACGGTTCGTGGAGGATGCCCTTGCCGACGGGGTGGGCGAGGCTGTCGACGGTGATCCAGTCGGCCGCGTCGCGCGCCGCCCGCCGGATCAGCTGCCACGCCCGCTCGGTGTCGTCGTCGACGAGCCGCTCCAGCAGGCCGAAGGCGAACCAGCGCGCCTCGAGCTCGGGCTCGCGCAGGAGCCGGTCGGCGACCTCGAGCCAACCCGAGGTCCGTTCCTTCCGGGTCGCCTCGCGGAAGCCGCGCCGGACGGCCTCGATCAACGGCCAGCGGACACCGTGCAGGGTGCCGATCCCCGGCGCGACCCGGCGCTCGCTGTCGAGGTACTCCGGGTCGGCGAGCGAGGCGAAGCCGGCGCGGAGGTGATCGGCAAATGCCGTCGGATCCGACACGACGCCCGCCAGGCTCCGGCCGATCTCCTCGGCGGCCGGCCGTCGGTCGGCGACGAGCGCCGTTGCCCGCACCGTGATCGGGCTGACGGGCCGGGTGGCGGTCAGCACCGGCCACCCGCGGTGGCCTGGCCGGGAACGAGCCGGAACCGGTAGCGCTCCTTGAGCTGGCGCTTCCGCTCGGCGTCGGCGGCGACGTAGACCGCCTCCGCGGTTGCGAGGAGCTCACCGCTTTCCGTGTCGACGAGCCGGGCCGCGGTGTCGATCAGGCGCCGCCGGTGGCGGGTGATCCAGCCCTCGGCCCGGATCGGCACACCGAGACGGACCGGGCGCTTGAAGTCGACGGTCATCCGCGCCGTCAGGCCCCAGTTGTCGGTCGACGCCAGCGACCAGGCCATCACCTCGTCGAGGACGGTGCAGACGATCCCGCCGTGCGCGATCCCGTCCCAGCCCTGGAACCGCTCGGCGAGCTCCAGCTCGGTCCAGCAGCGATCGCCGTCGACGTGGAGGTCCAGCTGCAGGCCGTGCTCGCTGAGCGATCCGCAGGCGAAGCAGCGATGGGGCTCGACCTCGAACCGGAGATCCGTGCCGGCCACGGCGACCTCAGACGTCAAGGTTCTGGACCTTCCGTGCCTCGGTCTTGATGAAGTCCTTGCGCGGCGCGACCTTCTCGCCCATCAGCATCGTGAAGATCGCGTCCGCGTCGACCGCGTCCTCGATCTCCGCCCGCAGGAGCGTCCGCGTGGCGGGGTTCATCGTCGTCTCCCAGAGCTGGTCGGCGTTCATCTCGCCGAGGCCCTTGAAGCGCTGGACGGACACGTTCTTGCGGTCCATCTCCTTGACGATCCGGTCGCGCTCCTTCTCGGACTGGGCGTAGCGCGTGACCTTGCCGGTCGAGATCCGGTACAGCGGCGGCTGGGCGATGTACAGGAAGCCGTTCTCGATCACCTGCGGCATGAACCGGTAGAAGAACGTCAGCAGCAGGGTCCGGATGTGGGCGCCGTCCACGTCCGCGTCGGTCATGATGATG
This sequence comes from Verrucomicrobiia bacterium, assembly GCA_035577485.1. Classification (GTDB taxonomy): domain Bacteria; phylum Chloroflexota; class Limnocylindria; order Limnocylindrales; family CSP1-4; genus CF-46. The sequence continues at coordinate 21,747 of DATLVO010000258.1, forward strand.
ATCCGGTGGTAGCGCAGCTTCGCGATGTCGAAGCTGTCGCCGATGCCTTCGATGCCCGCCCCGAGCGCGATGATCAGCGGCCGCACGTTTTCGCTGCCGACGATCTTGTCCAGCCTTGCCTTCTCGACGTTGAGGAGCTTGCCCCGGAGCGGCAGGATCGCCTGGAAGCGCCGGTCGCGGCCCTGCTTGGCCGAGCCGCCGGCCGAATCGCCCTCGACGATGTACAGCTCGCTCCGAGCGGGATCCCGCTCCTGGCAGTCCGCGAGCTTGCCGGGCAGGGACAGGCCGTCGAGCGCGCCCTTGCGCAGGACGAGGTCGCGGGCCTTGCGAGCGGCGTCGCGGGCGCGAGCCGCGGTCAGGCATTTCTCGATGATCCGACGACCGTCGCCCGGGTTCTCGTCGAGGTACTGGCCGAGCGCCTCCGCGAGCGCGGTCTGGACCTGGCCCTTGACCTCGGCGTTGCCGAGCTTGGCCTTCGTCTGGCCCTCGAACTGGGGGTCGGTCAGCTTCACGCTGATCACGGCCGTGAGCCCCTCGCGGACGTCGTCGCCGGAGAGGTTCGTGTCGTTGTCCTTGAGCACGCCTGCCCGCCGGGCCCAGTCGTTGAGGGAGCTCGTCAGCGCGGCCCGGAAGCCCGTGACGTGGCTGCCGCCGTCGACCGTGTTGATGTTGTTCGCGAACGCGAGGACGTTCTCGGTGTACGTGTCGTTGTACTGGAGGGCCGCCTCGACGGCCGTCGTTCCCTCGCGCTTCTCGCAATAGATCGGCCGGATGTGGAGGACTTCCTTGTTCCGGTTGAGGTGGCGCACGAACGAGACGAGGCCACCCTCGAAGTAGAACGACCGCTCGCGGTCGATCCGCTCGTCCCTGAGCGTGATCCAGACGCCCTTCGTCAGGTAGGCCGACTCGCGCAGACGCTGCGAGATCAGCTCGAACGAGTAGTCCACGCTCTCGAACATTTCGGGATCGGCGCGGAACAGGGTCGTGGTCCCCCGGCGGCCGTGCGCCGGACCCATCTTCGTCACCGGGGTCTTCGGCTTGCCGCGGACGTACTCCTGCGAGAACACGAATCCGTCGCGTGCCGATTCGACGCGCATCCATTCGGACAACGCGTTCACGACGCTGACGCCGACGCCGTGGAGCCCGCCGGACACCTTGTATCCGCCGCCGCCGAACTTGCCGCCGGCGTGGAGGACGGTGTGGACCACCTCGAGGGCGTCCTTCCCCGTCGAATGCTTCCCGACCGGGACGCCGCGTCCGTCGTCCACGACGACGACCGTACCGTCCTCGCGGATCGTGACGAAGATCGTCGTCGCGTGACCGGCCATGGCCTCGTCGATCGAGTTGTCGACGACCTCCCAGACGAGGTGATGCAAGCCGCGGACATCGGTCGAGCCGATGTACATGCCGGGCCGGCGCCGGACCGCCTCGAGTCCCTCGAGGACCTGGATGCTCGCCGCCGTGTAGTCGGACCCCGCGGCGACCTTGCCGCGTCGCGCGCCATTGCCCCCGGTCTTGGCTCGCGTCTGGGTCGCTTCCTCGGTCACGCAGGTCCTCCGATCAGGCGGTCGTAGAGCTGTCCGAGCTCCTCGTCGCTGTAGAACTCGATGATGATTCGGCCACCCTTGCGCGAGCGCGCGAGCGTGACCTTGGTGCCGAGTCGACGGCGCAGGTCCTCTTCGACGCGCTCGAGGTCCGGGTCGAGCCGGGCGGGATGGACCGATGCCTGGGCGGGTCGGGGCTCGCGCAGACGCCGGACCAGCTCCTCGGTCTGGCGAACCGAGAACTGCTGGCCGGCAACCGTGGCTGCGACCCGCGCCTGCTGCTCGACGGGCAGGCCGGCGATCGCGCGCGCGTGCCCCTCGCTGATCTGGCCGTCCGAGAGCGCGGCCTGGACGGCGGTATCGAGGTCGAGGAGTCGCAGCGTGTTCGCGATCGTGGATTTGGCCCGCCCGACGCGCTGAGCGATCTGCTCGTGCGTCAGCTCGAACTCCGTGACCAGGGCCCGGTAGGCGTGCGCCTCCTCGAGGGGCCCGAGATCCTCACGCTGGAGGTTCTCGACGAGCGCGAGCTCGAGCTGGTCCCGGTCGGCGAGCTGGCGGATGACGGCCGGGATCCGCTCGAGACCGGCCATCTGGCTCGCCCGGAAGCGACGCTCGCCGGCGACGAGCTGGTAGCCGTCGATCGTCTCGGTGACGAGCACCGGCTGGAGCACGCCGTGCTCACGCACGCTCGTCGCGAGCGCCTCGAGCTCGACGGGATCCATCCGCTGACGTGGCTGGCGCGGGTTGGGCCGGATCCGCGAGAGCGGGATCTCGGTGGTCGTGACCTGCTGGCTGCGCTGCGGGATCAGGGACGTGAGGCCCCGACCGAGTCCGCTGTGGCGCTCGGGCTTGATGGTCACGAGCGGACTCCGGCGGGAGCGGCGGTCCGAATCGTCGGGTCGCCCACGATCACCGACCCGATCGGGGCAGCGCCGGCCGGTGTTTCGACGCCCGCATGACGGCCGTTCCGAGCCCGGAGCTCGCGGGCCAGCTCCGCATATGCGAGCGCGCCGCGGGAATCCGCCCGGTAGAGCGCGATCGGCATGCCGAAGCTCGGCGCCTCGGACAGCCGGACGCTGCGGGGCACGACTGTCTCGAAGACGGCTTTGCCGAGGTGGGCCCGAACCTCGGCCGCGACGTCGGCCGACAGGTTGGTTCGAGCGTCGTACATCGTCAGGACGACTCCTTTGATCTCGAGCGCCGGATTGAGGTTGTCCCGAACGAGGTTGAGCGTCGCGATCAGCTGCGACAGGCCCTCGAGCGCGTAGTACTCGCATTGGGTTGGGATGAGCACGGAATTCGCGGCCGTGAGCGCGTTCACGGTCAGGAGGCCGAGCGACGGTGGGCAATCGAGCAGGACGTAGTCGAATGCGTCGACGGCCCCATCGAGGTTCCTGGCGACGCGGCGTTCCCGCTGGTCGACGCCCGCCAGCTCGACCTCGGCACCGGCCAGCGACACGGACGCCGGTGCGATCCAACAACCCTGGATGGCCGTCGGCCGGACAACGTCCATGAGCGGGACGTCGCCGAGGACCACGTCATACAACGTCGCCTCGGGGCCGCCTCGCTCGATCCCGAAGCCGCTCGTGGCGTTGCCCTGCGGATCGAGATCGACCACGAGAACACGGTCGCCCGCGAGCGCCAGGTACGCCGCGAGATTGACCACGGTGGTGGTCTTGCCGACGCCGCCCTTCTGGTTGGCGCAGGCGATCGTCTGACCCACTCAGGATGGTCCGGAAGATGCGCTCACGAAGGTCAATTCTAGCATCTGGAGTCCCTGGACCCCCGTCGGGCCCGGCTTCCGCATGATGCCCATCGGGCCTTCGCGGCGCGTTCACTGGGGATTGGCGGCGGCTTCACCCGACCCAAGAGAGTTTCACGTGAAACCGGCATCGCGCCGTTCCCCGCCGCACGTAGCGAAGGACGCGTATTCGTCCCCCGATCCGGGTCGTCGCCGATGGAATGGGCCAGCCGGATCGGGCCATTGCCCACGGCGACCCAGGCGTGGGATACTCGCCCGGACGTCACCGCCGCCGCACGGTCGAGGAGCTACAACACGGAGCCGGGCGCGCGACCCTGGGTCCGCCGAGGATCGATCGCCATGACCCTGCTCGTCGCCGCGATTGCTGCGACGGTGGCCGCCATCGTTGAACTCACAGTTACGCCATATCTCCGGGTGGGCGATGCCCAGCCGCATCTTGTCTTCGTGTTCGCGGTCGTCTGGACCGTTGCCGTCAGTCTCGACAGCGGTCTCGTCTGGGCGTTCGTCGGGGGCCTTGCCCTCGACACGCTCGCGCAGCGACCGCTCGGCGCCACCGCGTTCGCTCTGCTCATCGTTGTCGGGGCGACGGCCGTCATCGGTCGTTCCCTCGCTCGAATCCGACCAGTCGTCGCCATCATTGCCACATTGCTCCTGAGCCTCGTCTATTCCATGACACTCGTCCTCCTCTTCGCCGTCCTCCGGCCGCCCTCGACGCTCACGGATCCGCTTCGGATCGTCGCGCCCGGCGTCCTGTATGACGTGGTCCTTGCGGCGATCTTCGGACCGCTCGCCGTCTCGCTGCGCGACCGCTTCGTCGACGAGGAGCGGGCGCCTCGATGAGCGCGTATGTGGACAAGCGACCGCAGCCCACCCGGCCGGGAAGCCGGTTCCTCGTGTTCGCGCTCGCCGCGATCCTCGCGATCGGCGGGCTCACGACCCGGCTGTTCTACCTGCAGATCGTGCGCGGCGGCGCGTACGCCGCACTGAGCGAAGGCAATCGGACTGCCCTCCAGGCGATCCCGTCCTCGCGCGGGCTGATCTTCGACCGGGCAGGCCGGCCGCTGGTCACGAACGTCCCGACCTTCGTCGTGAAGATCCGGCCCGTCGACCTGCCCGAGCAGCGTCGCGACGAGGTCGTCGCCCGCCTCGCGGCCCTGCTCTCGATGGACCCGGCCGATATCAATGCCGCGATCGACGGCAACCCCGGATCGCGGTTCGACCTCGTTCGGGTCGCCTCCGACGTCCCCGACGCAACGGCTCGCCTGATCGCGGAGGCCGGCGATGCCCTCCCGGGGGTCGAGGTCGTGATCGAGGCACGGCGGTCGTATCCCGACGGGACCCTCGTGTCGGCGCTCCTGGGGTACACCGGACCAGTGTCGGCCGACGAGATCGACGCGCTCAAGAAGCTCGGCTACCTCCCGGACGACCTCGTCGGCAAGACCGGTCTCGAGGCCTACTACGAGAGCGCCCTGCGCGGCCAATACGGCATGGAGACGGTGGAGCGCGACGCCACCGGGCGGAAGCTCCAGGTCCTCGATACGGTGAGCCAGGCCCAGGCCGGCGACTCGCTCGATCTCACGATCGATGTCAAGGAGCAGCAGCTGGCCCAGAAGGCGCTCCAGTGGGGGATGAGGACGGCCGGCCTGAAGCGCGGCGTGGTCATCGTCATGAACCCCCAGACCGGCGAGATCCTGGCGATGGTCAGCCTGCCCACGTACGACAACAACGCGTTCGCACGCGGGATCAGCTCCAAGGCGTTCGCGAAGCTCGTCGCCGACCCGAACAAGCCTCTCCTGAACCACGCGGTCGCCGCACATTACCCGCCCGGCTCCACGTTCAAGCTCGTGACGGGCACGGGTGCGCTCAGCGATCACAAGATCTCGGCGACGTCACTGGTCACGACGAGGGCGTTCCTGACGCTCGGCCGGACTCGCTTCTGGGACTGGAACCACCGTGGCTGGGGACCGATCAACATCAAGCTCGGGTTTGCCCACTCGAGCGACACGTTCTTCTTCCAGCTCGCCGGCATGCTCGGCATCGACCGGCTCGCCCACTGGGCCCACAACTTCGGGTTCGGCGCCCCGACCGGCATCGACCTGCCCGGCGAGGTGTCCGGGATCATCCCGAGCAACGCCTGGAAGGAAGAGGCGCTCGGAGCACCGATCTATCCGGGCGAGGTGTACCAGGCGGGGATCGGCCAGGGCTATGACGTCGTCACCCCGATCCAGCTGATCAACGCGTACGCCGCCATGGTGAACGGCGGCAAGCTCTACCAGCCGCAGCTCGTCCGGCAGATCATCGGACCGGACGGGTCGATCGTCCGGCCGTTCAAGCCGATCCTGATCCGCAAGCTGGCGGCGCCGCGGAGCGTCCTCAAGACGATGCGTGAGGCCGCCCGGAACGTCGTGCTCGTGCGCCACACCTACAACCTCGTCGATCTCCCGATCGTGGTCGCGGGCAAGTCCGGGACGGCCGAGTTCGGCCTCCGGGACCGGCAGGGTCGGCTGCCGTTCCACTCCTGGTTCGTGGGCTTCGTGCCGAAGCACGCGACGAAGACCGCCGGCGATCCGACCGGAATGCAGGCGATCGGTCGCGAGGACTCCAACCTCATCGTCCTCGCGTTCGCGTACGACTCCCGGACGAAGGGCAACGTCGCGACGGAGATCGTGAAGTACTACCTCCAGCTCCACTTCGGAATCCGGCACGACTACCGCAACTTCAACCTGCTGCAGCGCGGCAACTTCTACCAGTCGAACTGATGACGACGACGAGGATCCGACCGAGCCGCCCGACCGCGTGGACCAGCCGATGGGCGTGATCCGCGCGGAGCCGGCCCGGATGACCGATTGGGCCTCGCGATCGATCGGCGCCGCGTGGCGCGCCTTCGACCTGCAGCTCGCCGCGTACGCGACACTGCTGGCCATCCTCGGCCTCGTCATGGCCTACACGAACTCGGTCGAGCAGGGGCAGTCGGCGCTCTCGGGCGGAACGACGTTCGTCCGCGGCCTCATGTGGACGGGTATCGCCCTGATCGCCTTCGTCGTGACGACGGCGTTCGACTACAAGTGGCTCAAGACCCTCGCCTGGCCGCTGTACCTGCTGCAGATCGGGCTTCTGATCGGGACGCTCGCGATCGGCCACGGCGTCGGCGGTGCCGCGCGCTGGATCTCGATCGGCCCGTTCGATTTCCAGTTCAGCGAGCTGGCGAAGATCCTGATGATCGTCGTCCTGGCCAACTACCTCGGCTCGCGCCAGGGCAGGCTCGGCTCGCTGACCTCGATCCTCGGGGCCTGCATCCTCGTCGTGCCGCCGTGGATCCTCGTCATGCTCCAGCCCGACCTCGGGACGTCGCTCGTCATGCTCGCGATCCTCGCGGGCATGCTGTTCATGTCGGGGGCGAGCCTGCGCTGGCTCGGTGGCATGGCCGGTCTCGTCCTGGCGTCCCTGCCGCTCGTCTGGAACTACGTCCTGCGCGATTACCAGAAGCAGCGCCTGATCGCGTTCCTCGACCCGGCGTCGGACACCCAGGGCGCCGGCTACCAGCTGTACCAGTCCCAGATCGCCGTCGGCTCTGGTGGCTGGCTGGGCAAGGGCCTGACGAACGGGACGCAGAACCAGCTGAAGTTCCTGCCGGTCCAGGAGAGCGACTTCGTGGCCGCGATCTATCTCGAGGAGCTCGGCTTCATCGGCGCGCTGGTGCTGCTGGTCCTCTTCACGGCCCTCCTCTGGCGACTCCTCGTGTCCGGCTGGCGGTCGAAGGACCCGTTCGGGATGATGTTCGCCACTGGCCTCGCCTCGATGATGCTGTTCCAGCTCATCGTCAACCTCGGGATGGTGATCGGGATCATGCCGATCACCGGCATCCCCCTGCCGTTCGTATCGCACGGCGGCGCATCGCTGATCAGCCTCGCCGTCGGCCTCGGCATCGTCCAGAGCATCAACATCCGGCAGACGCGCGCGGAGTGGTGAGAGGCCGCCCTCGAGCGGGCGGCGAGCATGCAGGGCGGTGGGTCGGCCGATCCGTGTGACGGGCACGCGAGCCGCCCAGGCGGCGTGCGACGATCGGCGCGATCGTGATCCACGTCGACGAGCTTGCCCCGCTCTGGCTGTTGATCGCCCTCGTCGCGGCCGCGGTCGCCGTCGCGATGGTGGCCCATCGGTTCGCGCTGCCGTACTCGGTCGTCCTCGTCCTGTTCGGCCTCGCCGTCTCGATCGTCGGGCCGAACGTCAGCTTCCCCGTCTCGCCGGAGCTGCTGCTCGCGATCGTCCTGCCGGGTCTCGTCTTCGAGGCCGCGTTCCGGACGGACCTCGACGCGCTTCGCCCGACCGCGTTCGGAATCCTCCTGCTCGCGATCCCCGGCGTCGTGATCGTGGCGGCGATCGTCGCGGTCGTGCTCTCTGCGACGTCCGGCCTCTCGTTCACGGAGGCGTTCCTCGTCGGCGCGATGGTCGCCGCGACCGATCCCGCGGCGATCCTTTCGACGTTCCGCCAGGTGAAGGTGCCCGCGCGCCTCGCGACGATCGTCGAGATGGAGAGCCTGGTCAACGACGGGACCGGCATCGTCCTGTTCGCCCTGGGCCTGGAGATGCTCGCCGGCGGCGGCTCGCTGGGCGGCTCCATCGCCCGGTTCGTCGTGAGCGTCGTCGGGAGCACGCTCCTCGGGGCCGTGCTCGGTGCGATCGCGGCCCGGCTCGTGCGTCGCGTCGACGATCAGCTGACCGAGCTGGCGATCACGGTCGTCCTCGCCTACGGGACGTACCTCGTCGCCGACGCCGTCGGGCTCTCCGGGGTCATCGCGACGCTCCTCGCCGCCGGCGTGTTCGGAAGCACGGCGCGGCCCGGTCTGACGCCCCGCGCCGTCGAGGCCATCGAAGTCGTCTGGGAGTTCGTTGCGTTCCTCCTGACGGCCGGCGTGTTCCTCCTCGTCGGGCTCGCGATGGCGCCCCAGACGTTGGTCCACGCGGTCGGGCCGATCGCCTGGGGCATCGTCGCGATCCTCGTCGGTCGGGCGATCGTCGTGTATGGGCTGGTGGGCGGGCTGACGAGATCCGTCGCCCGGCTGCGGACCCGCCCGACAGCCGGTGCGCCCGTCCCGGATCCGACGCTTCCGGCTCCGTGGCTGCATGTCCTGTTCTGGGCGGGGCTCCGGGGCGCCGTGTCGGTCGCCCTGGCGCTCTCGCTTCCGGCGGACCTGCCGAACCGCGACCTCCTGCAGGGGATCGTGTTCGGGATCGTCCTGTTCACGCTGATCGTCCAGGGCACCACGTCGGGTTGGGTCGTGCGGCGGACGGGGGCCGGCTCGGACTCCTGAGAACGCCGGAAGCGCGAGTCAGCGGCGGCGGAAGAGCCCCCGCCGGTCATGCGACTCCGCCGGGGCGCTCTTGCGGCGACCGGCCTTGCGGAGGATCGCGTCGATCTCGTCCCGGTACGGGCGGCCGATCGGCATCCGGTCCAGCCACTCGATGTACTCGAGGTCGCGGCGGGCGACCTCGCCGAGCGACCAGCCGGCGAACCGCCCGAACGTCAGCACCCGGCCCGAGGGATCGCCCGGCGGCGGGCCGGCGGCACCGTAGCCGTCCTTGGCGCCCATCTCGGCGGGGTCGTAGCCGCCGCCCTGGCTCGATCGCCCGCTCGTCCAGTCGGACGACACGGTCTCGGGCGGTCGGTTCGGCCGCCCGCCGGGAGCCGTCGTGTGGGCCCCGCTCGTGCCGGGTCCCGTCGGACCCCTCGACGGCGTCGCGGCGCCGGACGCCGCCGCCGCCGATCCCGCGGGTCGCGACGCCGCGCCCTCGGCGGCTTGGGCCGAGGTCCGGCGCTCGTGGTCATAGGCCCGTCGGCGGGCCGGATCGCGGAGGGTCTCCCAGGCCCGGTTGATCGTCGCCATGCGCCCCGCCGACTCGGCGCCCGAGCCTGCGACGTCCGGGTGGTATTTCTGGGCGAG
>DATLVO010000259.1:0-20285 GCA_035577485.1 Verrucomicrobiia bacterium
CACTTCCGGGCCGACGGGATCGTCCGGGACGCCGAGCGGATCCGGGCAGACCTGGGCGTGGACCGCTGGAGCATCCTCGGCCAGAGCTTCGGCGGATTCACGTCGATGACGTACCTGTCGTTCGCGCCGGAGGGCCTGCGCGAGGCGTTCCTCACCGGCGGTCTCTCACCGATCGGCCGACCGGTCGACGACGTCTACGCGGCCACCTACAAGCGACTGATCGACTCGAACCGCCGCTACTTCGAGCGATACCCCGATGACCGGGCCCGCGCCGGCGACATCCAGCGCCGGCTCGAGGAGGACGATGTCCGGCTGCCGTCGGGCGATCGGCTGACCGCCCCCCGCTTCCGGCAGCTCGGCCTGTGGCTCGGCGACAGCGCCGGGTTCGAGCTCCTCCACCATGTGATCGAGCTGCCGTTCGGATCCACGGCGTTCCTGCACGATGCCGAGGCGGGCGTCCGGTTCAGCCGGAACCCGATGTACGCCACCCTCCACGAGTCGTCGTATGCGGACGGCGTGGCGACGCGATGGTCGGCCGAGCGCCTCCTGCCTGACGAGGTGGTCGCGGAGGGCTACTTCACCGGCGAGCATGTCTTCCGCTGGATGTGGGAGGACTACGCGGGTCTCCGGCCGCAACGGGAGGCCGCCGAGCTGCTGGCGGAGGAGCCCTGGCCCGCGCTGTACGATGCGGACCGCCTCCGACGGAACGAGGTCCCGGTCGCCGGGACGATCTACGTCCACGATCTGTTCGTCGAGCGCGACTTCGCCGAGGAGACCGCGGCGACGATCCGCGGCCTGCGAACATGGCAGACCGACGAGTTCGAGCACAACGGGCTGCGCGCCGATGGCGAGCGCGTCCTCGGCCGCCTGATCGACCTCGTTCGCGGCCGCGCCTAGGATGCGGTTGGTCGCGCTCATATTCGAGCATCTCTCGGACGACGACCTGGCGTTCCCGTCGCACACGCTCGTCTGGGGTGTGCCCGGCGGTCGCTGCGGACCGATCCTCGAGCTGTTCGGGGTCTGCGTCGTCGACCAGGCGGGCACGGCGTCGGTCGAGCTGCCGTTGCATTCGGTGCTGCCGTCCTTCGGCCCGATCGGGTCGTTCGGCCTTCTCGGCTCCTTCCCGCCGCTCTTCTCCACATCGGCCCCCTGATCCGCTCGGCAGCGCTCGACGTCGCGTGCGAGAATCGGACGCGACCAACGGTCATCTCGGAGGATCACCCATGGACAAGAAGGCCAAGACCCCGAAGAAGCCGAAGCAGATCAAGTCGAAGGACAGCGGCAAGGCCAAGTAGGGCAGCCGCGGTCAGGGGCTCCAGAACCCGATCTCGCCGTCGATCGTCAGCTCCGGCTCGCCGCCCTCGGGTCGAAAGGCGACCACGTGGGTCGCGCCCGCGTCGTCGACGACCGGCAGGAGCAGCGACGAGCCGTCCGGCGCCCAGAGCCGATGGCTCAGGGCGTACTGGTCGAAGTAGGGCAGGAGCTCGTTCACGAAGCGGCTCGCCGGCTTGACGACCCGCTGGGACCGGATGGCACCGGTCCCCGTATCGACGAAGACCAGGCGGACCTCGATGGCACCGGTCGAGCCCGGCTCCGTGCTGGCGCTTGGGGCAAGGCTCGGCGTCGCTGACGCGTCCACCGCGGCGGCCAGGTCGATCCCCGCGAGACCGGCGCCGCGAGCCGCTGCGTTGGCGATCGGCGGCTGCGCCGCGGCGGTCGAGCCGCCGCCGGCCGGCTCGAGGCGGAGCGCCGCGATCGTCCGGCCGTCCGGTGACCAGAAGAACGCCACGACCGAGCCGTCCAGGAGCACGCGGCTCGCGCCGCTCGCCGCATCCGTGACCCGCAGCGGGCCGATCGGGAACGCCAGGGTCGTCTGGCCCGGCCGATCGGCCGCGATCGAGCCAACCCGGTCCGCCGACGGGTCGAACAGGACGGCCGCCACCCCGAAGACCGGCTGCGCGTGCTCCGCGGAGCCGTCACGCGCGGCCACGACCAGCTGCTCGGAGCCGTCCGGCGCCACCCGGACGAAGGCCAGGTACTTGCGGTCCTGGCTGACGACGGCCGGCCGGAAGTCGCCCGGTTTCCCGAGCGTCGGGCCGGCGACGGCTCCGTCCAGCCCGACCTCGCCGAGGAACGCGTCCGTTCCGGTGCCGACGTGCAGCAGCAGCCGATCGGTGCCGATCCAGTCGAAGTACAACGGCGCACCACGATGGACGATGCCGCCGGGTCCGCTGCCGTCGAGCGGGGCGCTGCCGTCGGCCGGCGCGATCCGGAGGGACAGCCCGCCCGGCTCCGTGGCCAGGAACGAGACGTTCCGGCCGTCGGGCGCCCAGGCGAGATAGAACGGGGGAGAGGTCGAGCTGCGGTAGATCACCGCGGGGCTCGGGCTGGGCCGGTCGCCAGCTGGATGGGCGGTGAAGATCGAGATCGACGTCCCATCGGTGCTCCCCGAGACGGCCGCGATCCGGGTCCCGTCGGGCGACCATGCCGGGAACCCGAAGGCGACGTCGGCGGCGCCCGCGACGACGGCGGCGTGACCGTCCCGCTCGACGACGGACAGGGAGCCGAGGCGATCCACGACGGCGATCGCCGGAGCCGAGGGGCCCGCCGACGTGGGCGGTGCCGGGCCGCCTCGCATGATGAGCAGCCCGCCGATCAGGATCCCGACGGCGATGAGGACGACGGCGAGCAGAACCGGCCGGGCCGGGCGTCGGCGGGGGGCCCGCTCCAGGGGTCGCGGCGCCGGTTGGAAGGGCTCGGACGGGACCGGCTCCTGGGCCTCGGGCAGAACCGGCTCGACCATCACGTCACGATACGCGCCCGTCCGAAGGCTGGATGTGAGGCGCGGCGCCCATCACCGGTGGCGCTGAGGCGGCTCCGCCCACACAGCCCAGGCAAAACCGGCCATCCTGGCCCGTCGTACCTACACACGCTCCGGCCGGCCGCCGTCCCCCGCGGCCAGGCTGTCGCAGCAACAGGAGGTCGAGTTCATGGCCAGACGCGCTCTCGCGCTCATGGCGAGCCTGGGATTATTGGTGATCGGCGCCGGTCCCGCGACCGCCGCGAACATCAATAGCCAGAACGCCTTCGTCGTCACGAACCTGCAGTCCGACGTCCCGGGCCGGGCGGCCCACACGGACCCCGACCTCGTCAACGGCTGGGGCATCACGGCCGGCCCGACGACCCCCTGGTGGGTCGCCGACAACGGCACGCACAAGTCCACGCTGTACAACGGCAACACCGGCCTGAAGATCCCGACCGTGATCGTCGACGTCGCCGGCGCGAACCATGAGCCCGCCGATCCCACCGGTGTCGTGTTCAACGGCTCGACCGAGTTCCGGATCACCGGCAGCAGCGGCGTCACCGGTCCCGCTCGGTTCATCTTCGACGGCGAGGACGGCGCGGTGTCCGGATGGAACGGCGGGCCGAGCTCGATCGTCCAAGCGACCTCCCAGAACGGCGCGGTCTACAAGGGCCTCGCGATCGGGAGCGTGACGAGTGGCGGGACCGCGCACAGCTACCTGTACGCGGCGGACTTCCACAATGCCCATGTCGACGTGTACGACGGGTCGTGGACGCTGCAGACCTGGGCCGGCGCCTTCGTGGACCCGGGGATCCCGGCCGGCTACGGGCCGTTCGGCATCCAGAACCTCGGTGGCCGGATCTTCGTGACCTACGCGAAGCAGGACGCCGACGCCCATGATGAGATCGCCGGTCCCAGCCTCGGCTACGTCAGCGTCTTCGGCATGGACGGCTCATTCCAGGGGCGCGTCGCGTCCGGCGGCGACCTCAACGCGCCATGGGGCCTCGCCTGGGCGCCGGCGAGCTGGGAGCGGTTCGGCGGCCACCTCCTCGTCGGCAACTTCGGTGACGGCCGGATCAACGGCTACCGCGACCTCGGCGGATCGTGGGAGGCGCGCGGCCACCTGAAGGACCCGAACCACCAGCCGATCGTGATCGACGGGCTGTGGGGCATCGGGTTCGGCAACAACAACGGCACGAACAACGGCGGCGCCGGTCCCACGACGACGCTGTTCTTCGCGGCGGGTCCGGACGAGGAGAGCCACGGCCTCTTCGGCTCGATCAGCGCGCCGTAGACGGATCGCCTCCCGACAGCACGAGGACGCCAGGCCCGCATCGGGCCTGGCGTCCGTCTGTCCAGGGAGGCGATCGCCGGGGGCGTCAGCTGAGCGCGACCTGCCAGCCGAGCACCACGATCGTCGCGTACGCGGCCGCGCCGAAGACCGCCGCACCGGCGATCGCGCCGGCGATGCCGAGCAGGATCCCACGCCGCATGCCCACCGCGGCGACCTCGATCGCGACGAACGCACCCACTGCCAGGATGCCGGGCGGGATCGCCCGCTGGGCCAGCAGATCGACGGAGACGATCGCGTTGCCGAGCTGATCTCGCGGCATGGGGTCGAGCAGGAGGCGGGCAGCGAGGGCGAATGCCGGGGCAACGGTAGCGACCACCAGGACCGTGGTCGGCGCATACGCCTGCACCCGGGCGAACGCGGCGACGGCCGGGTAGATCGCGGCGAGCGGCACGAGCGCCCACCAGAACAGCTGCGAGGCGGTCAACGGCCCGAGCGCCGGCTTGCCGTCCATCGCGATCCCGATCGCGAGCCCGATTCCGAGGGGGACGAGCGCGACCAGGGACGCGGCTCCGGTCGGCCAGGTCCCGCGCGCCTCGGTCGAGCCACGAATGAGACTGGTGGGTTCGGCGCTCATGGCTGCTCCTCATCTCACGAAGGCCGCCGGAGCATGGCACCCACGATGGGTGGAGACAATGGCCCGATCTACCCGGTCCACCGGGCCCAACGGATGCAGGTGTCACAATCGGGACATGAGCGAGGCCACGCCCCCGAACCCGGTCGCTGTCGGGGATCCGCTGGCCGCCGGCCGCGCGGCCCTTGCCGCCCATCGATGGCCCGAGGCGTTCGATCGGCTCTCCGAGGCGGACCGCGCCGGTCACCTCACCGCGGACGATCTCGAGACGCTGTCGACGGCCGCGTTCTTCGCTGCCCGGAGCGAGGCCGGTCTCGAGGCCAAGGAGCGGGCATTCAAGGCCCACGAAGCGGCCGGCAACGAGCTGCGCGCCGCCTACGTCGCGCTCGACATCGCCCGCAACTACGGTCTACGCGGCAAGCATTCCATCGCCTCGGCCTGGACGAGTCGGGCGGAGCGGATCATCGGGCCCGAAGGGGAGACCTACGCCCACGGGTACCTCGCCCTCGTCCGCAGCGAGGTCGCGGGGGCGACGGGCGACATCGACTCCGCACTGCGGCTCGCCGAACGCGCCGTCGAGATCGGCAACCGTGCCGCTGATGCCGACCTGCGGGCCTACGCGATGACGAACCTCGGCACCTTGAAGATCGCGACGGGCGCCACGGTCGACGGCTTCGCCCTGATGGAGGAGGCGGCGATCGCCGGGGTGAACGGCGAGCTGACGCCGCTCACGACCGGCGTCACGACCTGCCAGATGATCGGCGCGTGCCGGGACCTGACGGACTATCGCCGGGCGAGCGAGTGGATCGAGGCGACCGAGAAATACTGCGACCGAGAATCCCTGTCGGGCTTTCCCGGGGTCTGCCGCATCCATCGCGCCGAGGTTGCGGCGGTCGGCGGCGGCTGGGACCGGGCGGTGGTGGAGCTGGAGCGGGCCACTGTCGAGCTCGGTGCCTTCAACGCGACGTCCCCGCAGGCGGACGGGTTCTACGCGATCGGCGACATCCGCCGGCTCAAGGGCGACTTCGCGGGGGCGCAGGAGGCGCTCCGCGAGGCGCACGCCCGGGGCAGGACGCCGCATCCGGCGCTCGCCCTCATCCGGCTCGCGGAGGGCAACGTCAAGGGGGCCGCCAGTGCGATCAACACGGCCCTGGCCGAAGAGACGTGGGATCGCTGGGCGCGCGCCCGGCTCCTGCCCGCCCAGGTCGAGATCGCGATCGCCGCCGGCGACCTCGCGACGGCACGCACGGCCGTCGACGAGCTCGGGGCCACGATCAGCGGCTATCCCTCGCCGGCGTTCGAGGCCGGCCGCCGGGTGGCCCTGGCTCGGGTCCTGATCGCCGAGGGCGACGTCGCCGGGGCGACGCACGAGCTCCGCTCGGCGATCAAGGGCTGGCGCGATCTCGGGTCGCCATACGAGGTGGCTCGTGCCCGGGCGATCCTGTCACGGGCGTTGCGGGCGGGCGAGGACGCCGAAGGCGCGGACCTCGAGCTCAACGCCGCCCTGGACACGTTCCGCGAGCTCGGCGCCAGGATCGACGTGACCTCGGCCGAGCGAGAGCTCCAGGAGGCCACCGAGCGGCGGACCGGGCCGATCACCGCGACGCGGACCTTCATATTCACGGACATCGTCGGCTCCACGAACCTCGCGGAGATGCTCGGCGACCGGGCCTGGGAGACCCTCCTCCGGAAGCACGACGACCTGATCCGGAGCCAGGTCGCGAGCGCCCGGGGCGAGGTCGTCAACTCCACCGGCGACGGCTTCTTCGTCGCCTTCGAGACCGCCCGTCAGGCTGTCGACTGTGCGATCGCGATCCAGCGGGCCCTCCGCGAGCAGCGTGAAAGCGCGGGATTCGCGCTGTCGCTCCGGATCGGAATCCACAGCGCCGACGCGAACCGGCGGGGGTCGGATTACAGCGGCATGGGCGTCCACGTGGCGGCCCGCGTCGCGGCGCTTGCCGGGGGCGGCGAGATCCTCGCGAGCGCCGAGACGATCGCCCAGGCGGGGGACGTCGCGAGCTCCGAATCACGATCGGTTGCGGTCAAAGGAGTCTCGGCGCCCGTCACGGTCGCCGCGATCGTCTGGAGCTGAGAGCCGGCGCCCTGGGCCTTATACGGGCAGCAGCGCCGCGACAATCCCGGCGGCGGCACCGACGGCCAGGCTGGCAAGGCCGATCTGCATGGCGCGGACACGGTCCCGGCGGCGTGCCTCGGAATCGACGACGGGCTCGATGGGACCGACCGGCCCGAAGTTGAACACGCCGCGCGAACCGAACCCGGCACAGAACCGGAGCCACGCCTGGAGGTAGCCGGATGCGGCGCCCGCCGCCGGCAGCGCCACAATGAGGCGCACGGCGTTGGGGGCCCCGATCGCGACCAGGATCGCCAGCACGACGATGGTCACGACGAGCCCGACGTGCCCGGCGCTCCGCCGCCGGGCGATCTCCTCGGGGCCGATGTTGCAAACGCCGGGGCGGTATCCGATGGAGGCGAGACCAGCCGAGGGCGTCCGCCGATGTACCTGGCGCGCAGCCTGGAGCGACGTCACGTCGTCGATCTTCGCAGACATCGGCCGTCAGGGCTCCGAGGGGCCTCTCGCCGATGGTGCCGCGTTCCACCGCACGCGGAGCGTGCGCGGCTTCCGGAAGACGACGCCGCTCGGCGGCGTCGAGCTCGCCTCGATCTGCATGCCCGGCCAGCCGTCGAGTGCCGCCTCGAGGGCCGACTGCGTCTCGAGCCGCGCGAGATGGAGCCCGATGCAGGCATGCGGACCCTGGGCGAAGGCGAGGTGCGATCGCGCGTTCGGTCGCGCGACGTCGAAGACGTCTGGGTCGGGGAAGGCGTCCGGGTCGCGGTTCGCTGCCGTCAGCGACACGATGACGAGGTCGCCTCGGCCGATGTTCGCTCCGCCCAGCTCGGTCTCGGATGTCGCGTAGCGGTCGACGCGCGCCGCGGCCGGCTCGAGCCGGAGCGACTCCTCGATCGCGTTCCCGACGAGGGCCCGGTCGGCCCGGACGGACGCCAGCTGATCGCGGTTCGTGAGCAGGTGCCAGAACAGCGTCGTCGTCATCCCTTCGCTCGTCTCGATGCCGCCGAACATCATGACGGCGGCATTGGACGCGACCTCCGCGGCGCTGAGGCTGGCGCTCGCGTCGGCGAGGGCGCCCGTTCCGCGCCGCATCGACCGGCCAAGGTGCGCGTCGAGCGTCTCGACGGCCGCCCGGGCGCCCGGGCCGACCTCACCACCGGCCGAAACGCGGTCCACCGCAGCGACGATCTCGTCGTACCAGCCGAGCACCTCGGCCGGCTCGACGTCGAGGAGATCGAGCGCGTTCGCGACGACCTTGACGGCAAGTGGCCCGGCCACCTCGCGGCGAACCTCGGCCGTTCCCGCCGGAGCCAGCGTCATCACGAGGTCCCGAGCCTCGCGCTCCACCTGCTCGGCGAATCGGCTCATCACCTCCGGCTTGCGGAACGCCGTCGCGAACGGATCGCGATGCCGGCGATGCTCGGCTCCGTCGAGCGACAGCATGCTCGGGCCCACGACCTGGGCCGTCGAGAAGCGCGGGTCGTCGACCGTGAAGCGCTGGGCGTCGCGCATCACCTCGATGCACAGGTCCCGGCGGGTGACGAGCCAGCCGTCGAGGACCGGCACCCACGACACCGGCTCGTTCTCGCGCATCCGAGCGAGCGCGTCGTAGGGATCGGCGTCCAGGACCGCCAGGGTGAGGGCCGCCCCGAGCGGAGACCGGCGCTGGCGGAGGGCGGACGGGTCCACGGTGTCCACGGATCGGACTCTACGACGTGGAGCGGCCATACAATCGCCGGACCGTGAGCGACTCCGTGGCCGAGACGACCGACCCCGCGGCCCTCCCGGGCTGCGCCGGACGATGACATCGATGGCCGCGGACGTCGTGGTCGTTGGCGGCGGCGCCGCCGGATGTGTCGTCGCCCGGCGCCTGGCCGAATCGGGCGATGCGTCCGTCCTGTTGGTCGAAGCCGGTCCGGATCTTCGCCTCGACGCTCCACCGGACTTGCATGACGGGTGGCGGCTGCCGAGCCCGCCCGACTGGGGGTTCGAGTCCGAGCCTCTGACCAGCGGTGAAACTCGCAAGGTCCGTCGCGGCCGCCTGCTCGGTGGGACCTCGTGGTTCACGCGCTTCGCCGTCCGCGGCGCGCCCGCCGACTTCGACGCGTGGGCGGACCGGGGGAACCCGGGTTGGCGGTTCGACGACGTGCTGCCGGCGTTCCGGCGCGTCGAGGCCGATGCCGAGTTCGGCGACCGTCCTTGGCACGGCGATCGCGGCCCGATCCCGATCACCCGCTATCCGGCGCTGGCGCTGTCGTCGGCCCACGCAGCGGCGCTGGAAGCATTCGACGCACTGGGCGTCCCCGCCGTCGAGGACCACAACGATCCGGGAGCCATCGGGGTCGGCCGGCTCCCGATGAGCGGCCGTGACGGGCTCCGGGTGACCTCGGTCGACGGCTATCTGGCGCTCGAAGGGACGCCGGCCAATCTCGCTGTCCGCGCGGACTCCACCGTTGCGACCGTCCTGATCGAATCGGGCCGAGCCATCGGCGTCCGGCTCGCGAACGGCGTCGAGATCCGCACGGACCGGGTGGTCCTGTCCGCCGGGACCTATGGCAGCCCGGCGATCCTGATGCGCTCGGGCATCGGGCCGGCCGATCACCTCCGGGAGCTGGGTATCGATGTGCGGGTCGATCTCCCCGGCGTGGGCGCCAACCTGGCTGACCATCCGGGTGTCGATCTCGACTCGGGTTGGCGCGGCGCGCCGACGACCGGTCCTCTTCTCCATTCGATCGCGACCATGCGGACCTCCGCCGCGGAACCGGACGGCGCTCCGGACCTGATGTTCTGGGTCTCCGACCCGGACGGCGACGACCCGCGGCTCTTCTTCGACCCGATCCTCCTCAAGGCCGACTCTCGGGGCTCGGTCCGACTTCGCTCCGCCGACCCCGAGGATCCGCCGAGGATCACGCTCCCGGACATCCGGCAGGGACGCGATCTGGAGCGTCTCGTCGAGGGCTATCGGCTGGGTCTCGAGCTCGCCCACCGGCCGGAGTTCAGGCAACAGTCGATCGACGATCCTCCGTCGGATCCGGGGACCGTCAAGGGTCTGCGCCGCCGCGTTCTCGAGAACGCCTACTCCATCCCGCACGTCGTCGGCACGTGCCGGATGGGGTCCTCGCCGGCGGGTGGCGACGTCGTCGACGCACTCGGTCGCGTGTATGGCGTCGACGGACTGCGGGTCGTCGACGCGGCGGTCATTCCCGACGCGCCCTCGGGGTTCCCGCACATCATCACGATCATGCTGGCGGAGCATCTCGTCGCGATGGAGGTCGGCCCGGTCGCACCGATCGCCTGACCGCGCCGATCATCCGATCGTCGCGCCGACCTTGCCGAGCGGATTCTGCGGACGGCCGCCGGGGCCGAACGTCAGCGCGTGCCGGTCGCGCCCGCGTAGAGGCCGAGAAGGCGCCCTCGCAGCGGTCCGCCGGCGCCGACGAGATCCAGGAAGTCGTCCCGGTCGAGCGCCAGGAGGAGGCCGTCCGTGTCGGCCGTGACCGTCGCCGTGCGCGGAGTGCGATTCAGGAGGCCGAGCTCCCCGAACACATCGTCGGGCCCGAGGGTCCGCAGCACAGCCGGCGTCCCGCCCGGCCCGGCGGTCTGCGTGACCGTGAACTGGCCCGACTCGATGATGTAGAACCGGTCGGCGGTCTCGCCCTGTCGGACGACCGGCTCGCCCGCCTTCACCGGCACCTCGACGACCCGTCGCATCGCCGCCTCGAGCCGGGAGGCGGGGATCCCGGTGAAGAGTGGCAGGGTGATGACGCGGGCGATGGTCGCCTCGTACGGCGTCGGCGCGCGGTCGGCCGCCGTTCCGATCATCGCCAGACCCAGGATCGTGAACACGATCGTCGCGACGCCCGCGGCCCCGAGCGATTCGAACGGCCCGTAGGTGGTCAACAGGACGGGCAGCAGGAACGCACCCGCGGCGCCGGTCATCGTGGACACGGCCATGAGGATCCCGACCGCGCGGCCGCGGAGCGCGTCGGGCACGAGGCGCTGGAAGACGGTCGTCCCGACGACGTCGATGATCAGCGCGCCGGCGGCAAGCACCGCGATCGCCAGAAGGGCGACCGGAAGGGTCGTTGCGGCGCCGAGCGCAATCGTGCCGACGCCAGTCACGATCGCGCCGGCAAGAAGCGGCGCTCCGAGGTGGCGCCGGAGAACGAGGGCGCCGGCCCCGATCCCGCCGATCAGCCCCCCGATGCCGATCGCGGCGTTCAGGTAGCCGTTCGCCTGCTCGCCGGCCTTCAGAACGTCGATCGCGAGGATCACCGTGATGACCTGGAGGCCGCCACCGAGGAAGCCCGCCATGAGCTGGACGATCGTGAGGCCGGCGAGCGGGCGAAGCTGGAGCGGAGGCGTGGTCGCCGCGGGCGTGGCCGCCTCCGGCATGGCCGGCGGCACGTTGCTCGTTGGGGCGGCTTGGGCGGTCGGCGGGACGTCGACGGCCGGCGTCGACTCGCCAGCTGTTGCTGCGGTTCCGGCATCCGGGGTCGCGGTCACGATGGCCTGGCCGGCGCGCGACGGCGGCAACGACCACAGGATCACGGCGATGAAGACGAACGACAGGGCGTTCAGCACGAACGCGATCAGGACGCTCCCGAGCGCGAGTACGATCCCGGCGATCGCCGGTCCGACGATGAAGCTGAAGTTCTGGATGCTGGCCCAGGCGCTGTTCGCCGGTCCGAGCTGCTGCTCGTCCCTGGCAAGGGCCGGCAGGTAGGCTCCCATCGCGGGGTAGAAGAACGCGGAGCCGCTCGCGGCGAGGATCGCCAGGGCCGCGATCAGCAGGGTCGGGCCGCCGGTCGCGACGAGGACCGCCATGACGACCATGAGCGTGCCGCGATAGAGATCGGAGACGAGCAGGACGAGACGACGATCGAACCGGTCCGCGACGATCCCGGCCGGGACGGACAGGATCACGTAGGGCAGGAGGCGGATCCCGCCGAAGGCGCCGACGAGTGCCGCGTCGCCGGATTCGCGGTAGATGACGACGAAGATGGCGACGATGTACAACCAGTCGCCGATCCCGCTGACGAACTCGCCGAGCAGCAGCCGCATGAGCGGCCGGTTGCCGAGCAACTCCCGATAGACGCGAAGGCCTGACACGCGCAGCTCACCATCCGCTCGACCCGTCCCGGCCCACGTCGAGCTGGCTGATTGTGCACGACGCCGCGCCCGACCGAACGGTCATCGCGCGTGGAACGGCGCGACCTCTCGCGCGCCACGCCGCGATTGCTATTCTCCGGCCGGTGCGCGCCCTACCCGGCCGGATCGTCGAAGCCGTCGTACCGGCGAGGCTCGGACGAAGCTTCCGGTGGCTCCTGTCGTCGTCGTTCGTCAATAACGTCGGCGACGGCATTGCCGTCTCGGCCGGGCCACTGCTCGTCGCCTCGCAGACGCGCGACCCGTTCCTCGTCTCGATGGCGCTCCTCAGCGAGTGGCTTCCGGCGCTGCTGTTCGGCGTGATCGGCGGCGTCGCTGCGGATCGCTTCGACCGGATGCGGATGGTCGTCCTCGTCAACGTCGGTCGGTCATTCGTGCTCGCGGTGCTTGTGGTAACGATCGTGGGCGGGGCAGTGAACATCGCCCTGGTGCTGCTGGCCCTGTTCGTCCTCGGCACGGCCGAGACCTTCGCCGACTCCGCCAGCAGCACCCTGATCCCGAGTCTCGTGGCCCGCGAGGACCTCGGTGTCGCGAACGCGCGGATGAACGGCGCGTTCCTGCTCACCAACCAGCTGCTCCTGCCGCCGGTCGGCGCATTCCTGTTCGCGGTTGGGCCGGCGATCCCGTTCGCAGCGAACGCGGCCGGGTTCGCCCTCGGCGCAGTGCTGATCTCCCGCGTCGTCACGGATGTGCGCGAGGCCAGGGCCGATCGGCCCGGCGTGCGCGCCGAGATGCTCGAGGGGATCCGCTGGCTACTGGCTCATCCACCGATGCGCACGCTCGCCCTGACGATCGTCACGTTCAACGTCACCTATGGGGCGGCGTGGTCGGTGCTGGTTCTGTACGCCCGAGACCGACTTGGCATGAACGAGGTGGGCTTCGGCCTCCTGACGACGGCGATCGCGATCGGCGGATTGTTCGGCATCGCGGTCTACGACAGGCTTGAGCGTCGGTTCGCGCTCGCCGACATCATGCGGGTCGGGCTCCTGATCGAGACGTTCACCCACCTGTCGCTCGCCCTGACGAGGTCGCCCGCGGTGGCTCTCGCCACCCTGGTTGTCTTCGGAGGCCACGCGTTCGTCTGGGGCACGACCTCGACCGTGGTCCGGCAGCGGGCGGTTCCGGACGAGCTGCTCGGCCGCGTCGGCGGCGTCTACCGCGTGGCGATCATGGGCGGGCTGGTGATCGGCGCGCCGATCGGCGGCCTCCTCGCCAGGACGTTCGGGATCACCGCCCCGTTCTGGTTTGCCTTCGCGGGCTCGGCCATCCTCGTGGTGATCCTGTGGCGACAGTTCGACCACATCGTCCATGACTCCGAGCTGCAGGAGCCGCCTCCGAACGAACGCGCAGCGGCTGGGTGAGGTCGCGCGGGGGTCATCGAAGCAGCGCGTCCGTCGCCTCGTCCGCCCGGCCGTCGTGGAAGCGCTCGAGGACCCCGGCGAACAGCGGCTCGTCGGGCGCGGCCCGGTGGAAGAGCGTCATCGATGAGCGGAGCTTCATCGCGTCGATCGAGCCGAGGATCTCGAGAGCCGAGCGGCCCTCCGTCGCCAGAAGCATTTCGGTGCACTCGCGCAGGCGGGATCCCAGCACCGGATGGTCGAGGTAGGCCCGCGCCTCGGCGAGGGAGGCGATGGCGTACTCCTGCGACATCGCGCTTCGCCCGAGTCCCGCGAGCTGAGGGAAGATGAACCAGATCCAATGGCCGACCTTCCGGCCGCGCCGGAGCTCGTCCAGGACGCCCTCGTAGACGCCCTCCTGCGCACGCACGAACCGGTCGAGATCGTGGGTCACGGCCCATTGTGCGGCCGCCGCACGGAAACGCCGTCCAGACCGCCCTCGAGCCGAGCGACCCGTCGGTCGGTACCCTTGGGTCGACATGCCAGCCGAATTCATCTACAGCACCTACAAGCTCGCCCGCCACTACCCACCGGACCGCACGGTCCTCGAGGACATCTCGATCTCGTTCTACCCGGGGGCCAAGATCGGCGTCATCGGGCCGAACGGCGCAGGGAAGTCGAGCCTGCTCCGGATCATGGCCGGCCTCGACGACGGGTTCACCGGCGAGGCCCGTCTCACGCCGGGCTTCACGGTCGGCTACCTGAGCCAGGAGCCGCAGCTCGACGCGACCAAGGACGTCAAGGGCAACGTCATGGACGGTGTCCACGAGATCCAGACGCTGCTCGACCAGTACAACGCCGTCATGGCGAAGTGGTCCGATCCCGACGCCGACTACGAAGCGATCGGGGTCGAGCAGAGCAAGCTCGAGGACCGGATCAACGCCGCCGACGCCTGGAACGTCGAGCGCAACGTCGACATCGCGATGGAAGCCTTGCGCTGCCCGCCCGACGACGCCGACGTCACGACGCTCTCCGGCGGCGAGAAGCGCCGCGTCGCGCTCGCCCGGCTGTTGCTTCGCCACCCGGACCTGCTCCTCCTCGACGAGCCCACGAACCACCTCGACGCGGAGTCGGTCGAGTGGCTCGAGCGCTTCCTGGACGAGTACGCCGGCACGGTCGTCGCCGTCACCCACGATCGCTACTTCCTCGACAACGTCGCGAAGTGGATCCTGGAGCTGGACCGGGGGAGGGGAGTGCCCTTCTCCGGGAACTACTCGAGCTGGCTCGAGCAGAAGCTGGAGCGGATGTCGCGCGAGTCGAAGCAGGCCGACGCCCGCCAGCGCACCCTCGCCCGCGAGCTCGAGTGGGTCCGCATGGGCGCGAAAGCGCGCCAGGCGAAGGGCAAGGCCCGGCTGTCGGCCTACGAGCAGCTCCTGGCCGAGGCGAACGACGCGAAGGACACCACCCGCGAGCTCGAGATCGCGATCCCGCCCGGGCCGCGGCTCGGCGACACGGTCATCGAGGTCAAGAGCCTGCGGAAGGGCTACGGCGACCGGCTGCTGATCGAGGACCTCACGTTCTCGCTGCCGCGGGCGGGGATCGTCGGGATCATCGGCCCGAACGGCGCCGGCAAGACGACGCTCTTCCGGATGATCGTCGGGCAGGAGCAGCCGGATGCGGGGTCGATCGAGATCGGCGACACCGTCCAGATGAGCTACGTCGATCAGAGCCGTGACGCGCTCGCGGCTGACAAGACGGTGTTCCAGGAGATCACCCAGGGGGTCGAGATCGTGACGGTCGGGAAGCGCGAGGTCCCGGCCCGCGCCTACGTCTCGTCGTTCAACTTCCGCGGCACGGACCAGCAGAAGCTCGTCGGGACGCTGTCCGGTGGCGAGCGGAACCGGGTCCACCTCGCGAAGCTCCTCCAGACCGGTGGCAACGTCCTGCTCCTCGACGAGCCGACGAACGACCTCGACGTGGACACGCTTCGCGCGCTCGAGGCGGGCCTCGAGAGCTTCCCGGGCTGCGTCGTCGTGATCAGCCACGACCGCTGGTTCCTCGACCGGATCGCGACCCACATCCTCGCCTTCGAGGGTGACAGCCAGGTTCGCTGGTTCGAGGGCAACGTCAGCGACTACGAGGCGTTCCGCCACAGGGAGCTCGGGACCGCGGCCGACCAGCCCCGCCGGATCCGGTACAAGCGCCTGGTGGCCTGAGCGAGCGCCCGACCTGTTACCGTCGGGCGGCCGAGGGTCTCGAGGGAGCAGGCAGATCGCAGAACACGCACGACCGGAGAGGGCGGACCTCGATCTCGCCGTGATCGGCGGCGGGGTCGCCGGGACCTACGTCGCCCAACGGCTACAGGCAGCCCGACCCGACTGGTCGATCGTCCTGTTCGAGCGGTCGGATCGGGTCGGCGGGCGTCTTCGGTCAATTCAGATCGACGGCCTCGAGCACCCCATCGAGCTCGGCGGGATGCGCTTCCTCACGAGCCATCGCCTCGTCCAGGACGTCGTCACGACCTTCGGCATCGAGACCCACCCGTTCGACACGACTGGTGGAACCGAGCGCTCGTTCCTCCGCGGGCGCTTCGGAAAGGGCGCCGCCGACCCCAACGCCGGGGCCGGATACGAGCTCCCGAAGTCCGAGCTCGGTCGATCGGCGCTCGAGCTCGGCCTGGCGGCCTTCGAGCAGATCGCCCCAGGTTCCGCCTCTCTCGATGACGCCGACTGGTCGCGGCTCCGGGCGACGCACGCGTACCTCGGCCGTCCGCTGACGGACTGGTCGATCGGCGAGGCGCTGGCCTCGGTCCTGAGTCCCGAGGGCCATCGATTCGTCACCGACGCGTTCGGCTACGACTCCGGCCTGCGTGCGTTCAACGCCGCCGACGCGATCCAGTACCTGCTCGGCGGCGGAGACCCGAGTGCCGAGGCACGGACCCCGAACGCGGGAATGGACCTCATCCCCCGGACGCTGGCAGCCCGGTTCGAAGCCGACGGAGGGTCCGTCAGGCTCGGTCACGAGCTCCGAACCCACGAGGTCCACGGGGGAGTCCACCGGTTGCGGTTCGGCAACGGCGCGGAGGTCGTCGCCCGCCGTCTGGTCCTCGCCGTCGCCGCGCCTGCGCTCGTCCAGCTCGAGGACGCCTCTCCGGTTCTCGGCACCACCGGCGTGCGCCGTTTGCTCGACTCCGTCGAGGCGTTTCCCGCCGCGAAGCTGTACCTCTGGTACGACCGACCGTGGTGGGGGACCGACGACCCCGCGATCCGGCTGACGACGGACTTGCCACCGCGGAAGCTGTTCTACTTCGGGTCGCGCTCGGATGCTCCCGCAACCCTCCTCGCCGCCTATACCGACGGCCTGCACACGGAGCCATGGCGACGCCTGTGGGACGGCGCGCCGGCGGGATCGCCGGCGCCGGCGGCGATGCTCGAGACGATCCAGGAGAACCTTCGTGCGATCCATCCGCACGTCGCTGACCTGCCGCCGCCGACCGGCTCCGCGTTCGTCCTCTGGGGCGGCGATCCGCATGAGACGGGTTGGACGTTCTGGCGCTCCGGCATCCGGTCGGACGACGTCATCGCGGCGGTCGTCCAACCGGATCCGGCCGTGGACGTGTTCATCTGCGGTGAGGCGTTCTCACGCGCCCAAGCCTGGGCCGAGGGCGCCCTGGAGTCGGCCGACGCGGTGGTCCGCGTCCTGAGCGACTGACCCGTCGAGCCCGGGCACGCCGGCGATCAGTCGAGCCGCCAGAGGTCGATCTGGGGCAGGCCGTGGATGCCGAGCGTCTGCGAGAGCTCGCCACAGTGGTACGCGTCGTGCGTGAGGAGGCGTTGCAGGATCGACGCCCGCGAATGAACCTGGCGCTGCTCACTGTAGAAGCGCTCGACCTCCTCATTGAGCATCTCGGGCGTCCAGCGTTCGAGACAGCCCTCGACGATCGCCCACGTCGTGTCGAGCGCCGTCACGAGCTGGGCGGCGGTCCGCGGGTGGTCGAGGTCGTCCTCCCAGCCGTCGACCGTGGGGTCGGGCCACGGTGTCGTTTCCGCGCCTGGTTCTCCCAGGATGGTGCAGAGCCAGTACACGCGAACCGCGGCGTCGTGACCGACCGTCGCCCAGATCGGCCAGAGATCGGGGGCGGGCCGGATCGCGAGCTGCGCCTCGCTCATGGCCCCGACGACCTCGGTCAAGCGGCGGTTGTACTGGGGCCAGCGGTCGTAGAACGGTCGGACCGAGGCCATCAGCCCGCCTCCTGGGCTTCGTCGCTGGCTCGCAGACGTCGCGTCCACGCCGCAAGCGCGACGAGCAGATCGCGGACTTCCTGGCGAGTCGACGGGTCCGTCAGGTTCCCGTCCGAATCGAACTTGTCGCCGGCCAGGTCGACGAGGACCTCGGGCAAGGGAAGGACCATGCCGTTCGTGTAGGTCAATCCGTCCCGGAGGTGGGCCTGGGCTCGTGCCGTGCCACCCCGGCCCGAGCTGGCGCCCATGATCGCCACGGGCTTGTTGGTCAGGACGGACCGCCGCGCCGGCCGGGAGGCCCAGTCGATCGCGTTCTTCAGGACGCCGGGCACGCAGTGGTTGTACTCCGGGCTCGCGATGACCATCGCATCGGCGACGGCGATCGCCTCCTTGAAGGCGGTGACCGCCGGCGGGTCGCCTTCCGCCTCGATGTCCGCGTTGAACAGGGGAATGTCGCCCAGGTCGTAGGGGATCACGACGGTTCCGGACGGTGCGACGTCGACGGCGGCCCGGATCAGGCCGCGGTTGAACGACGCGCGCCGCAGGCTCCCGGCGATGCCGATGAAGGTGAGTCGGTCGGTCGATCCAGGCGCCATGCGTGTCCTCCGGCAACAGGGGTGTCACGCTGAATGGTGAGCGTTCCCGCGGCGACCGGCCGCCGCGTGATCGCCGGCGGACCGAGATCGACTCGACGAACGAGCCCGAGGTCGTGCGGGCCCGACCCTCAGGAAGCGCGCCTGGAGCCCGTGTCCTGCATGCCGCGCCTGGGCACCGAGCCCGCGCTCTCGGCCAGGAAGTCCTCCCAGGTCCGGCGACCGACGGCCCGATCCGGGGCCAGGTTCGCTCCCGCCCGGACCGCGGCCGCCGCCTTGCCCGCGACAGGGACGCGGAGGATCCATCGACGCTTGCCGGCAGCGCGCAGGTAGCCGCGGACCAGATCGGCCATGTCGTACGCGCGGGGGCCGCCCAGCGCCGGGACCAGGCCGGCTGGAACACCCAGCGCGAGAGCGACCAGTCGGTCCGCGACCTCGGCGGCGTCCACCGGCTGGAACCGGAATCCGGCCGGCACCGGGATCACCGGCAGCTTCGCCATCGCCTCCACCGTCCTCAGCGTCAGGTCGAAGAACTGGGTTGCCCGAAGCGTCGACCACGGGATTCCGGACTCGGCGATGACCTGTTCGGCGGCGAGCTTGGATCCGAAATAGCCGAACATCAAACGGTCCATGCGACCGGTCATCGGGATCCGATCGGCTCCAACGACGGAGATGTAGACGACATGGCGGACCCCCGCCGCCGACGCGGCTCGGACGAGATGCCGCGCCTTCTCGCCGTCGCCCTTGGCGGTGCCCGCGCAATGGATGACGACCTCGACACCGGCGACGGCGGCTTCCGCGCCCTTCCCCGTCGAGAGGTCGCCGGTCACGAACTCGATACCCTCGGCGTCGTGCGAACTTCGACTCATCACCCGGACCGAGCGGCCCTCGGCCCGCAGCCGCTCGACGACAAGCCTCCCCAGCGTCCCGGTGCCACCGGTCACGAGGATGGGAAGGCTGGAAGTGTTGGTGGTGGGTGCCTGCATGGCGGTCTCCTTCGTCACGTTCGTAGCGGTCGTGGGGTCACGTCCCTGACACCGCCCACCAGGAGGACGTGACCGACGGACGAGAACACGTGGCTGGCCGACTGCTTCGAGGAGCACCGGGCCCACCTGCGCGCCGTGGCCTACCGCATGCTCGGCTCGCTCACCGAAGCCGACGACGCCGTTCAGGACACCTGGCTCCGAGCGAGCCGCGCCGACGCGAGTCACATCGACAACATCGGCGGCTGGCTCACGACGATCGTTGCCCGCGTCTCGCTGAATCTGCTGCGGTCGCGCAATCGCCGACGCGAGGAAGCGTTCGGCGTCCACGTTCCGGATCCCGTCGTGACCGGGGAGGGGATCCAGCCGGAGGACGAGGCGCTTCTCTCCGACCAGGTCGGGCTCGCCCTTCTGATCGTGCTCGACAGCCTGTCACCAGCCGAGCGACTCGCGTTCGTCCTCCACGACCTGTTCACGCTGCCGTTCGACCAGATCGCGCCGATCGTCGGTCGAACGCCCGTCGCCGCCAGGCAGCTCGCGAGCCGGGCGCGCCGCCGTGTCCGGGACGCCGAGATCCCGACACCCGACCCGGACCTCGCCCGCCAGCGCGAGGTGGTGGACGCGTTCTTCCGCGCGGCCCGCGAGGGCGACTTCGACGCCCTCCTCAGGATCCTCCACCCAGACGTCATCCTTCGATCGGACTTCGGCGCCAAGCACCGCGCGGCCTCGGTGGTCTATCGCGGAGCGACCGCGGTCGCCGGCCAGGCCCGCGGCTTCCCGGGTGCGCTGGTGACGCCCGCGCTGGTGAATGGCGCGGCGGGGGCGGTGGTCACGGTCCACGGACGCCCGATCGCGATCCTGGGCTTCACCGTGGTCGAGGGCCGGATCGTCGCGATCGACGGGATCGCCGACCCGGAGCGGGTAGCGAGAGTCGCCGCGGCTGTCCTCTCCGGCCTCTAGAAGTCGATCCGCATCACGACCCGGCGGAGGGTCGGATGGCTGACCTCGTCGAACCCGGCGTCGGCGAAGACGCTGCGACTACCGACATTGAGCTCGCCCCAGGTGACGTCCTGACCCGGCTCGACGAGCATCGGGTAGCCCTCGAGCGCCCGAGCGCCGCGTTCCCGGGCGAAGTCGACCGCGGC
>DATLVO010000260.1:0-2963 GCA_035577485.1 Verrucomicrobiia bacterium
CGCCCGCGCCGCGGCGACGATCCGCATCGCCTCGTCGGTCGTGGCCGCGAGCGGCTTTTCGACGAGGACCGCGATCCCGTGCTCGATGGCCGCCAGGGCGAGGGGCACATGAGCCGTCGTCGGCGCTGCGATGACGACGGCGTCGAGATCCGCTTCGGCGATCATCGCCAGGGGCTCGTCGAAGCCCTGGGCGCCCGTCTGGGACGTGGCCACAGCCAGGGCGGCACCCACCGGATCGGCAACGGCCGCGAGGACGAGGTCGGTCCGGCCGGACAGGATCCGGAGATGGTTGCGGCCCATCGAGCCGAGACCGGCGAGGCCGACCCGCAGCTCGCGTCCACCGGCGGGCTGCCAGGGCGAGGTCATCGGGCGGCGGTCCCCGCCGTCGCGGCCCCGCTCCCCGGACCGGCCGCACGTCCGGCGACGAGATGCTCCCCGACGGCCGCCCGGACCGCGTCGATCACCTGGCCCTGCTCCGCGTCGGTCAGGCCCGGGAACATCGGCAGCGCGAGGGTGTGCGCTGCGGCCCCGTCGGTGACCGGAAGGTCCGCATGGAGGCCGCGCTCCATGATGTAGCTCTGGCGATGGACGGGGATCGGGTAGTAGATATCGGCCCCGACGCCGGCCGCGCGGAGATCCTCGACGATCGCGTCCCGCGCCCCGCCCACGTTCAGCGTGTACTGGTGGAAGACGTGGGTCCGGCCGTCCGGCGTGATCGGCAGGCCGATCGGCAGCTCGCCGAACGCCTCGTCGTAGCGGGCGGCGATCGCCTGGCGGCGGGCGGTGTTGCGGGGCAGCTTCGCGAACTGCGCCTGGCCGATCGCCGCGGCCAGGTCGGTCATCCGGAAGTTATAGCCGAGCATCTCGAACTGGTAGCGCGCCCGCATGCCCTGGTTCCGGTAGAGCCGCAGCCAGTCGGCCAGCGCGTCGTCGTTCGTGGTGACGAAGCCTCCCTCGGCGGTCGTCATGTTCTTCGTCGCGTACAGGCTGAACGCCCCGTGCCCGAACGAGCCGGCCATGCGGCCCCGGAACGTGGCCCCGTGGGCCTGGCAGGCGTCTTCGACGACGATCAGGCCGTGGCGGTCGGCGATCGCCCGGATCATGTCCATGTCCGCGACGAGGCCGAACAGGTGGACCGGGCAGATCGCCCGCGTCCGCGGCGTGATCGCGCGCTCGATCTTCTTGGCGTCGATCAGGTACGTGTCGGGCTCGATGTCGACGAACACCGGCGTCGCACCGGTCGAGAGGATCGCGTTCGCCGTCGCGGCGAACGTGTGGCTGACGGTGATCACCTCGTCGCCCGGCTCGAGGCGGATCCCCGCGAAGATCGCCATCAGCGCGAGCGTCCCGTTGCCGGTCGCGATCGCGTGGCGGACCCCGACGAACTCGGCCCACGCGTCCTCGAGGGCCTTCACCCGCTTGCCCTGGGCGATCATCCCGCTCTGGAGCACGTCGGTGACGGCGGCGATCTCTTCGGGACCGATGTCGGGGCGGGCGATGGGGATCATGCGGGGGCTCCTTGGCGCGGGCCGGTCCGCTCCTCGAGCGACTCGACGTCCGGGATGTAGGCGTACGTTCGGCTGCAGCGCTGGCAGATCAGCTCCTGGTGGGCGCGGTAGCGGCCGGGCTCGGCGGCCGCCGGCTCGCCGTTGCTGTCGACGAGGCGCGCGCCGCAGGCACAGACCCAGCCGATCCGGTGGGCCGGGCTGCCGACCACGAGGGCGTAGTTGGGGACGTCCCGGGTGACGATCGCGCCGGCACCGACCATGGCGTACTCGCCGACGACGACACCGGCGACGACCACGGCACCGGCACCGATCGAGCAGCCATCCGACAGCCGGATCGGGCTGACCTCCCAGTCCTCGGCCCGGGCGAGCTCGCCGGTCGAGGTCACGGCGCGCGGATAGCGGTCGTTCGTCAGGATCGCGCCCGGCCCGATGAACACGCTGTTGCCAACGGTGACGCCGTGATACACGAGGGCCCCGTTCTGGATCTTCACACGGTCGCCGACCTCGACGCCCTCGTCGACGAAGACGTCCCGGCCGATCACGCAGTCGGCCCCGATGCGGGCGCCGGTCCGGATCTGCGCGCGATGCCAGATGCTCGTCTGCGGTCCGACGGTCACGTCGGGCTCGAGGTCCGCGGTCGCGTGGACACGCACGGATGGGTCGATCACGGGTCGGTCGGTGGCTCCATATCGGCCCGTCGACGGGCGGCGAAAGTCGGTCCGGCGAGTATAGCCGAGCCCCCGTTCCGACCCGAACCGACCCGACCCGAGCCGACCGATCCTCTCTCGTGCCCGTGGGGCGGGCGTGTCGGACGAGTAGAGCAGCCGATGTGGTCGATCCTGCCCGTCCCAGGGTCAATCTCGGCAGATTCGGGTCCCGGCGCTGCACCGCGACCGCATTCCCGGCGTTGACTCGTCGCTTAGCCCGCCGGGCGGGAACGCCGAGGATCCGCACCCTCCGCGCCGGTCGGACTCAGCGGTTGCGGCCGCTCCCGCCTCGACCCCGTCCTCGGAACAGCGAGACGATCACCCCGAACGCGGCCCCGAAGGCCAGCGCGCCGCGCCAGTCGAGGAGCGTCCGGACGTTGCCGTCCACCTTCCGGGCGATCAGGACCATGACGCCCGTCGTCCGCTCGGCGTGGACCTCGTTGGCGACGAGCATCCGGACCGCGGACTGCTCGATGCGGACGTCCCTAGCGAGGACCGAGCCGATGCCGCCCTGGGTGACATGGACCTCGCCCGCGAGGGCGACACCCACGCCGCCCAATTCGACCGAGACGCGATCGCCGCGGGCAAGCCCGATCCCGCCCTGCGTGATCGCGATGTCGGTCGCCTGCGCCCGGCCGATCCCGCCCTGGCGGATGTCGATGTTCGTGGCGTTCACGTTCTGGAGCCCGGCCTGGGTGACGTTGATGGTCTCGCCGGAGACCGATCGCGGCGGCTCGACCTGGACGGC
>DATLVO010000261.1:0-13575 GCA_035577485.1 Verrucomicrobiia bacterium
GTCCGACTGTGGGACGGCGAGCAATGCGTCACCGTCCAGGCGCGACTCCTCGAGCTCGTGTCGGCAAAGGGCCGCCAGACGCGGGCACGGATCGACGAGCTGGCAATGTTCGCCGCCGAGCTCGAGGCCGCCGGCGATCTCCTCGTTCGGGGTCGAGCGGGCGCCGACGCCGGCGACGCGGCGTGCGGCCCCAACTGCGTCTGCACCGACGCAGGCGACGGCCGAATGTCGTCCATTGCGGTCGCCGACAGCGAGCCGGCCATCGCCTGCTCCCTCGAAATCGACGAACGCTCGGAGCGCGGATCGGAATGGCATGCGCTCGTGGCCGCGTCCGATGCCGTGACGATCACCGACGGCATCCGGCTTCTTCTGCCTCCCCGGTACCGGCTTGCGGAGGTCGCCTCCCTGGTCGAACGGGAGATCGCGTGCTGCCCGTTCTTCCGGTTTTCGATCGGCGTGACCGCCGACGGGATCGAGCTCGAGATCGGCGCCCCGCCGGAGGCGCGGTCGATGTTGATCGCGCTCCTCGGCGCGGCATCCGAAGACCACGCCGCACTCCTCGCCTGATCTCGATCCCGCTCCAGGTTCGACTGGTCGAGCGGCTTGCGAAGTTCGCACGACGCGTCCTCGCCCTTCCTGCGGGCCGCGCAGCCTCCGGAGTCAACGGACGCCGACTGAAGACGCCGTCGGTGCATCAGTCACGTATTCCCAAGCCAGCGAGACGCGCGCGAGACGGCTGGCCGCTACCGTTCGTGGACGTTCGCCGGAGGGGCGCCACCTGGAGCTTGCGAGGCCCGAGGCGAGGAGGGTTCAGCGGTGGGATCCGATCAGCGGTTAGTCGCGACCGAGCACCCGAACACCCCCGGGGGGCAGGACACAACGAAGCCCTCCTTCCTCCCCGAGCTCCGCGAGTACTGGTTGAACCGAACGGGTCAGGTCGTTTTCGGCATCACGGTCGTGCTCGCCGTGGCGATCGTGGTGGTGATGACCCAACTCTCGATGGTCGCCCGAGTCGGCGACTTCTCGGCCGGGCTGTGGACATCGCCGGAGGCGCAGGTCGGCGCGGCCCTCGTCCTGGCGCTCATTGCGTTCTTTGCCGGGCTGTTCTGGCCGACGGCCTATCTACCGACGCTCTGGGCGATCGCGCCGCTCGTGCCAGGTCTGGCATCCATTTCGATCGTGGCAACCTATTTCGTCGGTCCGGAGCACCAGGGGCCGGTGGCGTTCATCGTGGGTTGCGAGATTGCGGCGGCCATCGTGGTCGTCAGCGCCATTCCGCTGAGGATCATCGCCAGCGTCCGCGTGGCCCAGACTCGGAGCTACTGGGAGCTGCGGCGTCGGTCCGATCAGCTTCGTGACCGTCTCGAAACCGTCGGCAACCCCGCGGAGTCGAAGGCGATGCAGCAAACCGCCGGTGATGAGCTGATGGTGCGGAAAATGGCGTGGACGGAAGCCATGAAGCAGCTCCACGAAGTCGATGAGGCCCTCGGCACGCCTCCGTCGAAAAGCCGAACGAACGGTCTCGAATGGGTCTCGGCCATGGGCTACGTCTCGCTATGGCGACGAGTCGACCGCGCTGAGGAAGCCTTGATCGAACTCGAGCCGCTCGACCTGGTCCTGAGCGACGCGCTGCACGACAAACTCCGACTTTCGGGCGCCAGGATCAAGATCGACCACCTGATGCCAGCGCTCTCGACGGCGGTGAAGGCCATCAGTCCCGACGCATATACGGAGTACTTCGTCGATCAGAAGAAAGGTGATCCGAACGATCCCGGACCCGGAAACCACGGTGCCATCAAGGCCCCGACGGAGCACAGCATGCGTCTCGGCCGGGCCATGTTGCGGGAGGTCCGGAACGCGACCAACAACTACTTCGAGGACGCCATGGAAGGGATCGTCAGGGCAAGGAATCGGCTCTGGAGAGCCATCCTTCTGACGGCCACGGT
This sequence comes from Verrucomicrobiia bacterium, assembly GCA_035577485.1. Taxonomy (GTDB): domain Bacteria; phylum Chloroflexota; class Limnocylindria; order Limnocylindrales; family CSP1-4; genus CF-46. The sequence goes on from DATLVO010000261.1 coordinate 1,947, forward strand.
GACGTTCCTGCTGGTCGGGCTCGCGGTCATCAGCAATGTGCCGCGGACGCAGCTCATCGCGGCCTCGGTGTTCTTCGTCGTCGGAGCGATCGTGGGGCTGTTCAACCTTCTGCGGCTCCAGGCGAAATCCGACACGGCGGTCGAGGACTTCAATCTCTTCGAAGCCCGCCTCGTGCACACACCGCTGATCTCCGGTCTCGCGGGTGTGGCCGGCGTCGTCCTCGCTGCCTTCGCCGCGACGTCGTCGACGGCAACGTCGCTGACCGCGGTCTTCGACCTGGACCAGAACCACATCGGCCTGATCATTGCAGCGGCCTTTGGGCTGGCCCCGGACCGGGTGATCGCCCCGCTGCTGAACCAGACCGAGCAGCTGAAGGGCCAGCTGAAGGCCGGCAAAGCGGCCGTAGCGAAACGGCCGAAGAAGCGCGGCACAGCGACAACGGCCACGAGCCAGGGATCTCCCTAACAGGCCGATCCCCTGCGTCGGATCCGGTAAGCGCGCAGGTCAGCCGCTCTGGCCGGCCGGATCGCGTCGCCAATTCGGCGCGACCCGCCGCACCCGCGCCACGGGTTGACAATATCGCTCTGGGCTGTATTATGCCAATAGGTTAATTAACTCAGAGGCGAAATGCAGACCCAGGCCGACCCCCTCAGCACGACGTTCGCGGCCCTTTCCGACCCCACCCGCCGGGCCATCCTTGCGCGGCTGGCAAAGGGCGAGGCGATGGTCACCGAGCTGGCGGCCCCGTTCGAGCTCAGCCTTCCGGCGATCTCGAAGCACCTCAAGGTCCTCCAGCGAGCGGGACTCATCGAGCAGGGCCGCCAGGCCCAGTGGCGGCCGTGCCGCCTCAAGCCCGAGGGGCTTCGCGACGCCGCCGACTGGATCGGCCAGTACAAGCGCCACTGGGAGGAGAGCCTCGACCGCCTCGATGACTACCTGAGAGAGCTGCAGAAGGAGCACCGCGATGACGCTGGAACTCATTGACTCGGCAGGGCGCGAAGGAGCAGGAGCCATGGCCACACGGCAACTCGGCAACGATCGGACCTCCGTCACCACCCAGGGCCTGGAGATCGTGTTCGAGCGGGTCTTCGACGCCCCGCGCAACCTCGTCTGGAGGGTGATGACCGACCCGGCCCGCATCACGAACTGGTGGGGCCCGCGTGGCTACACCACGACGGTCGAGGAGATGGACGTCCGGCCGGGTGGCCGATGGCGGTTCATCAACCACACCACCGGCGGCGAGGACGTGCCGTTCAAGGGCGAGTACCTGGAGGTCGTGCCGGGCGAACGGATCGTCCGAACGTTCATCGTCGACATCCCCGGGATGGACGACAAGGTTGGGCTCGAGACGATGACGCTCGAGGACCTCGGCGACCGGACGAAGCTCGTGGAGCGGAGCCGGTTCGATACGCTCGAGGAGCTCGAGGGCCAGATCGCCGTGGGCATGGTCGGTGGTGCGCTCGACACGTACGACCGGCTCGCCGAGGAGATCGCGAAGGGCTGACGTCCGGCGCTGCCCAGGCACGGAGCACCGATCGCCGCAGCCGTTTGACGGCTGCGGCGATCTCGTGTGTCGGGGTGGGAGCGACGCCGATCAGCGGCGGTGGTAGCGCTCCATGAGGGCGGTGACCGCCTCGCGGGCCAGCTTCCACTCGGCCTGGTCGCCGAACAGCTCGGCGCCCGGGCCCCAGCGCTTGAGCTGCGCCATCGCCGTCACGATCGCCGAGTGCTGGTAGTCGCGGCGTCGGCCGCCGTCCACTGCGCCGGTGACGAGGTATCGCCGGACGAGGTCGAACGGGGCCTCCCAGCGATCGATCACGATTCGATCGCCGCGGCGCAGGGTCTCGAGATACTCGTCGTCGCCGACCGGGTGGGACTCGTGCTCCGAGATGTGCTCAACGAGGTCGATCCGACCGCGGGCTGCCCGGAACGAGGGCAGGCGTCCATCGTCGCCGACGACGGCGTAGCAGACGGGGCAGCTCGGCAGCTCGGCCTCGAGCCGGGGCGGTGCCCCGTACGGCAGGCCGCAGCGGCGGCAGAACGTGATCGCCGACGATGGAGCCGGCGTGCCGCACTGGAGACAGGCCGATCCGGTCGGCGGACGGGTCGCCCCGGTGGTCGCGGTCTCGCGACCGAACCCGAGCCTCATCGCACCGCTCCCGCGATCGCGAACACCGGCACCCACGCGCTTTCCGCGTAGCGGCGCGCCTCGTGGTCCGCGTCGATCAGGTTCTGGACGCGATCGATCGCGGCCTGGGTCGCCGGCAGGTCCGCCGGATCGAGGACGATCAGCGGAAGCACTCCCGATCGACCACGGATCGTCACGCCGAGCGCCGAGAGGGAGCCAGACCGCTCGGCCGACAGCCGGATCAGGCAGTCGTACGTCCAGACGGCGGCTGGCGCCGGCACCGGCGAGTCGGGGCTCTCCGCGGCCAGGCTGCAGCCACACACGACGAGCCCCAGACGGCCGGCGAGCACGGACGTGCCGAGCGCACCGGGAACCGCGGCCAGGATCCGGCCGCCGACCGCGGCCGCGTGCGCTCCCAGCCGCGGACACGCGGCGGAGAGCACGGGCTGGTCACGATCGTCGAAACGCATGAAAACTCCCTTGAGGTTCGGAATGGCTACGTCCGGTCCTCGTTGGACCGGCGGGATCGAAGGCGACCTTCGGCGACGGCGAGACCGTCGGCCAGCGTGTCGCGGAGCAGGCGGGTCAGCGAGCCGCGGCGGCTCGGCCTCGGCCCACCGCGACGGCGGCGGATCCTCGACCGGACCGACGCGCTCGCGGCGGCGAGATGGCTCGGTGCCATTGTGCTGTCGAGCGACGCCGCCATCGATGGGTCGATGGTCCCGATGTCGACCGGCGTGGCGGCGATGGTTGCCGTGAGGGCGGCTGCCGCTCGATCGGGGACGTCTGCCGGCAGGATTGCGCCCGTGGCTGCCGATGCCGCCAGCGCAGGCAACGGGTCTCCGCCCGCCTCGCCTGTGGGCGTGGGAGCGGTCGCAGCGGCCGCGAGGGGGAGCGCCGGCCGGACGGTGCGCCGGCCGGCGAGATCGACGACGTCGCCCCAGGCGCGCGGTCGGGCCGTGGCGGCGCGCCACTCGTCGTCCGCGTTCGGGACGGCGAGGCGGCCCTCGAAGAGGTCGTCGAAGGTCGGCCCGTCCACGCGCTCGTGCTCGACGAGCCAGGCGGCGAGGCGGCGCAGGGTCTCCATGTGCTCGACCAGCGTCCGGCTGGCCTCGGCGTACGCCTCGTCGAGGATCGCGCGGGTCGCGCGGGTCGCGGCGGCCTGGACCTCGGACGGCAGCAGGCGGGCGCCGCCGGTCGGGACGAAGAACGACAACGCGCCGCGGCCGGAGACTCCGCGGTCGGTCCCTTCGGGGTCGTGGCCCATCCCCCACCTCGTGACCATCGCCGTCGCGATCCGGTTGGCCGCCTCGAAGTCGTTCGCGGCCCCGCCGGTGACCTCGTGGAAGAGGATCTCTTCGGCCGCCCGGCCGCCCATCAGGGCGACGAGACGCGCCCGGAGATCCGTCTCGGACGGGAGGTCGTTGTCCTCCTGGCTGCTGACGGTGACCCCGAGCGCCTCGCCATGGGCGAAGAGCGAGATCTCCTCGACCCGGCGCTTGTCGCCGTGAACCTTGCCGCAGATCGCGTGGCCGATCTCGTGGGCCGCGATGATCGAGCGCTCGCGCTGGTCCATCGACCGCCGCCGCGAGGTGCCGACCGCGACCTTCAGCCAGCCGGCGTGGAGGTCGTCGGGATCGATCGCGTCGCCGCCGCGCCGGGCGGCCATGATCGCGGCCTCGTTGAGCAGGTCCGCGAGCTGGGCGCCGGAGAAGCCGTAGGTCTTGCGGGCCAGCTCCTCGAGGTCCGTCGTGACTCCCAGGGGCTTGTTGCGGGAGTGGACGTCGAGGATCTCGCGGCGACCCTTCACGTCGGGCAGGCCGACGTGGATCTTCCGGTTGAACCGGCCGGGTCGGAGGACCGCGGTGTCGAGGACGTCCAGCCGGTTCGTGGCGGCGATGACGATCACGTCGTCGGTCGTGGCGAAGCCGTCGAGCTCGACGAGGAGCTGGTTGAGCGTCTGCTCCCGTTCCTCGTGGCTGTTCGGACCGCCCCGCGACTTGCCGAGGGCGTCGAACTCGTCGAAGAAGATCACGCCCCGGCCGAGCTTCCGGGCCTGGGCGAAGAGATCGCGGATGCGCTTGGCACCGACGCCGACGTACTTCTCGACGAACTCGGAACCCGATGCGTAGTGGAACGGGACGCTGGCCTCGGCCGCAACCGCGCGCGCGAGCATCGTCTTGCCGGTGCCGGGCGGGCCGTACAGCATGATGCCGCGGGGGATCCGCGCCCCGAGGCGGCGGAACCGTTCGGGCGTCCGAAGGAACTCGATCGCCTCGGTCAGCTCGAACTTCGCCTCGTCGCAGCCGGCGACGTCGGCGAGCGTCACGGCGGTCCCGCCCTGGGCGATGCCGTCGGGACCGGCCGCGACGGACGGCGCGTTCGGGTCGACCGGCAGGATCGTCGTGAAGCGGCTCGCGCTGTCGCGCCCGGTGGCGGACGAGCGCCGGGTGATCCGCCAGACGACGAGGATCGTCAGGGTGAGGAGCAGGAACGGCAGCAGCAGAACGAGCGGGCTCGTCGGACTGCCCACCCCGGACGGTCGGACGAGCGCCGCCGCCTCGCTGGTGAGCAGTCGGCCGTAGCCGAGCGAGTTGAGGGCGGAGACGGCCTCTCCGGCGCCGACCGACAGGTCGATCGAGACGACCTGGCCGTCGCGGGTCCGGGCGAGGAGCTCGCCCGCGGGCGACGCGGTCGTCGGCGGAGCGGCCGTGATGGCCGAGACGTCACCGGCTTCGATGTGTCGCTCGAGGTCGGCGAGCGTCCAACCGTCGCGGATCGTGAAGCCGGGCCCGGCATCGGCGGTGGTGGCGGCGGGTTGGTTGGCCATCAGGATGAGCTCGCCGATCAGGAGCCCGCCGACGAGGACCGTCAGGAGGCCGGCGGCTGCGGCCGTCCGAGGGCGACGGCGCACGACACGGGTTGCCGTGGCGGGGAGGCGGCGTATGGCGGCGAGCAATCTGCGAAATGCGGTCATCACGTCAGGGCCATCGGTGACGGGCAGAAACCACTGGATCCGGGTCTATCCCGAATGCTCCGCGATTGGCTTCGGCGGTCACATCATCCGAATGCGTGATCGGACACCGGACGATGGGACCCCGGTGGTCGCGCGCGGCGCGATCCAGGGGCCGTTGACGAGGCGGCGATGGCACCGGTGGCGCCGGGGACGGAGGTGATGGTGGCGGCTGGCGGCCTCACGGGCGGCGGGTGCGGCGGTGACGGGCGCCGCGTGCTACGGAGCAGGGTCCCGCCTGCCGTCGGCGCGCCCGTGACGGTGGGCGCTGGAGCGGGAGACGAGGTTCGAACTCGCGACATTCAGCTTGGAAGGCTGACGCTCTGCCAACTGAGCTACTCCCGCCCGGGGTCGACCAGACGATACCAGTTGGGCGCCGCCGAGGCGTCTCGGCCGTGGCCGTGGCGATCCCGAACGTGGAGCTCAGCCGCGGGCCAGCGCCGAGCGGGCGAGGCGGCCGCCCTGGCCGCCGCCCGCCGCGAGGCGCTCGAGCGCCGGCCGACCGTCCGGCGCGGCCTGACCCGCCGTCGCGGCGAGGAGCTCGTCGAGCAGGCGAAGGAGCGGGACGAGCTTCGCCGGCGGCCGATCGGCGAGGGCGGGCAGGGTCCGGGCGATCGCCTCCGCGACGGCGGCCGCATGAGCCGGCGAGTCGGCGGCGACGTCGGCCAGCGAGACGGCCCAGCGATTGGGGCGATCGCAGGCAGCGACCGCCGCCGTCCGAAGACCCTCCGCCAGGGACATCGCCGTCAGGCGGCCGTCGGCCAGGGCGAGACGCGCGACGTCGGTCGCGAGGCCGCGCTCGCCCGCGTCCCTGGCGCCGAGCGCGATCCCGACCAGGGTCCGGGCATGCGGCCCGATCGCGGTGACCGGGTCGACGAACGGTTCGAGGAACGCCCGGTTCGCCCACTCCGCCGACCACCAGTCCGTGTTCCGACCGAGGTGGAGTGCTCCGACCGCCGCCCACGTCTCGCGGGCGCCGGGTTGGATCGTCGCCATCCACCGGAGCATCGACGGGTCGGAGCGGTCATTCACGAGGAACGCTCCCGCCGTCCGGAAGAGCAGCACCGTCGGGAGATCCGCCGAGGTGGTCTCCGGCAGCGGCGGCTCCATGTCGAGGCCGAACCCACCGAAATAGGGCCGCCGGTCCGTCACGCTCAGACGGAGACGGGCGACTCGCCCGGCGTCGGGCCCGAGGCCCGGATGGCGCCGCTCAACGGCCGGGTCGTCCTCGCCCGGCGAGCGGACTCGGGCGGCCGCCACCCACCAGGCGGCTGTCGGTCCGATCCGCTCGTCGCCGCCTAGGGCGTAGCGGACGGCCGATCCCGCCTCGCCGTCAAGGCCCTTCGCAGCGGAGAGCGCGGCGTCGCGGCCGTCAGGCGCGAGCCGGAGGAGGGCCGCGACGAGGTCGAGGCGGGACGCGGGCGCGCCCGCGGCGAGCCTCCGAACGAGGACCGCCGGGTCGATCCAGCCGCCGCGATGGGTGGGCGCGGCCATGCTGATGAACGGCCGCCCGGCTGCGGACGCCTCGGCCAGCTCGTGGGACCGGGCCGACAGGAACGCGCCGGAGCCCGCATCGGCCGAGCGACGAGCGAGGAGCGGCTCGACGAGCTCGCCCCGCGACCACGCAAGGAGGACCGCCGCCGAGTCGGCCCGGGGGTCGAAGCCACCGAAGGGCCGGGTGCCGCGCCGATCGAGGATCGCTCGGGCGCGCTTGCCGACGGCCGCCGTGAGCCGGGATCTCGAGACCGCCAGATCCCCCGACAGGCGGCCCACGGCGTCGAAGACGCGCTCCAGGTCGTCGGCTGGCCCGCCCGACTCGAGGAGCGAGACGGCGACGTCGACGAGCGCCTCGACGGTCTGGAGGGGCGCCACCTCCCGATCGGGATCGATCGGTGATGGACGGCTCGCCGAGTCCGGCGGTTGGCGCTCGACCGCTGGTGACGGGGCAACCGACGCCGACGGCGCGACCCCGACCGCACCGCCGCTCGACCGCGCGATCAGCGCCGCCAGGGCCGTCCGCTGCGACGCGGCGACATCGGGCTGGCGCCGGGTCAGGGCCCGCGTGAGGTCGTCGTCGGGCTCACCGGCCAGTCGTCCGATCAGGGCGATCGCCCGACCCTGGACCTCCGGAGACGGGTTGGCGATCCCTTCCGATGCGACGATCGCGGCACGCCTCGCGAGCTCCTGCGAGCCCTCGCCCGCCCGAGCGACGAGGCCGAGCGCGGCGGTCGCCGCCCCGGCCGATGCCTCGGCCAGGACCGGCCTGATCCGGTCGAGGAGCAGGTCGGCCGGGAGGAGACCGGCGCGTTCGATCCGGACAAGCGCGGCCACGGCGAACGAGACCGTCGGTCCGACGCGGCTCCGGAGCAGCCCGAGATAGGCGCCGGTCCGCTCAGCCCGCTCCTCGTCCGTCGGGACGAGCGTCTCGTGGAAGCGCGAGAACCAGCCGGCTCGATACGTCGCGAAGTCCCGGGCGAGGGCGGCGAGGCTGGCGTCGAGCAGGCGACGCCGCGCCACCGCATCGCGAGCGGCGAGGTCGCGGAAGCAGTCGCCCCAGCTGTCGCCGAAGAACTTCTCGTGGTTGGCGAGGCTGTCCTCGCCGCCGCCCTCGACCTCGAACAGCCGCCACGCCTCGATGTCGAGGACGGCCGGATCGAAGGCGACGAGGTCCGCCGCCTTCCAGCGCCGCGTCGCTGCGAGCATCGCCATCGTGTACGAGGGCCGATCCGGCCGGGGGATGACGCCGGCGAGCACGAGCGGCCGGACGATCTTCCACGCCCGGTCATGGAGATCGTCGAGGAGGAACTCGACGATCGGACCGAGCCGTTCTGGCGAACGATGCTCGAGGACGAGCTCCAGCCGCTTCGGAACGTGATTGGATCGCCAGCCGAGCCCGCGGATGTCGGACATCGGCAAGATGCCGTACGCCGCGAGGAGCACGGGCCCGAGATGACCAACCGCCTCGAGGCCCCGCTTCTTCGCGGCGGCGACGAGCTCCCGGGCGACGGGCTGGAGCTCGGTTCGATCGGCTTCGGATCGGTCCGCCAAGAGGGCCATCACCGCGGCTTCGTCGTCGGCCGCGGCGGCGGCCCGCAGCGCCTCAGCCGGGGTCATCGGGTCCCTGGGCCACGAGCTGCGCGGCGAGGACGTGCTTGCACGGGCCGCGGTCGCCGCGATGGCGGCCGAACCACGGACACGTGCAGGTCCAGCCGGCGGCGTCGGATCGGACCCGGTACTCGACGCCACCCGCGCCGGTGACCCAGGCGGAGATCCCGGAGGCATCGGCCTCGTCGAGGCGGACGGCGGACCGCTCGACGAGGCGGCGCGCCTCGCGCAGCCGGGGCTGGAGACGCTCGATCCGGCCGAGGTCAAACGGCAGCTCGCGCCGGAAGAACCCGCCGTCGGCGAGGTCGTAGCCGACGATCCCCGACAGGGCAAGCGCGGCGAGCGCGCCCGACACCTCGGCGGTGGGCCGGGAGATCCGGGCGGCAATCGCGGCCGCGCCGAGTCGCGGCTCCCAGCCGAGCGCACCACGGACAGCGGCGACGCTCGATGCCGGAGCGGCGTCGGCGAGCCGATGGAGGGCGCGGCCCTCCCCGGAGAAGCCGCGCCAGACCTCGGGACTCAGCACGAGCGTCAGTCGAGCCCCGGGCACGTCGAGCTGCCAGCCGGTGCTGCCGTCGCCCGCGATGGCGAAGACCCGCAGCGACCTCGCGTGCCGAGCGACCCGCTCGAAGAGCCGGAGGCGGGCGAGCCCGGTCAGCCCGACGGCGCCCGCGCCCGGGTCGTGGTGGGCGATCCGCAGGCTGCGGCCGGCGGGTACGAACCAGACCGGCCGCTTCGAGGGCGTCTTCGGGATCGACCGGAAGAGCGCCCGGGCGCCCGCCGAGTCGAGCTCGGCCACGGGCTCGAGCTCCGCCTGGATCGCCTGGACCTCGAGGAAGCCGCGCAGCCAGCGCGACGGCAGCGGCACCCGGCGCTCGACCGCCGTTGCCCCGTCGGCATCGACCTCGACGTCGTCCGCCCCGATGCCGAGTCCGAGGTCGCTGCGGTCCTGCACGCCGGCCAGGGCCGCTCGGATCCGCGGGCCGAAGTCAACGTTGGTCGTGCCACGGCCGAGCGTCTCGCCCTCGTACGCCTCCGGCAGCAGGTCCACCCGACCGTAGACGCTGGAGCAGGCCGAGAACGCCTCGAACCGCAGGCGATCGTCGGCGCAGGTCGCGACGGGATCGGCGAGCTCGAGGATCCGGATGAGCATCCCCGATGGCACGTGGAACCGGGACCGGGCGACGTCGCCGAGGGTCAGGAGCAGGTCGGAGGCGACGACCGGCTCGACGAGCCGGCCACGAAAGAACCGCGGGTTCGGAGCCGGACCGCCCGACGTGGCCAGCCGGAGCCGTCGGTCCTCCCCGTCGCCGACCAGGCTCGACGGATACGGGTAGCGATACGTCTGGTCCAGCACCGGCGCCGCGACGGCCATGGTCCGACGATAGCAGTTGGACCCGTGCCGTCGTGGCGGGGCGGCGCCGGCGCCGCCGGGCGAGCGCGGCTACGGGCCGGGCACGCCCCCGGCTGCATCCGCCGGATCGGACGCGGTGGCTTCGTATTCCGTCCGGAGCAACTCGGACAGGCGGCGCGCCTCGGCCCAGGCCTCGGAGCCCGTCACCTGGTCGCGCTGGCGCGCCCGCGCGGCGTCCCAGGCTGCTTTGAGCTCGTCGCGGCTCGCCGCGCGGATCGCGTCGTCATAGCGGGCGCTCAGATCGCGAGCCGTCTCCTCGCTCTGCGCGGGGTTGCGGATGCCGGCCGAGACCTCGCGCTCCGCGGCGAGCCAGTCGGCCGCCAGTCGCTCGATGGAGCCCGGCCGAAGGCCCTCGTCCGGTTCATCGGTTCGGGTCATCGATCCACGGTAGTCGATGCGGATAGCCCGGCGTCGCAATCCCCGTGGCCGGGCGGATCGGACGGCGGTCGGTCAGGCCTTCCGCTCGAGGATCGGGCGCGCCTTGTCCGGCGAATCGACCACGAACGCGAACATCGCCCGGTCGCCCCAGCGACCGAGGAAGAGATGGCCGTAGATGTTGACGCCGGCGTCCGCGAGCTCACGCGAGAGACGGGCCATCCCGCCGGGCTTGTCGTCGACCTCGGTCAGGATCGACTCGCCCTCGATGAAGGTGTAGCCGCCCTCCTCGAGGACCGCCCGGGCGGAATCGTCGTCGGCCGTGGTCATGATGATGTGGCCGCTGCTCCCGATCCCGCCGCCACCGATCGCCCGGAGATCGATCCCGCGCGCGGCCAGCGCTTCGGCGAGCGTCGCGAGGCCGCCGGGTTCGTTCTTCAGCTCGACGACGAACTGGTTGGCCATCGGGACCTCCGCGTGACGGGACGGACCGTGATTCTAGCGCCGGGTCGGACGCCCGCCTCGGCATGGTACGGTCCCGCCCGATGTGGACCCCGCTGACCGAGCTGCCGAACGTTGTGGCAGCCGCACTCGCGGAGCCGGGGCAGGCCGAGGCCGGCGTCGTCGAGGCGAACGGGATCCCGTTCGCGACGCGGTCCTGGGGCGATCCCAATCGGCCGCCCCTCCTCCTGGTCCACGGCGTGACCGCCTCGAGCGCGGTGTGGTGGCGGCTGGGGCCGGCACTCGCGGCGGGTTTGGACCGACGGGTCATCGCGGTGGACCAGGCCGGGCACGGCCGGACGGTCGTCTGGGTCGGCCACCACCGCTTCGCCGCCAACGCCGCCGACCTCGTGGCGTTCGTGCGTGCGGCCGACCTTGACCGGGCGGACCTGCGCGTCGTCGGCCACAGTTGGGGCGGGGCGACCGCGGCATGGTTCCCTGCGGTGGGGCTGCGGCCCGAGGTCACGGTCCTCGTGGACCCGCCGGCCATCAGCGCGGCGGCGCTCGCGACGATGCTCGTCGACCCGGTCGAACGCCACTACGACGACCTTGACGAGGCGGTCCGTGCGATCGGCGGTCTCAACCCGACGTGGGGCTACGGCGATGTCCTGGCGAAGGCCGAGGGGCTCACCCAATTCGACGTCGAGGCGGTGCGGGCCGTCCTGACCCGGAACGGCGACTGGGACGGCGGCCTCGCCGCACTGGCCGATCCGGCCGCGGCGAGCGCTGTGGTCCGCTTGATCCGGGGCGAACCGGCGTCGGGTGGCCTGATCCCCGATGCGGCGGCCGCAGCCCTCGCGGACCGTCTCGGCGAGGCAAACGTGATCACGATCCGGGGCGGCAGCCACTCGCCGATGCGGCAGCTGGCCGAGCGCACCACCCTCGAGCTCCTCCGCGCCCTCGAGCCGGACTGAGCGCCCGCCGACGCAGTTGCGGTAGGCCCCACAACGGAAGGCCGGCGGCCAGATAGAAGGCGGGTAGCCTTGATTCCGACGTCACGTGTTGCGGGAGGAGCCACAAACGGGCGCTGAGGAGCGGTTCGGGGCGCCCGGCAACGTCGCCAACCGTCGTTTGTGGCGGTGACGGCCACAA
>DATLVO010000262.1:0-6042 GCA_035577485.1 Verrucomicrobiia bacterium
CAGGCGGAGCGTGTTCACCTCGAGCGGCGGTGGATCGATGATCCGCTCGAATCCGTACGCCGGGATGTCGTGGCTTCCGCGGATCCCGATCCAGTGGTCGGGGTGATCGGCGGCCAGGCGGAGGATCGTTCCCACGACCTGGCGGAACATCGGGCCGAGATCGGAGCCGGGGTCCTTCGGGTCGTGGACCTTGGCGCCCAGCCGGGCCTGGCAGACGGCGAACCCGCCCGTCAGCGCCGACGTGGTCATCCAGATGTCGATCCCGAACTTGCTGATGTCGTCGGTCCAGTCGTCGAGCGCGAGGTAGTGCTTGACGAGGTCGCCGCTCACCCCGAAGTCGCCACCGATCGGCTGCCGGATCCGGTTGCCGTACAGGGCCCGGGTCAGCGGGTAGGTGACGGTGTTCGTGATCGTGCCGTCGTACTTGTAGCGCGCGTAGAGCGGGGCGACGAAATCGTAGCCACCCTTGATGATCGGGCCGGCCAGGAGCTCGATCCACTCGGGGACGATGCTCCGGAGATCGCTGTCGACGACCACGAGCGCCTGGACCTCGAGGGCGGCCGCGATCTCGAAGATCGTGCGCAGGGCGGCGCCCTTGCCGCCGACGCCGTCGATCTCCGGATAGGTCAGGCTGACCCGAGACAGCTTGTTGGTCGGTCGGACCAGGAGGATCTGCTCGACGTAGTCGGGCGCCTCGGTCTCGATCACGACACGACCGGTGCCGTCGGGCGAGCCGGCGTCGCTGTTGACGAGCACGGGCCGAAGATCGGGGAAGTACTGGACCAGGCCGGCCTGGGCGGCCCGGACGACATATCCGATCGTCGCTGCGTTCTTGAAGCTCGGGATGCCGACCATGATGTCCGCGTGGCCCAGTCGGGCGATCTGTTCGCGGACGGCAGGCGTCAGCGCAGGAGCAGGCACGGCGAGACCGTACCACTGATCGGGGCTGTCGCGCCTGAGCGCCGATGGCGGCGTTGCCGGCTGCGGTCCGCACTCACGCACCTTGAAGTGCGCTCGCTTGCGGTCCTCCCCGGCGCCTTGCCCTCGGCGCTCGGGCGCGACGATCGCAGATCCGTGGATCGCGGATCTGTCGATCGCGGATTCGGGGCAGGAAGGGGCTTAGCGGCTCGGGATCGGGGCGATCGCCCACTCGTGGTTCTTTGTGCCGGGGAGGTAGCGGCTGTTCGCGGACTTGAACGCCATCCGGTTGAAGCCGAACATCCGCCACGATCCCAGCCACGTGTCGATCGGGGGACGAATGTGGATGCCGACCCGGATCAGCCTCGACTCGTGGAGCGCGGATTCGAGGAGGCGCTTCCGCTCGAGGAGCGGGACATCGAGGAGGGGATCCGCGTCGATCCACAGCAGGTCGACGGCGACGAAGGCGAGCTCGCCCTCGGCCTCCTCGATCGACCGCTGTCTCGCCTCGTCGGCATGATCCGCGAGGCGCGTCTTCCGGTCGGAGCGTTGCCCGAAGACCATCTGGGTCATCGCCTGGGCCGGCGCCGGCAGGCGCGGATCGTCGCGCTTGGCGATCGCGGTCGGCTCCTGGATCGGCTCCGGGGTGAGGTATCCCTCGAGCAGGAGCGTCGCGCCCCCGGCGGCGTCGATCAGCTCGCGCTCGACGTCGTCGAGGCCCGAGACCTCGCCGCCGTCGACGTTCGTCATCCGGACCCCGCGCTCGTCGACGAGGGCCAGCACGCGAGGCCCCGTCCAGAGCGGTTCGACGATCGGGTTCTCGATGTCGTTCGCCCGGCGATCGCCGAACTGCTGGGGGCGCCAGGTGGAGGCGGCCGTCGCCGCGTCGGTCGCGAACACGCCGCGATGATACGACGGTCGAACCCGGGGCTCGCCGGATGCCGATGATCCCGCCGTGACCGCGACGGAGGTCCCGCCCAGACGTCCCCCGCGATCGCCTAGCCGAGCCGCGCGCCCTCGGCGTCGAGGTTCCGTCGCCGCCAGGCCCAGGCCGATCCGATCATCTCGTCGAGAGACGGCCGGGCTGCCGACCACCCGAGGACCTCGCGGGCCCGATCGGCGGCCGCGACGAGCACCGGCGGGTCGCCCGGGCGCCGCGGGCCCGTCGTCTCGGGGATCGGCCGCCCGACGACCGCGCCAGCCGCGTCGACGACCTCGCGGACGCTGAACCCGCTGCCGATCCCGAGGTTCAGGACGACGGCCTCGTCGGTCCGCGGATCGTCGGCGGCCGTCGCGTCCAGGGCGAGGAGATGGGCGTCGGCCAGGTCGGCGACGTGGATGTAGTCGCGGACACACGTCCCGTCGGGGGTCGGGTAGTCGTCCCCGAACAGGGTGATCGGCAGGCCCGTCTCCGCGGCCCGGAGGACGTTCGGGATCAGGTGCGTCTCGGGGTCATGGAGCTCGCCGTTGTGCTCGGTCGCGCCGGCGACGTTGAAGTAGCGGAGCGACACGCTCCGGGTCCCGTAGGCCGCGCCGTAGAACCGGAGGGCGCCCTCGAATGTCCGCTTCGTCTCGCCGTAGGGGTTGATCGGCCGAAGGGGCGCGGTCTCGGGGATCGGCGTCGCGTCGGGAACACCGTAGACGGCGGCGGTTGAGCTGAAGACGACGCGCCCGACGCCCGCCTGGCGAGCGGCCTCGAGCAGGGCGATCCCGCCGACGACGTTGTCCCGGTAGTAGCGGGTGGGCTCGCGGACCGATTCGGCGACGAGCGAGCGCGCCGCGCAGTGGAGGATCGCGTCGACCCGGGCACGCTCGAGGAGCCGACTGATGGTCTCGGGGTCGCCGTAGCTGCCGACCTCGAGGGAGGTGACGCCCGGCACGGACTCGCGGTGGCCGGTCGACAGGTCGTCGAGGACGACGACGTCGTGGCCGGCCTCGATCAGCCGCTCGACGGACACGGAGCCGACATAGCCGGCACCACCGGTCACGAGGACCCGCATGTCGGCCTCCGGGCGATAGTTGCTGTCGGCTTCATCGTCGTCGCCGGAACAGTCGATCGAACGGACCGGGCGTGGCCGCCGCGTCGGGAGCGGCGACGCCCGGAGCGACGGCGCGGGGCGTGACCGCGTCGGGCGGCATGGCCTCGGACTCGACGGCGTCGTCGGGCGGCACCTCGCCCCGGCCGGCCATGATCTCCGCCATCCGGTGGGCGAGGTGGCTCGCCGCCGGGTTGTCCGGGTCGAGGACGAGCGCCCGGCGCGCCAGGCGATAGGTCCCCCGCTGGTCGTCCCGCTCGAGCGCGACACGGGCGAGCCCGACGATGGCGATCGCGTTGCGCGGGTCCGCGGCCACGACCTGGGCGTAGAGCCGCTCCGCCTGGTCGAGCCGGCCGACGGCGAGCGCCCGCTCCGCCTCGAGCATCAGCTCGATCATCGCTCCGCGTCCGCGTGGGAGCGGGCGGCCAGGTCTCGGGCCAGGAGCATCAGCGTCGGCCGGTCGTTGAGCCGCGGCTCCTCGACGACCCGCTCGACGAGCGCGGCGAGGATCCGGCCGAGGGCCGGCCCGGCCGCCAATCCGAGCTCGCCCATGAGGTCCGACCCGTCGATCGCGAGTGTCGACCGGTCGAGGACCGGGCCGGTCGCGAGCTCGGCCTCGACGCGGGCGTGGAGCTCCGCGAGGCCGTCGGCGTCGCGCGGCAGGCCGCTGCCCGCGTTGTCGGCCTCGCGCAGCGCGAAGAGGTCATCGATCGTCTCGGGCCCGACCTTGCCGATGAAGCGCCGGATCGCCGGGTCGCCCCAGGTCGGCGCGTAGCGGAACATGTGCTGGCGGACGAGATGACTGACGGCGGTCACGGTCGAGCGCGGCACGTGCAGCCGGTCGAGGAGACGCTCGGCCAGCTCCGCGCCGACCGCCTCGTGGCCGTAGAAATGGCCGTCGGCCGCCGTCGCCGGCTTGCCGATGTCGTGGAGCAGCGCGGCCAGCCGGAGGATCGGGCGGTTGGCGGCCGCGTCGACGGTCCGCAGCGTGTGGTCCCAGAGGTCCTCGCCGGGCGTCTTGTTCTGACCGACGCCGCGCTGGGCCGCGAGGTCCGGCGAGATGGGCTCGAGGAGCCCCGTGTCCGCGAGCAACCGCAACCCGACCGACGGGCGTTCCGCGGCCAGGATCTTCCCGAGCTCCATCGCGATCCGCTCCCCGGAGAGGTGGTCGGCCAGCGGGGCGTGGCGGCGGATCGCGTCCAGGGTCGCGGGCTCGATCGCGAACCCGAGGGTCGTCGCGAATCGGATCGCGCGGAGCATCCGCAGGGCGTCCTCCTCGAACCGGCGGTCCGGCTCGCCGACCGCGCGGACGACCCGCGCCGCGATGTCCTCGCGGCCGCGATACGGGTCGACCACGGACGGGGCCGTCGTCGCATCGGGGGCGCCCCAGGCAAGCGCGTTCATCGTGAAGTCGCGCCGGGCGAGGTCGGCCTCGAGGGAGGTCCCGAACTCGACCCGGTGCGGGCGCCGGAAGTCGGCGTAGTCGTGGTCGGTCCGGAAGGTCGTGATCTCGTAGTCATGACCGCCGCGCCGCAGGACGACCGTCCCGAACCGGTTCTCGTAGGCAGCGTCGTCGAACAGGGCGGCCGTCTGCTCCGGGAGGGCGGCGGTGGCCAGGTCCCAGTCGATGGTCGGTCGGTCGAGGATCGCATCCCGCAGCGCCCCGCCAACGACATAGGCCGCATGTCCCGCGCCCCAGAGCGCTCGGAGGAGGTCGTCGACCGGGCTCGGGATCGCGCCGCCCAGGTCGTCGACGTCGCTCAGTTCCGTCCCAGGAACAGGTAGGTCCGCCACGCCTCGTTGCGGTCGTCGGCGAGGTACGGCGTGAACATCGAGTAGACGTCGCTGCGCGGCTCGAACGGCGGCCGCTGGAGCCGGAACCGGACCTCCTCGAGGGTCTTGCCGCCCTTCCGGTGGTTGCATCCCTTGCAGGCGGTGACGAGGTTTTCCCACGAGTGCCCCCCGCCGCGATGGCGCGGGACGATATGGTCGAGGGTCAGGTCGTGCGACTGCCGGCCGCAGTACTGGCACGTGTGGCGGTCGCGGGCGAAGATCTCGCGCCGGCTCAGCTTGACCCGCGGCCGCGGCCGCCGGATCTGGTACTGGAGCCGGATCACCGACGGGGCGTGGTACTCCGCCCGAGGGGTCCGGATCACCTGGTGGTCGTACTCGATGATCTCGGCCTTCTCGCCGAAGACGAGCCGGAACGCCCGCGGGAGGTTGCAGACGTTGAGCGGCTCGTAATTCTGGTTCAGCACGAGCACCACGCCGTTCATGGTTTCGGAACGATAGCAAGAACGGCGCGACGTGCAGGCGCCGCTGGATCGGACCCCATCAGGCGGACTCGCGCGGCGCCGCCCGGCCCGTCGCCGCGCCGGTCGCGGGATCCCATCCGCCGGCCTGGCCGACCTTCGTCGCCAGCGGCTTGCCCAGGGCGTCGGTGATGAACCGGGCGGCCCGGAGGACCCCGTCGAGATCGACCCCGTGGTCGAGCCCGATCGCATCGAGGAAGTAGACGAGGTCCTCGGTCGCGAGATTTCCGGCGGCGCCCGGCGCGTAGGGACAACCACCGGTGCCACCGGTCGAGGCGTCGAAGCAGCGGATCCCGACCGACATCGCCGCGGCGACGTTGGCCAGGGCCGTCCCGCGCGTGTCGTGGAAATGGAACGCGATCTTCTCGAGGGGAATGCCGGCGTCGACGGCCCGGGCGGTGATCGCCCGGACCTGCGGCGGCACCCCGACGCCGATCGTGTCGCCGAAGCAGATCTCATCGAGGCCGAGCGCGAGCAGCCGGACGGCGACGTCGACGGCGGCCCCCGGGGCGACCGCGCCGCTGTAGGGACAACCGAACGCCGTCGAGACGTAGCCGCGCCGCCACCACCCGAGCCCGCCGGCGCGTGCGAGGACGGGAGCGAACGCGTCGAGCGATTCGGCGATCGTCATCCGGATGTTGCGCGTCGTGAAGGCATCGGTCGCCGCCGTGAAGACGGCGATCGCGTCGACGCCGGCGGCCTCGGCACGGGCGAGGCCGCGCAGGTTCGGGACGAGGACGGGATAGCGAACGCCGGGCCGGCGCGGAAGGGCCGCC
>DATLVO010000263.1:0-20272 GCA_035577485.1 Verrucomicrobiia bacterium
CGTCCGGACGATGCAGGCCGACGACGCCGACCTCGTCGAGATCAATCCCCTCGCGATCGTCCGCGAGACTGGCCCGGACGGGACCGCCATCGAGCGGCTCCAGTGCCTCGACGCGAAGATCACCCTCGACGACTCCGCGCTGTACCGCCATCCGGCGCTCGAGGCGCTGCGCGACCCCGACGAGGAGGATCCTGCCGACCGGGAGGCGCGCGAGGCCGGTCTCACCTTCATCAAGCTCGACGGCACGATCGGCTGCATGGTCAATGGTGCCGGGCTCGCGATGACGACGATGGACCTCGTGAAGCGGGCCGGCGGCGAGCCGGCGAACTTCCTCGACATCGGCGGCGGGGCCCGGGCCGACAAGGTCGCGGCGGCGATGCGGCTGATCCTCGCCGACCCGAAGGTCAACGCGATCCTCGTCAACATCTTCGGCGGCATCACCCGCGGGGATGAGGTCGCTCGAGGCCTGATCGAGGCGCGCGAGCAGCAAGAACGGGATGTGCCGATGGTCGTCCGGATCGTCGGAACGAATGCGGCGGAAGCCGCGATCCTCCTGGAGCAAGCCCGGTTCGAGACCGCGGCGACGCTCGACGAGGCGGCCCAACGGGCCGTGGCCGCGTCGAAGGGAGTCGTCGCGTGAGCATCCTGATCGACCGGACGAGCCGCGTCGTCGTCCACGGCCTGACCGGCCGCGAGGGCTCGTTCCACGGCGCGGCGATGCTCGCGTACGGGACCCAGGTCGTCGCAGGCATGACGCCGGGCAAGGGCGGCCAGATGGCCCTCGATGGGCGCGTGCCCGTGTTCGACACCGTCGCGGAGGCCGTCCGGGAGACCGGCGCCGACACGTCCTGCATCTTCGTCCCGGCCGCGGGGGCGCCGGACGCCGTGATGGAGGCCGCCGCGGCGGGAATCCGAACGATCTTCTGCATCACCGAGGGGATCCCGGCGCTCGACATGATCCCGGTGGTCGAAAAGGTCCGCGCCGCCGGCGCCCGGCTGATCGGCCCGAACTGCCCGGGGGCAACGTCGCCGGGCCGGGCGAAGGTCGGGATCATCCCGGCCTCCGTCCACCGCGAGGGCCGGGTCGGCGTCGTGTCCCGCTCGGGCACGCTGACGTATGAGGCCGTCCAGGCGATGAGCGACGCCGGGATCGGCCAATCGACGTGCGTCGGCATCGGCGGCGACCCGGTGATCGGCACGACGTTCCTCGACGTCCTCCAGCTGTTCGCGGCCGACCCGGAGACCGAGGCGATCGTCCTGATCGGCGAGATCGGCGGGGCGGCCGAGGAGACCGCCGCGGCCTGGGCGGCCGAGCACCTCCGCGACGTCCCCAAGGCGGCCTTCATCGCCGGCCGGACCGCGCCCGAGGGCAAGCGGATGGGACATGCCGGGGCGATCATCTCGGGCGGCGCCGGGACGGCCGCCTCCAAGGTCGCCGCCCTCGAGGCGGCCGGGTTCCGGGTCGCCGGCTCGCCGACGGAGCTCCCGCAGCTCCTGCGCGACGCGGGCTATCGCGGATGAATGTCTCCGGCGTCCGCTACCTGTTCGCCTACGACCGCTGGGCCACCGCCCGGCTGCTGGCCGTCGTGCCCGGGATCGACGACGCGACGTGGTCCGCGACGAACGTGTTCGACGAGCGCGGTCTCGGCGGGATCCTCGTGCACATGCTCGGCGCCCACCTGCGCTGGCGGCACGGGCTGATGGACGACGGGGTCGAGCCGCGCCCGGAGCGCGAGCCGCTGCCGAGCCCGGAGGAGCTTCGGCGCCACTGGGAGGCCGAGTGGCCGGACATGGATGCGTGGCTCGCCACGCTCGATGACGCCTGGCTCGAGCGGGAGGACGAGGGCGTCACCTTCTGGCAGATGCTCGTGCACGTCGTGAACCACTCGACCCAGCATCGGTCCGAGGCGGCCGCCCTGCTGACCCAGGCCGGTCGATCGCCCGGCGATCTCGACATGATCGTCTTCGCGGAGGAGCGGGCCCAGCGCCGATGAGCGCCCTGATGGAAACCTCAGGCCCATGGCTTCCCGGAGATCAGCCTTGGCCTTCGGTGAGCTCGACTCGGCTCAGACCGGGAGCTGATTCGTAATGGCCGCCCTCATGGATCTCGTTGCGGGCGACATGCGCGAGATCCTCCTCGCGATTTCCGTCGAGGACTGGGCCGGCTTCGACGACCGGAGCCGCTTCGACGCCCACATCTCGCTCGGCGGCGGCCTCGATCCGACCTGGCTCGATCTGTTCGCCGAGGCGATCCGGACCGTCACCGAGAGCGATCAGCCGGCGGACTTTCTCGACGCCCGGCGCGAGCTCGACGGGCCGGGCGACGCCGGCGACCGGGTCATCGAACGCGTGGACCCGGCCTGGATCGACGCGATCGCCCGGCTGTCCGACCATCACGTGGACGCGGTCGCCGGCCGCTGGGTCGACCTCATCGAGGAGGAGCTGGGCTTCCTCCCACGTGAGGAGAAGCCGTGGATCCGGCAGCTCGCCGGGGACATCGTCGCGTTCGCCCGCGCCGCGGATCGGTCCGAGGACGTCGTCTTCGCCTGGTCGCTGTAGGGAAACGATGACCACATTCGACGAGCGGGCACGTGAATGGGACACGCCGGAGCGGATCTCCCGGGCTGCCCGGGTTGCGGTGGCCATCAAAGACGCGGTGCCCCTTCGGGCGGCGGATCGGCTGGTCGATGTCGGCGCCGGGACCGGGCTGCTCGGTCTTGCCCTCGTCGACGACGTCGGCGAGGTCGTCCTCCTCGACCCCTCAGCCGGGATGATCGACGTCGCGACCGAGAAGCTCGTCGCATCGGGTCTCCCTTCGGTCCGAGCCGTCCGGCATGACCTCTTGGTCGACCCGCCTCCGGCCGATCGCTTCGACGTCGCCGTGTCCCTGCTTGTCCTCCATCATCTCGAGGACACGTCGGCCGCCCTCGCGGCGATCCGTGAGCTGCTCGTGCCCGGCGGGCGGATCGCGCTCGCCGATCTCGACACCGAGGACGGCTCCTTTCACTCGAAGGACGCGGAGGGGATCCACCATCGCGGGTTCGACCGGGCCGCGCTGGTCAAGCTCGCCGTGTCGGTCGGCTTTGTCGACGTCGCGACGCAGACGGCGACGGTGATCGGCGACGCCGCGGAGGGCGGCAGCTTTCCGGTCTTCCTGCTGACCGGCCGGCGACCGACGGCTCAGGCGCCCGGATAGCCGAGGCTACCCCACGCTGGGCCACCCGGCGCCTCGATCAGCTCGACGAGGACGCCATGGCAGGACCGCGGGTGGATGAACGCCACCGGTCCCTCGGCGCCTCGTCGCGGGGCGCTGTCGATCAGCTCCAGGCCGTCGATCTCGAGGCGGAGCAGCGTCTCGGCGAGGTTGGCGACCTCGAAGCAGACATGGTGGAACCCCTCGCCCTTGGACGCGAGGAAGCGGGCCACGCCGGTCGTGTCGTCGGTCGGCTCGACCAGCTCGACCTTCGACTCCCCGACCGCGAGGAACGCGATCCGTACGCGATCAGACGGGATGTCCATCACCGTCTCGAGCTCCAGGCCGAGCAGGTCGCGCCAGAGGCCCAGCGCGCTCTCGATCGAGCGAACGATCAGCGCGACGTGATGGACCTTGCCGATCCGACGGATCCGCTCGGGGACGTCGCGGGGCGATCGGGTGACGGGCATCGGCGCGCTCCTCAGACCGTGATCAGCTCGCGATGGACGCCGAACGACGACCGCAGCCGGTCGCTGATCTCGCCCACCGTCGCGTACGCCTGGACCGCCGCGATGATCGACGGCAGGAGGTTGTCGTGGCCGCGGGCCGCCTGCTCGAGACGGTCGAGGGCAGCCGTCCACGCCGCCGCGTCCCGCTCGGCCCGGACCCGGCGCACCCGCTCGATCTGGCGTCGCTCGCCGTCGGGGTCGATCCGGTGGATCGACGGGATCGCCTCCCCCGCCCCGTCGTCCCGGTACCGGTTCACGCCGACCACCACGAGATCGCCGCGCTCGATCGAGCGCTGCACGCGATAGGCCGACTCCTGGATCTGACGCTGCTGGAAGCCGCCCTCGATCGCGGCCAGCGTCCCCCCCATCGCGTCGATCTCGTCGAGATACGCCTGGGCGGCTTCCTCGAGCTGCGTCGTCAGCGTCTCGACGAAGTACGAGCCCGCAAGCGGGTCCGGCGTCTCGGTCACTCCGCTCTCGTGAGCGAGGATCTGCTGGGTCCGCAGGGCGAGCCGGGCCGAGGCCTCGGTCGGCAGCGCGAGGGCCTCGTCGCGGGCGTTCGTATGGAGGCTCTGGGCGCCGCCGAGGACCGCGGCCAGGGCCTGGACGGTGGTCCGGACGACGTTGTTGTCGATCGACTGGGCGGTCAGGGACGAGCCGGCCGTCTGCACGTGGAACCGGCACAACATCGAACGTTCGTTCGATGCACCGAACCGATCCCGCACGATCCGGGCCCACATCCGGCGGGCGGCCCGGAACTTCGCCACCTCCTCGAAGAGCTCCGACCAGGCGGCGAAGAAGAAGCTCAGGCGCGGGGCGAACTCGTCGATCGCCAGCCCGCGCGCGACTGCCGCCTCGCAGTAGGCGATCGCGTCGGCGAGCGTGAACGCGAGTTCCTGGGCCGCCGTCGCGCCGGCCTCCCGCATGTGGTAGCCCGAGATCGAGATCGTGTTCCAGCGGGGCAGCTCCCGGGCACAGAACTCGAAGACGTCCGTGACGAGCCGCATCGAGAAGGCCGGCGGGTAGATCCAGGTGCCGCGGGCGATGTACTCCTTGAGGATGTCGTTCTGGGTCGTGCCCGCGATCCGGTCCCGGGCGACACCCCGCTTCTCGGCCGCGGCCACGTACAGCGCCAGCAGGATCGGGGCGGTCGCGTTGATCGTCATCGACGTGCTGACCTCGTCGAGGGGCAGCCCGTCGAGGAGGACCTCCATGTCGGCGAGGCTCGAGATCGGGACGCCGGTCCGGCCGACCTCACCCTCGGCCTCGGGCGCGTCCGAGTCGAAACCCATCTGCGTCGGCAGGTCGAAGGCCACCGACAGCCCCGTCTGGCCCTGCTCGAGGAGGTAGCGGAACCGCTGGTTCGTCTCCTCGGCCGTCGCGAAGCCGGCGTACTGGCGCATCGTCCAGAACCGGCTCCGATACATCGTCGCCTGAACGCCCCGGGTATACGGCGGCTCTCCGGGCAGCCCGAGGTCGCGCTCAGGATCGAAGCCGGCCGTCTCCAGGTCGGCGGCCGTGTAGACGTCGGCGATCTCGAGGCCGGAGCTCGTCTCGAAGCGCTCCCGCCGCTCCGGCGCGGAGCGGATCGCCCTGGCCCGGGTCGTGGACCGCCAGCTCTCGAGCTCCGCCTGCGGTGCGTCGGCCGCCGGCCGGTCGGGACGGTCGGTCACCGGACGACCACGAGGAGATCGCCGGCGTCGATGGTCTCGCCCTCCCCGACCGCGACCCGCTCGACGGTGCCGCCGCGCGGCGCGCGGAGCTCGTTCTGCATCTTCATCGCCTCCACGACCAGCAGGGTCTGGCCGGCCTCCACGGTATCGCCTGCCGTGACCCGCACGGCGGCAACCCGCCCGGGGATGATCGCCCGAATGTCGGCCGGTCCGCTGGCCGTGTCGACCTCGGCCGACCTGGTCGCTCTCCGGCGGAGGGCCGCCCGCTCGGCATCCTCGACCTCGAGCTCGAACCGCCAGCCGTCGACGACCACCTCGACCCGAGCGACCCCGGTAGCCGTCCGCCGCACGGGGCCGATCGTCGCCGTCCGCGCGACGCCGTCGCTCCCCCGGACGACCACGGTCACGTCGTCGATCCAGTCCACGTCACCGCCATCCAACGGGACCTCGACATCCTGCGGCTCGCCCGCCGGCTGCGACCCGCCGACCGGCCCGACGCGGAGGCGACGCGGCATCGCCGTCACCGCGGCCACCGCCGCTGGGCCATCGGCCGGCCGGCGCGGGCCCAGGCCGAGCCATCCGGCGGCGCTCCATCCCGAGCAGCCAGGGACGCCGGCAACTCGCTCGCGGCGATGGACCCACCCGGCAATCCTGTCAGGGCGACGGCTGCGGCGGCCGCTTGGCGAGCGGCTCCGAGCGCGGCCGTCCGCGCCGGCCGGAGCAGCTCGGCCCAATGATCGTCGACCCAGTCGATGGACAATGCGCCCTCGGCGAACCCCTCGTGGGACGCGATCGCCCGATGGAACGGCAGCGTGGTCTGGATCCCGGTGACGACGGTCTCCTCGAGCGCCCGCCGGAGGCGGCCGATCGCCGCGGAGCGGTCCCCATCGACCACGAGGATCTTGGCGATCAGCGGGTCGTAGTCGGGCGGGACGCGCTCCCCGGCGCTCATCGCGGTATCGACCCGGACGCCCGGGCCCGCCGGCATCTGCCACCGACCGATCCGCCCGGGCGTCGGCGCGAAGTCGCGGGCGGGGTCCTCGGCGGAGAGGCGGGCCTGGATCGCGTGCCGCTCGGGGGCGGACGCCCGCTCTGCCGCCGCCCGGATCCGATCGGACAGCGGCCGGCCCGCCGCGATGAAGAGCTGTTCGCGGACGAGGTCGATGTCCGCGACCAGCTCCGTCACCCCGTGCTCGACCTGGAGGCGGGTATTGACCTCGAGGAACCAGAACCGACGGTCGGCATCGAACAGGAACTCGGCGGTCGCGGCGTTCTCCAACCCCGCCGCTCGGGCGGCGCGGACGGCGGTCTCGTGGAGCTCCCGCCGCTCGTCGGCCGTCAGGCCCGGGGCGGGCGATTCCTCGAGGAGCTTCTGGTGCCGGCGCTGCAGCGAGCAGTCACGCTCCCCCAACGCGACGACGGTGCGGTCCCGGTCGCCGAGGAGCTGGACCTCGATATGGCGGGCCGGACGGATCTCCCGCTCCAGGTAGACGGTCCCGTCGCCGAACGCGGAACCGGCCTCCGCCGAGGCCGCCGTCAGCGCGGCCGGCAACTCCGCCGCCGATGTCACCCGTCGCATCCCGTGGCCACCGCCACCGGCCGCCGCCTTCACGAGGAGCGGGTAACCGATTCGCTCCGCCTCCTGGGCGATCGCTCCGAGGGCGTCGGGTCGATCCACGGCTGCCGGCTCCAGGGTGCCTGGCACGACGGCCACGCCCGCCGCCGATGCGGACCGACGCGCGGCGAGCTTGTCGCCGAGGGCCGCAATCGTCGCACTCGACGGCCCGACGAACGCGATGCCGGCATCCTCGACGGCGCGGGCGAAGCTCGCCCGTTCGGCGAGGAAGCCGTAGCCCGGGTGGATCGCGTCGGCGCCCGTCGTTCGGGCGGCATCGACGATCGCGTCGGCCCGTAGGTAGCTCTCCGAGGGCGGGGCGGGGCCCAGGCGAACGGCCGTGTCGGCCATCCGGACGTGCGCAGCATGCACATCGGCATCGCTGTGGACGGCGACCGTCTCGACGCCCAGCTCCCGACAGGCGCGAATGATCCGGACGGCGATCTCGCCCCGGTTCGCGATGAGGACGCGCCGGAACGGTCGCTCCCCCGCCCCGTCTTTGCGCAAAGACGCCGGGGCGTCCGCCGTCACAGGGGAATGTTCCCGTGCTTCTTCGGCGGGTTCGTTTCGCGCTTGTCGGCGAGCAGCTCGAGAGCGGCAATCAGTCGAGGTCGCGTTTCCGACGGCAGGATCACGTCGTCGACGTAGCCGCGAGCGGCGGCGATATACGGGTTCGCGAATCGATCCTGGTATTCGGCGACGAGCCGCGCCCGCTCCCCGGCCGGGTCGGTGGCGCTCTCGATCTGGTCGCGATAGATCACGTTGACGGCGCCTTCGGGGCCCATCACGGCGATCTCCGCGGTCGGCCAGGCGAAGTTCATGTCGCCGCGGATGTGCTTGCTGCTCATGACGTCGTAGGCGCCGCCGTAGGCCTTGCGGGTGATGACCGTCAGCTTCGGGACCGTCGCCTCGGCATACGCGAAGAGGAGCTTCGCGCCATGCCGGATGATCCCGCCGTCTTCCTGCCCGACGCCCGGCAGGAATCCCGGGACGTCGACGAACGAGACGAGTGGAACATTGAAGCAGTCGCAGGTCCGGACGAATCGTGCGGCCTTCGTCGATGCATCGATGTCGAGCGCGCCCGCCAGCACCGCGGGCTGCTGGGCGACGATCCCGACGCTGCGCCCCGCGAGTCGCCCGAACCCGACGATGATGTTCTGTGCCCAGCCCGGTTGGATCTCCAGGAACTCGCCGTCGTCCACCACGCGACGGATCACGTCGTTCATGTCATACGGTCGCGCCGGATCCGCCGGGATGATCGTGTCGAGCTCCGCGTCGCGACGATCGATCGGATCATCGCCGGATTTGCGCGGCGCGTCGCCGAGGTTGTTCTGTGGCAGGAACGCGAGGATCCTGCGCGCCGTCGTCAACGCCTCCGCCTCGTCGGTTGCCGCGATGTGCGCGACACCGCTGATCGTCGTGTGGGTCAGCGCGCCGCCGAGCCGCTCCGCGTCGACATCTTCGTGGGTGACGGCCTTCACGACGTTGGGACCGGTCACGAACATGTAGCTCGTGCCTTCGACCATGATCGTGAAGTCGGTGATGGCCGGCGAGTACACGGCGCCGCCGGCGCACGGCCCGAGAATCACGGACAGTTGCGGGACGACGCCGGACGCGAGCGTATTGCGCAGGAAGATATCGGCGTAACCGCCGAGCGAGACGACGCCTTCCTGGATCCGCGCCCCGCCCGAGTCATTGAGGCCGACGATGGGTGCGCCCACCTTCATCGCCAGGTCCATCACCTTGCAGATCTTCGCCGCGTAGGCCTCAGACAGCGAGCCGCCGAACACCGTGAAGTCTTGGCTGAAGACGAACACCGTCCGACCGTCGATTGCGCCGTGACCGGTGACGACGCCGTCGCCGAGGATCGCGTCGGGATCGTCGTCCGCGCCGCGCGCCGTGACGAACGCATCGATCTCGACGAACGAATCCGCGTCGAGGAGCAACGCGATCCGCTCCCGGGCGGTGAGCTTTCCGCGGGCGTGCTGCTGGTCGATCCGGACCTGGCCACCTCCGAGCTGGGCCCGCTCGCGCATCTCGCGGAGGCGCCCGGAGCGGTCGTCATCGGTTGCCAACGGGCCCTCCATCCGGTCATCGGGTGTCTTTGCGCAAGGACAGAGGGGCCATCATAGCCGTCCGAACTATCCACAGAATCGGTGAACAACTCGGTTGTTCTGTGGATAACCTCGGCGCTCGCCCACCGGGTCGCTGGGGTAGCATGGCCTTCTTCCCACGCCGCGTCGACCGTCCCCGACGCCGACCAGATTCGAGGTGATGCCCCGGTGACCCAGGTGATCGCGATTGCCAACCAGAAAGGCGGCGTCGGAAAGACGACGACGGCGATCAACCTCGCCGGCGCCCTCGAGGAGGAGGGATACCGGATTCTCTGCGTCGACATGGACCCGCAGGCGAATCTGACGGCGGGCCTCGGGATCAATCTCAATACCGTCGACAAATCGATGGCCGACGTCCTGGCCGACGGCCGGTCGACGCTCACCGACGTCGTCCGACCGACCGAGAGCGCCGGGATCGACATCGCGCCCGCGAACATCGACCTCGCCAGCACCGAGGGTGAGCTGTTCACCGCCCTCGGCCGGGAGCAGGTGCTGCGCGACGCGCTCGACGGGCAGGTCGCCGTCTACGACTACGTCCTCATCGACTGCCCGCCGAACCTCGGGCTCCTGACGGTCAACGGCCTCGTCGCCGCGAACAGCGTGATCATCCCCGTCCAGACCCAGTACTACGCGATGAAGGGGCTGAACAACCTCGTCAAGGTCATCAACATGATCCGGATGAAGTTGAACCGCGACCTCCGGATCCTCGGCCTCCTGCCGACGTTCTACGACGGCCGGACGAACCTCGCCCGGGACATGCTGGACGAGCTCCGGGTCATCGGCGACCAACACGTCTTCGCCAGCATCGTCAGGAACACGGTGAAGCTCGGCGAGGCGCCGCTCGCCGGACGACCGATCACGTCCTATGCCGGGACCTCGGAGGCCGCTCGCACGTATCGCGAGCTCGCCCGGGAGGTGATCGACCTTGGCCAGGCCTGACTTCCGAGCCGTTGCCGCTCGCCGCCTCTCCGAGGACCGCGAGCTCTCACCCGCAATCGTCTCCCTGCTGAGCTCCGACCATTCGGGGCGCAGCGTCGGCGTCAAGGTCGTCGCCCTTGATCGGATCGAGCCGAACCCGGGTCAGCCTCGGACGATCTTCGACGAGGCAGCGCTAGCTGAGCTCGCGGGCTCGATCCGCGAGCACGGCGTCCTCCAGCCGATCCTCGTCCGACCCCTCGGCGACAACCGCTATCAGCTCGTCGCCGGCGAGCGCCGCTGGCGCGCCTCGAAGCTGGCCGGGCTGACGGTCATCCACGCGCTCGTCGAGGAGATCGACGATGACACGGCCCTCGAGATCGCGATCATCGAGAACCTCCAGCGGGAGGATCTGTCGCCCCTCGAGGAGGCGGCGATGTACGACCGGATGATCCACGAGCACGGCTACAGCATCCGGAAGCTCGCCGACAAGCTCGGCAAGGACAAGGGCTACCTCGAGAACCGCTTGCGGCTTGCCGACGCTCCGGCCGAGATCCGTGAGCTGGTGTCCTTGCGCAAAGACACCCTGTCCCACGCGTACGAGCTCCTGAAGGTCGACGACCCGAAGAAGCGGCGACGCCTGGCCAGCCAGGTCGCCGCCGGCGAGCTCTCGCTCGTGAAGCTTCGGGAGAAGATCGAGGGCCGCCGACCGCGGGTCGTCGACGATGTCGGGCTGATCGACGACGGCCGCATGGACGAGGTCGAGGAGGGCCCCGCCCCGCTGGTCGACGAGGCCGAGTGGGCGACACCCGGACGGATCCAGCCGACGATGACCGATGACTCGCTCGTATCGGCGCGTCACCAGCTCTCCGATGCGGTCGAGGACCTGGTGTCCGTGCTTCGGGCGCCGGACGTCGTCCGCGGAATCTCGGAGGTCGATCGGGCGAACCTGGCGAAGTACCTGACGATCGCCAAGCTCAAGCTCGAGAACGCGATCGCCCTCGTCCGGAGGGGCGACGCGAGCTGACGATGGCGGGTCCAGCCCGCAGGCGACAAACGATCGGCACAGCGAGAAGCCGGCGTCTGGGGACGCCGGCTTCTCCGGTGGTCGGAGACCGCGGGCCCGACGGTTCGGCCCGCTGTCGGTCTAGTGCTTCTTCTTGCCGTGGCCGCCGGCGGCCGTCGATGCGGCCTGGCCCGCATTGTTCTGGGCGATCGTCCGGACGTACTGGCCGTGGTTGTCGAAGCCGCTCGGCGTCGGACCCTGGGCCGCCTGCGAGACGAGCAGCCCGTGGTTGTCCGGATGCGGGGCACCGCTGGCATCCGGGGCCTCACTCCCGTCCGGGGCCTCGCTGCCCTCCGGTGCCTCGCTCGCATCGGGAGCTTCGCTGGCGTCGGGGGCCTCGCTGGCCTCGGGGGCCTCGCTGGCCTCGGGGGCCTCGCTGGATTCGGGGGCCTCGCTGGATTCGGCCTGGGCCACCTGATCGGTTTGCGATGGCGCGGCGAACGGTGTTCGGCCGGCGAGGGCCACGCCTGCCGACAGGGCAAACACGGCGAGAGCGATGAGGAGGCTGCGGAGGCGGCGGGTCACATTGGTCACGACAGGTCTACCTCTCCTTCCGGCGATGTAACCCGAACAACGAGCGAAGCCCGGGAAGAGTTAGGGGGTACGTTCGTCCCGGAATGGTGCTCCCACGCACAACGGGACGCCGCCGGCAGGTTTGCAAGGTCCCTGTAACGGTCCTCACCGTGCGACGAGCTGGATCCAGGCGACAGTCAGGAGCCCCAGGCCGACGGCCTCCGCCCTCCAGGCGTTCTCTCGACGAGTCGGGTCCGACGGTCGGGCCAGGGATGCCGCGGCGATCGGCAGGCATCCGATCAGGCCGACGGTCGTGACGACCGGTGCGCCCCGGCCGAGCACGAAGGCGGACCCTGCGGCAGCGACCGCGATCCCGGCGAGGAGGACGATCCCGATCATCTGCGCCCTCCCCTCCCCGAGCGCGATCGCGACCGATGTGACGCCGGCCGACCCGTCGCGACCCACGTCGACGAGGCCGTTGGCGATCGCCAGGGCGGCCCCGCCCGCGACGGCGGCCGGAATGAGGACCACGAACATCGGGCTGAGACCGCCGGTCGCACCGACCCATCCGAAGACCGGCAGCAACGGGATCCCGATGGCGAACGGCAGCCACGACCAGGCGGTGCCCTTCAGGCGCAGGTCGTAGGCGAGACCGATCCCGATGACGACGATGGCGAGGCCGACCTCCATCGGGCCGCCCGCCGCGGCGAGCCCGACCCCAGTGGTGAACGCGATGGCGGCCATCAGGACGGCGAGCCGCACCGGAACGAGACCGGCGGGGATCGGCTTGCCCGGCTTGTGCCCCGCGTCCCGCGGCGCGTCGACGACGTCGTTCACGGCGCCGATCCCGAGCTGCAGGGCGGTCATTGCGAGGCCGAGCAGAACCGCGTTGCGGGGATCGGCGCCGGCGAGACCGGCGACGGCTCCGACGACGAGGCCGTCGAGGATCGAGGGAAAGGGATGGGTCAGTCGGATCGCGCCGATGACGCGATCGACGGGTCGTGGGCGCGGCTCAGACGTAGACGAGCTCGCCGAAGTTCGCCACGAGGTAGTCGATCAGCCGATCCCGCCCGTCGGCGACCTGCGAGCGGATGCCCGGCACGAGCGCGTACAGGGTGATCGTCGGCACGACCAGCCGGCCGTCGCGGTCGCGCCCGACGACGGCGGGCGGTCCGCCACCGGATGCGAACACCCGTTCGAAACCGTTCTCGTCGAGGCGTGCCGCCCGCCGGAAGTCCTCGACGACCTTCACGATGCCGCGACGGATCACGACGTCGCGCATGAGCTCGGCCGCCCAGGCGTCGATCTGGTCGTCGCTCTGGTCGGCGAGGCGGCGGCGATATTCGTCGGGATCGGCCGAGAGGCCGGTCGAAGCCACGGCTGTCCTCCTGGAATCGGGCGCAGTATGGCAGAAGTCCGGGTCGCGACGGCCTCGGCGCCCCGCGGACGCCGCTCGGCCGACCGGCCGCTCGACCTTCAGCCGCCGGCGGCTCCGGGCATCGGGCGCGGGCCGCCGAGGGCAGCTGCTTCCGCCTCCGCCTCGGCGCGCCGCGCCCGTCCCGCGGTCTCGGCGGCGACGCGATCGCCTTCCGGCCAGTCGTTGAAGAGCTCGGTCACCCGGCGCCCGAAGGGACCGGGCCGGGCATGATCCGGCTGGTCGGCGACCATCGCCTCGAGCGCCGCCTGGCAGCGCTGCGTCAGCTCGCCGACGGCCTGCCGGCTCGGTCGCCCCTCGACGGTCAGCGGCTCCCCGATCCGGACCCGGACCCGGCGGCCGAG
This sequence comes from Verrucomicrobiia bacterium, assembly GCA_035577485.1. Lineage (GTDB taxonomy): Bacteria > Chloroflexota > Limnocylindria > Limnocylindrales > CSP1-4 > CF-46. Next base: position 13,378 of record DATLVO010000263.1, read on the forward strand.
ACAGAGCCAGCTCGTGCCGCCGATCGCGATGGGAACCATCGGGACGCCCGCCCGAAGGGCGAAGTACGCCGGTCCCTCGTTCAGCGGCCCGAGCGCCGATTCGAACGGCTGGATCCTCCCCTCCCCCGCGATCGCGACGACGCCGCCGGCCTTGAGCGCGGCGACGACCCGCCGGGTTGCCTCGAGGAGGTCGTTCTTGCCCGGCCGGTACGGGATCGTCGCGCCCGTCCAGTTCATCAATTGGTTCCGACCGCCGACGGTCATGTCCTCCTCCTTCGGGCCGAAGAAGGTGAGGCGCGGGCGCATCGGGAGCGTGCCCATGAGGATGAACGGGTCCGACCAGCTGAGATGGTTGAAGCAGTAGATCGCCGGACCCTTCGGCAGCAGATGCCGATCCACCAGCCGGGGCCGGAGATAGGCACGGATCAGCAGCCCGGATGCGATCCGGCTGATCCAGGCGCGGATCAGGCGGCGGAGCGGATGGAGGGGGCGGGCGGCCTTCCTGCCCGCATGGGCCGGGCCGACGTCCGCCGGGTCGAGGTCCGCGACGGTGGCGTCCGCCGCGGCGAGGTCGCCCGACGATCCGGTCACGTTCGCGCCCGCTCGGCCTCTGCCGGGTCGCCGCCGCGCCCGTCAGCCTGCCGGCGGTCGCGATCGATGGCGACCGGATCGAGATCGGCGATGCGCTCCAGGACGACGTCCGCCACGGCCTCGGCGCCGGGAGCCGGCGGGATCGATCGGTTCGGAACCAGGACGGCCGTCATCCCGGCAGCGCGGGCGGCCTTCAGGCCGTTGAGCGAGTCCTCGACGACGAGCATGTCCCGCGGTTCGGCGCCGAGGCGTCGGGCGGCCTCGAGGAACACGTCCGGCGCGGGCTTGCCATGTTCGACCTCGTCGGACGAGATCACGACACGGAAGGAGTCGCGCAGGCCCGTCCCGTCGAGGGCGGCGTCGATCACCCGGCGGTGCGAGGACGACGCCAGGGCCAGGGGCCATTCGGTCGCGAGCCGCCGCACGGTCTCGACCGCGCCGTCGATCTCCGGTGCCCCTTCGTGCCGATAGCGTTCGACCATCGCGTCGACGATCGCCTGCTCGATCTGCCCCGCTGAGAGGTCCAGGCGGAGGCGGACCCGCATCGTCGCGGACCACTGGCGCGAGTTCGCTCCCATCACGGCGTGACGGTCCTCCTCCGTCCATGCCCGACCGAGGCCGGCGGCGAACCGCTGGCGGACCTCGTCCCACCAGATCTCGGAGTCGACGAGGACGCCGTCCAGATCGAAGACGATCGCCCGGATCAGCGTCCCGATCCCCGGGCCGCGGCGCGCGGAGTCGCGGTCGAGCTCGCGGCGCGGCCGGTCTTCGCGGCGATGGCCTTCGTGGCCGTGGCGTTCGTGAGCGCGCCGGTTCCGGCCGACCGCGTTGGACCGCCGGATCGGGTTGTCGGGCGGGCCGCCGCCTTCGGCTTCCGTGACGCAGCGCGATCCTTCCGCTCGATGTCCGGCGGGATGGTTCGGCCGTCGATGGCCGCGATGACCCGGAGCGCAAACGCGGCCACCCGGTCGGCCTCCTCGTCGGCGCCGCGGAGCACCAGCTGCTCCACCTGGAAGCTGAGCAGGCGATGGCCGGCCTGGGTCTCGACCGTGAGCTCGCCGATCGAGACCCGGCTCCAGCGGATCAGCTTCGTGGTCGCGCGGGGACCCTCGCCGGGGACGTTGATCCGGACGAACGACGAGATCAGGCCCGGCTCGGTCGGGACGAGGATCGTGTACCGGATGGACGGGTCCTCGCCCCAGGCGACCCAGCAGTGGGGGTCCGGCTCGGCACCGAGCGCCTCGATCACCGGGTCGACGACGGCAGCGACGTTCGGACCGCCAGCGTCTTTGACCGGGCCCGTCGAGCGCCATTCGCTGAGTCGCATGTCACCTCCCCGTCCCACTCCACGGGGAAGCCAGACGTCGGGCCGGAGGCTAGCACAGTCGTGTACGGTTCCCGTCGAGGGATCGGAGCTGGGAGCAGGATGCGGATCGAGAGGCGGCTGGTCGGGTTCGGGCTCTTCCTCGTCACCGTCGGCGTCGTCATCCTCGCGGTCCGCCAGGGCGCGGTCCCCGACGAGGCGATCCGGCGCGCGTGGAGCCTCTGGCCGCTGATCCTCATCGGGGTCGGCCTCTCGATCCTGCTCGCCGGGCGGCCGGGCGCAGCCGTCGGCGGCCTGATCGTCGTCGTGACCTTCGGCATCGTCATCGGCGTCGCGATCGGATCGGGGACGTTCATCCCGGGCATCTGCACGGGCGATCGCGAACGCGGCACCTCGTTCGCGGAAACCGGAGCGGAGCTGGCGTCGCCCGCGCGGATCGCTGTCGAGGAGGACTGCGGCGACCTGCATCTGACCACGGGCGACGGGACGAGCTGGAATCTCGGTGGAACGTCGTCGGACGGGCGGCCCCCGATCGTCAACGCGAGCACGAGCGACGTCCGGATCCGGTCGGACGACGGAACCCCGTTCGACCTCGCCGGATCCGAAGCCTGGGACCTCGTCGTCCCCCGCGTGCCGACGATCTCCCTCGATGTCCAGGTCAACGCCGGCGACGCCCGCCTCGACCTCGCCGGGGCCCACGTCACGAGCCTGTCCGTCCAGCGGAATGCCGGCTCGGTCGCGATCGACCTCCGGGAGATCGCGGCGATCGACAAGCTGGACCTGGAGGTCAACGCCGGCTCGGCGACGGTTCGCCTGCCGGCGCGCTCGCTCGACGGAGCGATCACGGTCAACGCGGGTTCGATCGCATTGTGCAGGCCGGCGGACGCCGGTCTCCGGATCGACCTGGGCGACAGCGTCGCGGCGTCGAACGACTTCGAGGCCCACGGGCTCGTTCGGGACGGCAACCGCTGGGAGACGCCCGGCTTCGCCACCGCCGCCATCCGGATCGCATTGACGGCCGACGCGAACGCCGCCAGCCTGTCGCTCGATCCGGCCGGATCCTGCGCGGGCTGAGTCGATCCGATGTACACGGTCCACCTGCCGACGAACACGACCCTCGAGATCTTCGCGGCGGTCGGCGTGATCGCCGGTCTCGCGATCCTCGTCCGAGGCATGCTCGGATATCGTGCCGCTGGCCGACTCAGCGGCACCTCGACGTCCCGGATCTCGGCGCTGGCCGTCGGCGAGGTGCTCGTCAGCGGCGTCGCCGAGCCGATCGAGCTCACGCTCGTCTCGCCGCTCCAGAGCGCGCCGTGCCTCTACTACCGGTCGCGCGTCCGGGAGGCGAGCGATGGTGACGGGCGCAACCTCTTCACCGAGGAGCGGGCCGTCGGGTTCCGAGTCCGGGACGCCAGCGGGGCGGTCCGTGTCTTCCCGCGCGGCGCCCGATTCGACGTCCCGAACCGGTTCGACGGGACGAGCGGATCCTGGGACGGCGGTCCGGTCGGCCTGATGCCCCGGGTCGGGTCGGCCTTCGGGCCCGGTCCCGACCGCGAATCCCAGATCGCGGCCCTGCTGACCGTCCGCGACCCGGGCCGGGATCCATGGGGCCGACCCCGTGGACCCGTCGCGACCATTCTTGGCGAGAGCGCGGGCGTGCTCATGGCGGGCACCGCGCGCCGCCACTACGAGGAGGCGCGCATCGACGCCGGGGAGGTCGTCACGGTCGTCGGCCAGGTCCTCCCGTTCGGCCAGCTCGAGGATCCGGCCGATGCCAACCTCGTCGACGGGTCGGCCGATCTGGCGGGGGACCCCGAGATCGCGGCCGACATGGCCGCGGCCCGGGACGCCGGGATCCTGGCCGACGATCCGGCCAGGGCGTGGGGCAACGCCGCGATCGAGGGGTTCGGGATCGGTCGACCGGTTCGCGCGCCCGAGCTCGACCCCGCGGCGACGCCGCCCCCTCCGCCCGATCCCGCGATCGCGCTCCGCGCGGACGCCGCATTCGAGATCGCTCCCGAGGACCTCGTGATCGCGGCCTCGGAGGAGGTCCCGCTCGTGATCTCCCTCGGAGCGCCCGGGGAGGCGGTGGCCCGTGGCCGACTCCGGTTTGCTGTCGGGCTGCTCGGGGCGGTCCTGGCGATCGCATCGGCGATGGCCTTCGCCCTCGTGATGGACGGCACGATCCATTGAACCCCGCCGCCCTCGCCGCCGCGTTCGCCGTCGGGCTGGTCGTCGCGGTCGTCGCGTTCGTCGTCGCGATCACGTACAACGACGTCGTCGCCCTCGCCCGGCGCATCGACAAGGCCTGGGCGAACATCGCCGTCGTCCTTCAGCAACGGCACGACCAGCTGCCGATGCTGGTCGACGCGGTCCGTGGGGTCATGACATTCGAGCGCGACGTCCTGACCGAGGTCACGGCCGCCAGGGCCGCCTATTCCCCCGCGGCGCCGATCCCCGTCCAGGCGGCAACCTCGGAGGCGACGACCCGCGCGATCCGGACCCTGTTCGCCACGGTGGAGCGCTACCCGGAGTTGAAGTCCGCCGCCAACGTGCTCGCGCTCCAGGAGGAGATCGAGCGGCTCGAGTCGATGATCGCGGACCGCCGCGAGCTGTACAACGACCAGGTCTACCGGTACGACGCGCGGATCGGCCAGATCCCCGCGAACCTGCTCGCGTCGCTGTTCGGGTGGCAGCCGCGGGCGTTCTTCGCGGCGGAGCCGGGTGCTGCCGTACGTCCGGCCGGCCTCGTCGACTCGTGACGGGCCCCTCCCTCGAAGCCGCGGTCGGTGCGCCGCCGGTGCCGCCGGCGCCGACCCGCCTGGTGCTCGTCCGGCACGGCGAGACCGAGTGGTCGCGGTCCGGTCGCCACACCGGCCGGACGGACATCCCGTTGACGGACCGCGGCCGCGAGCAGGCCGTCAGGCTCGGCCGCGTGCTGCGCGGCCGAACGTTCAGCCGCGTGGTGTCGAGCCCGCTCGTTCGAGCCCTGGACACGTGCCGGCTCGCCGGCTTCGGCGACCGCGTCGAGCTCGTCGACGATCTCCGCGAGTGGGATTACGGAGCGTACGAGGGTCGGACCCGCGCCGAGATCGCGGCCGAGGTCCCCGGCTGGACGGTCTGGACCCACCCGATCATCGGCGGTGAGTCACTCGCCGAGCTCGGTCAGCGGGCGGACCGCGTGATCGCCGATCTGCTTCCGACCGGCGGCGACGTCCTGGCCTTCGCCCACGGCCACATCCTGCGGGTCCTGTCGGCGCGCTGGATCGAGCAGCCGCCGGTCCTCGGCTCCCGCCTCGACCTGGCGACGGCGACGGTCTCCGAGCTCGGCTGGGAACACCAGGTCCGGGTCATCGAGGGCTGGAACGCGACCGACGACGGGCCCGACTGATCGGGGCCGCGACGCTCCGCTCGCGTCGCGCCCGGGACGCTCGCGAGGCGGCGGATTCCGCCGATTCGCGGTAGAATAGGTGTTCGCGCTCATCCATCGCGTACGTCCCCGCTAGGTCGATGGCCCTCCCGGACCGGCCAGCGTCGGCCGATCCACACGCACAGGAGGACAGGAGCCCATGTCCAGCGGAACGATGCGTCCCCCAAGGCCCTCGGCGCAGCCCGCCGTCGAGCCCCTCAAGCACGTGATCGCCGAGTACAAGCACCAGGCCCAGACGATCACCTGCGTGTGCGGCTGGCATGGCCGGAGCTCCTCGCCGGACGGGCGCACGTCGGAGTGGACGGCCCACCTTGCCGCCTTCCGGACGAAGCCCCGGTAGGAGACGCCCGAGGGGCACCGGCGACGCCCGAGGGGCAACGGCGACGCCCGACCCGACACCGAACCGCTACGACCGGCGCGACCCGCGCCGGTCGCTTGCTGTCTGCGGCCGCCGTGCGGGGCGGCCACCCGCGAAGCCGCGGCGGGCGCATTCCCGGTGGCGGGGCGCCCGTCAGCTGACCAGCCGGAGCAGCTCGCCGGCGAGGCCGATCTTCTCGGGCGTGTCGAGGACCGTGTCGTTGAACGTGAAGCCGGTGAACCCCGCGTCGAGATAGGGTCGCAGTCCCTCGGCCACCTGGGCCGGTGGGCCGATGTTCACGTGCGCCCGCCGCTCCGGCGGCAGGCGGTCGAGCGTCGCCTGCTTGTCGCGCTCGTCCGCGGCGAGGAGGACGGGCGTCGCCATCGTCCGTTCGATCGTCGCCGGATCCCGGCCGATCTCCTCGCAGTGCCGGACCAGGACCTCGTCCTTGTGCTTGAGGACATCGAGCCCGAGCGGGAACCAGTGGGTCATGTCGGCGTGCTTCGCCGCGATCCGCAGCGTCCGCTGCTCGCCACCGCCTCCGACCAGGATCTTCGGGCCGCCGGGCTGGATCGGCCGCGGAACGTTGAGCGCGCGGTCGATCCGGTAGTGCTTGCCGTCGAAGCTCGGCCGCTCCTCCGTGAACATCGCCCGGCAGATCGTGAGGGCCTCGTCGAGCCGGTCCATCCGCTCGCGAACCGGCGGGAACGGGAAACCGTAGCCGGCGTGCTCGTCCTCGTTCCACGCGGCGCCGAGGCCGAACACGGCCCGCCCCTTCGAGAGCGTGTCGAGTGTCGTCACGGTCTTCGCGAGGAGGGCCGGGTTCCGGTACGTGACGCCCGTCACGAGCGCACCGAGGCGGACGGTCGACGTCCGCTGGCTCAGGGCGGCCAGGGTCGAGTAGGCGTCGAGCATCGGCTCCGTCTCCGACCCGACACCCCGGATCTGATAGAAGTGGTCCATCACCGTCACGAGGCCGAAGCCGGCCGCTTCGGCGGCGCGAGCGAGCTCCGCGACGCGGTCGAAGAGGCCTTCCGGCGGCGTCCCCGGAAACGTGTAGCCGGGCATGTGGTAGCCGAACCAGACGGTCATCGTTCCTCCGGTTGTGCGTGTCGAGCCAGAACCGTACGCCCGATGGCGGATCGACGCCCCGGGCGCCCTGGATCAGCGGTGGTCGTCGCGGTCGCCGGGT
>DATLVO010000264.1:0-2176 GCA_035577485.1 Verrucomicrobiia bacterium
GGAAGTTCCAGGGCGTGATGATCCCGGCGATCCCGATCGGCTGGCGGATGCTCATGGCCCACTTGTCCGGCAGCTCGCTGGGCGTCGTGTCCCCGAACATCCGGCGACCTTCGCCGGCCATCAGGAACGCGATGTCGATGCCCTCCTGGACATCGCCCCGGGCCTCCGCGATGACCTTGCCCATCTCGCGAGTCATCGCCCGCGACAGGCGTTCCTTGTGCTCGGCCATGAGCGCGCCGAAGCGGTACATGATCTCGCCTCGCTTCGGGGCGGGCGTCCTTCGCCACATCGCGCCGGCGGTCTCGGCGGCCTTGACGGCCATCCCGACGTCCGCTGCGGTTCCTTGCTGGAACCGGCCGACGACGTCGCGGGTGTCGGCCGGGTTCACGCTCTCGAACGTCGCGCCGGACGTGGAGTCGATCCACTCCCCGGCGATGAAGAGGCGAAATGTCGGCGGCTCCGTGGAGGTCCCCGTCGGAGCGGTGGCGGTCTCGGTCATAGCGGCAAATCTACACCGCGCGGGAGGCGGAGCAGGTGGCGGCGCAGGTGAGCGGGCGGCGAGTCGCTGATGAGCGGCAGGTGAGCGGGCGGCGAGTCGCTGATGAGCGGCAGGTGAGCGCCGCGGCTCATTCTTCTCGCATGGATGACCGGCGACTCGGCGCCATTCTTCGCGTGATCCGGCTGGACCGCGGGTTGACCCAGGACGAGGTGGGGGCGGCTGCCGGAACGTCGCGGTTCGTGGTGGCCCGCATCGAGGCGGGCCGCTTGGCCGGGATCTCCATCGGACGGCTTCGATCGGTTGCGACCGCACTGGATGTCAGGCCGGAGATCGTCCCGTCCTGGAACGGCGGAGATCTCGGCCGCCTGCTCAACGCGCGTCACGCCGCGTTCCACCAGGCGATGGCGGAACGACTCAACGGGTGCTCCGGCTGGACGTTCGAGCCGGAGGTGTCCTTCTCCATTCAGGGCGAGCGTGGCGTTATCGATGTCCTTGCCTGGCATGCCGCCACGAGCAGCCTGCTGGTGATCGAGCTCAAGACGGAGATCGTCGACGTGAACGACCTCATGACCACGGTCGATCGCAGGCGCCGCCTCGCACCACGGATCACGGCCGATCGCGGGTGGCATCCGAAGAGCGTGTCGGTGTGGGTCGCGGTGGCCGACAGCCGCACGAATCGCCGGCGCCTCGCGAGGCACGTCGCCGTGCTGCGGTCGAAGCTGCCCGACGACGGCCACCGAGTTCGCGGATTGCTGGCCGAGCCCACCGCGCCGATCGCGGCCCTGAGCTTCATGTCGATTGAGCACCTGGCGCACGGCGGAGCTCCTGTCGCGGGGCGTCGTCGCGTCCGCCACCCGGCCGCCACGCTCGCCGGCCTGACGGAGCCCCGACATCCGAGCCCCGGATGCTCGTGAGCCGGATCGCGGCGGCCGTCGATCTGGCTGACGTGCGCTGGGTGCGCGGTGGCCGGGATCGACGAGCGGATCCAGGTCACGTGTTCGCGTGGGCGCTCGAACGACGGAATCGGCCGCCGAGGCGGAGTGCCGCGGTGCATGTGGCGCACTTGTGTCCGGTGAGCGTGTCCCGGCGGGTCAGACCCGCGGTCCACTGGCTCGACGACGAGCACCGCCACTTGATCATGCCGCTCGCTCTGTGGGACGCAACCGAGCAGATCGAGGCCGCAGCCAGACGCTTCAGCCTCGGGTCGGGCCGGTGAGCAGGTCGTCTGCCACGATCAGGCGGTGGATCTGGTTCGTGCCCTCGTAGATCTGGGCGCCCTTCGCGTCGCGCATCAACCGCTCGATGCCCGTCTCGCGCGAATACCCGCTCGCGCCGAAGAGCTGGACCGCGTCCGTGGCGACCCTCATCGCGGTGTCGGAGGCGGTCCACTTGGCCAGCGACGACGCGACGCCGATCGGCTCGCCGCGGTCCTTGGCGGCCGCCGCCTGGCGGGTCAGGGCGCGCGCCGCCTCGATGTCACGGGCCATTTCGGCGAGCATGAACCGGAGGCCCTGCTGCTCGCTCAGCACGCCGCCGAACGCCTTCCGCTGGCCGAGATAGGCCGCCGCCTGCTCGAGCGCCGAACGGGCCAGCCCGACACACGCCGCCGCGATCGAGATCCGGCCCTCGGCGAGGGCAGATAAGGCGATCCGATAGCCGTCGCCCTCCGCACCGAGC
>DATLVO010000265.1:0-4690 GCA_035577485.1 Verrucomicrobiia bacterium
GCTCAGACCGAGGTCGTGGGCCCGCGCGATCAGCGAATCGCCCGTGGCCGTATAGACGTAATCGATGATGCCATAGTCCTTGGCCTCGTCGGGAGACATGAAATAGTCCCGATTCGTGTCGTTGACGACCTTCTCGAGCGGCTGCCCGGTGTGCTCGGCAAGGATCTCGTGGTTGCGCTGGACGAGGAATTCCCATTCCCGCATCTGGATCATCGCGTCGGGCGCCGCCCCTCGGAAGCCACCGGAGCCCTGGTGGATCATCACTCGGCCGTTCGGGAGCGCGTAGCGCTTGCCCTTGGCGCCGGCCGCGAGCAGGACCGCCGCCATCGAGGCCGCCATCCCGATGCAGATCGTCGCGACGGGCGCCCGGACGTACTGCATCGTGTCGTAGATCGCGAGGCCGGAGGTCACGACGCCACCGGGCGAGTTGATGTAGAGGCTGATGTCCTTCTCGGGGTCCTCGGAGTCGAGGAAGAGGAGCTGGGCGATGACGAGGTTCGCGACGTGGTCCTCGATCGCGTCACCGAGGAAGATGATCCGCTCCCGGAGCAGCCGCGAGTAGATGTCGTAGGCGCGCTCACCACGGCTGCTGGATTCGATGACCATCGGAACGAGCATCTGGATCTCCCGGACTGAAACGGCGGAGGCTGGGGTCGGCTGGTGTCAGCCGGCGGCTGCCGGCTGGTCGGTGGGAGTTTCTTCCCTGGGGGCTGCTTCGGTGGATCCGGCGGCGGCGTCCTCGGCCTCGATGGCCGCGCCGGCAGCCGCGGCGGCGATGGCTCCCTCCGTGCCGCCGTCAGTGTCGAGGATCGAGCCGGGGTCCGTGGCGTCCATCGCGGCGACCGAGCGCGCGGCGTCGTCGTCCATGTCGGCCGGGCCGTCCTCGACGTGCGGGATCGCGGGATGCTCCGGATGGGCGGCGAGCCAGTCGTCGACGAGGCGCTCGACGACGCGGCTCCGGCGGAGCGTGGACCGGATGTAGTTGCGACCCCGCTCGGAGTCGAAGTAGCGGAGCAGCTTCTGGTCGCCGGCGTACCGCTCGCGGCCGCGGGCGATCTCCTCCTCGACGTCGGCGTCCGGCACGGTGAGGCCCTCGGTCTCGGCGATCTTGCTGAGGACGAGGAGAACGAGGACCCGCTTCTCGGCGTCGGGCCGGAAATCGGCGTGGAGCTCCTCGTGGCTCTTGCCGGAGACCTTCGTGTAGGCCTCCTCGCTGATCCCCTGCCGGGCGAGCGAGCTCCGGAACTCGTCGTGCATCACCTCCACCTCCTGCTCGACGAGCACGTCGGGCAGGTCGATCGTGGAGTTCGCCACCGCGTACTCGATGATCCGGTCGGAGAACGTGTGGCGGGCCTTGTCGAGGGCGTTCCGCTCGAGGCGCTTGCGGACCTCAACCCGGAGATGGGCCATGTCGCGGAAGTCGCCCATCGAGACGGCGAACTCGTCGTCGACGTCGGGCAGGATCTTCTCCCGAAGCTCGCGGATCTCGACGTCGAAGTGGGCCTGCTGGCCCGCCAGCGACTCCTCGCCGTAGTCGGCGGGGAACGTGATGTCGAAGCCCTTCGTGTCGCCGACCCGGAGCCCGACGAGCTCGTCCTCGAAGCCCGGGATCAGGCGGTCCTCGCCGATGATCAGCGGCATCCGCTCGGCCGAGCCGCCCTCGAACGCGGCGCCGTCGCGGGTGCCCTCGTACTTGATGACGGCGTAGTCGCCCTTTTGCGCGCCACGGTCCTCGATCGGCGCCAGCGAGGCGTTCTGGTCGCGCAGCTCCTCGATGACTTTGTCGACGCGGGCGTCGTCGATCTCCTCGATGTCGGGCCGGAAGTTGAAGTTCCGGTAGTCGCCGAGGAGGACCTCGGGCCGGATCGGCACCGTGGCCTTGAAGATCAGCGGCTTCCCCTCCTCCGCCTGCACGATCTCGACGTCCGCGTTCGTGAGCGGCAGGATCTCCTTCTCGATCAGGGCGTCGCGATAGGCCGACTGGACGAGCCGGTCGACCGCCTCCTCGAGCACGGCGCCGTGGCCGAGGACGGCCTCGAGGACGCCGCGCGGCGCCTTGCCCGGCCGGAAGCCCGGAACCTTCGTGCGGCGCGAGAGCGCCTGGGTCGCGTCGCCGACGGCCCGGGTCAGGCGCTCGGCCGGGACCTCGACCTCGACGACGATCGTGCTCTTCGGAGCGGGGGTGGTGGTGATCTGCATCGCCCGCGAAGTATAGGGAAGGCCGGCCAAGGGAGCCCCGGCACGAGCGCGGCGGTGCACCGACCGGGGGCGCCGCGGCGACGACGGACTCGTCAGGTTGTGGCGATCGCCGCGCCCGGTCTCTCGTCGAGGATCTCGGCCAACCGTCGACAGACGATCTCGACCTCGTCGTCCAGCAGCGTCTGCGGGTTGACGTAGATGCCGTCGTCGCCGGCCGGACGGACGCTGACGCGCGGTCGGCCGGCGCGGAGGTCCGCGATGACCGCATCGCGCTGAGCCGGGGTGCGGCCTCGCAGCGAGACACGCGCCCGTGGCATCGGCTGTCCGGCCTCGCTCGGGGTCTCGCGGACGACGTCGACGTCGTGGCGGGCGTTGCCCCATTCGATCACGTGGCGGACGGCCCGCTCGTATCCATCGATCGTCGCGGCCTCGTCCTCCGCCAGCGCGATCTCGACCGCGGTCAAGATCCCGATCAGGTCCTCCTTGCCGACCTTCATCGGCCGGCCCACGCGGTCCAGCGGAGCGGCATTGGCCGCGCAGCGCCGGATCCCCGCCTCGCGGCCCACGATCAGTCCCGTGCTCGCCGGCCCTCGCAGGCCCTTGCCGCCACTCAGGATCGTGAAGTCCGCGCCGGCAACACCGAAGTCCCACAGGCTCGACAGCGGCGGGATCTGGGCGGCCGCGTCGACGATGACCGGGACGTTCCGGGCATGCGCGGCGGCAATCACGGTGGCGAGCGGGAGGGTACCCGCGGCGAGGTGCGCGCCGGCGACGACGACGACGCCGGCGGTCCGATCGGTGATCGCGTCCTCGAGGGCTCGCTCATCGGTCCCGTCGGTCGAGCCGACCTCGACGAGAACCCCACCGACCAGCTCGATCGCCGACAGATACGGGACGTGATGCCCGGGATGGATGATGAACTCCCGAGGGAGACCGGCCAGGCCCTCGAGGCGCAGGATTCCATCCTCGACGCCGCGGGTCATGCAGGCCGCCGCGGTCAGGAGGAGCCCTGATGCGGCGCCCCCGCAGACGAACGCCGCCTCGTTCCGCGTGAGGCGTGCCAGCCGCTCACCGACCCGGCGCTCGAGCTCGACGAGGTCGACGAACGAATCCGCGGCCTGGACCATCGCGGCCACGACCTCCGGCCGCATGAGGGAGCCCCCGAGGATCGTCTCCGTCGCGTTGGCGTTGACGATCGGCTCCACGCCCAGCCGCCGGTAGATCTCGCCTCGAGTCACCCGGGCTCCTCTCTGACGTCTGGCTGGCGGCCCGAGCCCACGCCACGACCGGAAGGCGCGGCCTGGCGCGTCCGGCCGCGCCGTTGGTAGGCGAGAGAGGGGTCGAACCTCCACGTCGCTTACGCGACACCGGCTCCTAAGGCCGGCGCGTCTGCCATTCCGCCACTCGCCCGCGCCCATTCTCCCAGACGCGACCTCGAGAGACCGGGACCGAACCCCGGGGTCGGCTGGACGCTTGGACGGCGGGCGCCCGGTGCGAACCTGCGACGCTACAAACCCGCGTCGTCGGGCGAGCCCGGCTTGGCACCCGTCCGGCGCCGCTCGCGGATCCGCTCGAGCTGCTCCTGGAACGAGGGCCCGCTCGGGTTGAGCATCCGCTCGGCCATCTGGCGGCCGCCGCGGATCGCGATCGGGCGCAGCGCCGACAGGGCGACGGCGGTCGCCGCGGCGACGACGCCCTCCTTCTTGCGCGCCTTGGCCCGCTCGTCGAGGTAGTTCGCGAACTCGCGCTCGAGCGTCCCGCGGACGGCCTTCCCATCGGTCCCGAGCTTCCGGAGCGTCTTCTCGACTTCCTTCGGCAGCAGCTCGGACGGGAGCTCCTCGTCCTTGCCCGTGACGGCGCGCTTCGCCCGCCGGAAGAGCCGCTTCGGCCCGCCGAGCGCGAGGAACGCGCCGCCGGCGGCGACACCGGCCGCCTTGGCCGGGTTCTGCCGGACCTTGGCCGGGATGTCGACGGCCGCCCGGCCGGAGGCCTCCAGGCGGTCGATCTGCTCTGCGAGATCCGCGCGGGCCGCTACGACCTGCGCGACAGCGGCATCCGTTCGCGTGCCCACTCGATCGTCTCCTTCGTGATCTCGATCGTCCGATCCGGCATGAATCGTTCCTTGAGCTCGTCCGCGTTGCCGTGGTGACGGACGATGTCGAGGCCCATCAGGGCGACCCAGACGATGAGCCCAGTGGCGACCCCGATCGCCGCCCCGACCCGCGGGCCGGTGGCGATCGCCGTGAGCGCGCCGAGGAGGACGCCGCTGACGGCACCGCCGACGAGCCCGCCGATCGCCGCGCCAGCGCCGGCCCGGACACCACCGAGCACGGCCCCGAGTACCGCGAAGATCAGCGCCAGGCTTCCGACGGCAACGACGAGCGGCCGGCTCCCCACGTCGAGGCCGGCGAACGCGGTGTCGCCGAGGGCCGTCCAGCCCCGGTTCGTGAGGTCGAGCCCGAGGACGACGCCGACGACGATCCCGACAACC
>DATLVO010000266.1:0-3996 GCA_035577485.1 Verrucomicrobiia bacterium
ACCACGTCACGAGCGCGCTCGCTGCCCCTGCCCGCGCGACACGCGTCCGGAGCCCGCGACTCGACATGATGAACCCTCCTGCCTCCGCCCCGACATGACTCCGTACGCCGGCCTCCGTCGCTCGGATCCCCGCGGCCGGCGTCGCCCGCCGCCGCGACGGGAAGGCGCGGGACCCCGGTGTATCCTCTCGATCCCATGACTACGGCTCGGCGCCCGGACAGTCTCGCCCGCGAGCGCGCCCACGAGCTCGTCCGCAGCTGGGACGGCCGGCCCGGCGCGCTCGGCAGCCTCCTCGGGCGCGTGAGCAGCGTTGACCAGGTCGGCGTCGAGGAGCGGGTCGACGCCCTCAAGAAGCGGTCGATCAAGAAGCAGTCGAAGCTATGGGCCCTCGACCTGGCGATCCGGATGATGGATCTGACGACCCTCGAGGGGAAGGACACGCCGGGCAAGATCCGGGCGATGTGCCAGAAGGCGATGCACCCGCAACCGGGCGACCCGACGATCCCGTCGGTCGCCGCGGTCTGCGTCTATCCGGCGCTCGTCGCGGAGGCGAAGGACGCACTGAAGGGCTCGACCGTCAAGGTCGCATCGGTGGCCACGGGCTTCCCGTCCGGCCAGACGTTCCGGGACATCAAGCTGGCCGAGACGCGGGCCGCCCACGAGGCGGGCGCCGACGAGATCGACATGGTGATCGACCGCGGGGCGTTCCTCGGCGGCGACTACCTGACGGTCTTCGAGGAGATCGTCGACGTGAAGGACGCGTGCGGCGACGCGCACCTGAAGGTCATCCTCGAGACCGGCGAGCTCGAGACGTACGACAACGTTCGGCGGGCCAGCGTCCTCGCGATGGCGGCCGGTGCCGACTTCATCAAGACCTCCACCGGCAAGGTCCAGCCCGCGGCCACGCTGCCCGTGACGCTCGTCATGCTCGAGGCGATCCGGGACTTCGAGCGCCAGACCGGGCGCCAGGTGGGGATGAAGCCGGCCGGAGGGATTCGCGACGCGAAGCAGGCGATCCAGTACCTCGTGGTTCTGTACGAGACGCTCGGGCCGCGGTGGATGAGCCCGGACTGGTTCCGGTTCGGGGCGTCGTCGCTGCTCAACGACGTGCTCATGCAGATCGAGAAGGAGCGGACCGGCCGGTACCAGGGGCCGGACCACTTCACGTTGGACTGACCCGGCATTGGAAGGGGGCGCAGGCGACATGGCGACGAGCGACGCGGTCACCGTGGACCCGCAGCCGGCGATCCGGCCCTTCCCGACACCCGAGCCCTTGCCGGCCGGTGTCGTCCTGCGCCATCTCCGGCCGCCCGACGACTACCGGCCGATGAACGCGATCGCGAATGCGCTCCGGGCCGTCCAGGGCGACAACTTCTACACGACGGACGAGCAGTTCGGGCGGTTCTACGAGAACCTATCCCGCTGCGACCCGGCGACGGACGTGGCCGTCGCCGAGATCGACGGGCGGATCGTGGGCTACGGCCGGGCGGCCTGGCGCGAGGAGCTGGACGGCATCCGGGTCTACGAGGTGATCCCGTTCGTGGATCCGGCGGCCGCCGGCCAGCACGTGTTCAGCGCGATGGTCTCCGCGATCGAGACGCGGGCGCGGGCGATCGCCGCCGATCACCCGGCGGGCGAGAAGGTGCTCGAGACCTTCGGTAGCGACCTCGCCCCGGAGCGGGACGCGCTCCTCCAGGCGCGCGGCTACGAGCCGGTCCGCTTCTTCTACGGGATGGTCCGGCCGAGCGTCGACGACCTGCCGGACGCGCCTGTCCCCGAAGGCCTCGAGATCCGCGAGGTCCGACCGGAGCACCTACCGGCGATCTGGGCGGCGGACCAGGAGGCATTCCGCGATGAGTGGGGCTACACGCCGGCCACCGACGCCGACTACCAGCTCTTCCTGAACGAACCCGTCATGGGCGACACCTCCCTGTGGCGCATCGCATGGGACGGCGACGAGGTCGCGGGCCAGGTCCGGAGTTTCATCAACGTCGAGGAGAACGCCCGACACAATCGGCTGCGCGGATACACGGAGCACATCAGCGTCCGACGGCCGTGGCGGCGGCGCGGCCTCGCCCGGGCCCTGATCGCGGCCAGCTTCCCGCTCCTGCGAGCCCGGGGCATGACCGAAGCCGCGCTCGCCGTCGACACGGAGAACCCGTCGGGTGCGCTGCGGGTCTACGAAGGCTGCGGCTTCCGACCGGTCAGCCGGAGCATCACCTACCGCAAGCCCATCGCCTGAGGCGCGGGCTCCGGCGTCAGCCGACCGCGGACAGGTAGCGCATCAGCGGCGTCCCGATCTCGAACGACTCGGCGATCACGACCGGAAGGTTCGGGCTCGTCGCGTCCCGATCGGCCAGCCGCCGCCCGAACGTCACGTTCTTCAGCCGCAGCAGATCTGCCGCCGGATGATCGGCGGGATAGCCGGGTGGCACGCGCTTGAGCGACTCGCCGTCATCCCCGACGGTCCCGAACGTCTTCCGGAACCCCGGCTCCTCGACGATCGACCGGAATCCGTCGTAGTCCGAGACCAGGCCCTGGCGGAAGGCCGTCAGCCACGAGGTCTCCGGGTGCCAGACACCGCCACCGACGTAGATCTCGCCCGGCTGCAGGTGGAAGTAGCCGCCGCTGCCGTGGACGTCGTCGCGATGGGAGCGCCCCGCGTCGTCGTCCCCGCCTGCCTGCTCGTCGCCGGCCCAGCCGAAGCTCGCCGCAACATGGGTCTTGTAGGGCGACTTGTCCTTCGAGAAGCGGACGTCGCGATAGATCCGGAACGGAGACCGACCGGGGTCGGCCCGGAGCGGCAGCTTCCGGGCGCGGAACTCCTCGTCGAGCGCCGCGCAGAGCGCCTCGAGGGGCTCCTTGAGCAGCCGCTCGTACTCCGCCTTGCGCGGCTGGAACCAGGCCCGATCGTTGTTGGCCTGGAGATCGACGAGGAACTGGATGGCCTCCGGTCGGAAGCCGGTGAACGTGGTGTCGGTGGCGACGGCCATGGCGCGGGTCTCCTGCAGGCGGCGTGCCCGACGATCCTACGCCGGTCCACTTACCCGCCGATTGCCCCGACGACGACGGCCGCGTTGAGCCCCCCGAACCCGAACGAGGTCGACAGGATCCGACGGTACGTGCCGTCGCGACCGGTCCGGAGGAGGCCCGGCAGGATCGCGGCGATGTCCGGGTCCGGCTCGTCCAGGTTGACCGACGCGGGGACCCAGCCATCGCGGATCGCCAGGGCGCAGATCGCCGCCTCGATCGCGCCTGACGCACCGAGCGGATGGCCGTACAGCGCCTTCGTCCCGCTGACCGGGACGTCGGCCGCGCGGGCGCGCAGGGCGAGCGCGAGTGCCCGCGCCTCGGCGATGTCGCCGAGGGGCGTCGAGCTGGCATGGGCGCTCACCCAGTCGATCTCGTCCGGCTCGACGCCGGCGTCGGCCAGGGCCTCGGTCGCCGCTCGACCGGCCTCCCGGCCGTCGGCCCGGGGCTGGACCATATGGAACGCATCCGATGTCGCGGCGTAGCCCATCAGCTCCGCGTACGGCTCGGCGCCGCGCGCTCGCGCGACGTCCTCGGCCTCGAGCACGAGCAGCGTCGCGCCCTCGCCCATCACGAAGCCGTCGCGGCGGGCATCGAACGGCCGGCTGGCATGGCCGGGGTCGTCGTTGGAGCCCGCCGACAGGGCCCGGATGATGTCGAAGGCCCCGAACGCGAGCGGGCTGAGCGGGATCTCGACGCCACCGGCGATCGCCGCGTCGATCTCGCCGGCCCGGATCGCGCCCAGCGCCTCGCCGATCGCGACCGCGCCGGACGCGCACGAGTTCGCGGTCGAGAGGATCGGCCCACGGACGTCGAGCGCGATCCCGAGGTTGGCGGGCGCCGCACCACCGAACACGGCAAGGGCGAGGTTCGGCGCGACTGCCTTGATCCCGCGCTCGAGATAGCGCTCGTGCTGCTCCTCCGCGTAGGCGATCCCGCCGAGGGCGCTCCCGAGGTAGATCCCGA
>DATLVO010000267.1:0-7090 GCA_035577485.1 Verrucomicrobiia bacterium
TTGTTCGCCGACACGATCATCCCGGACGGTGGATCGAGCTGCCACGGCAGGTCCTTCGTCGGGATCGTGCCGACCCAGTCGTGCTTGCCGTCACTGCCCGAGCGGACGCGGTCGCCGTGGTCGTTCGGGTCGGCCCGGATCGGGATGCGTCCGGGCAGGACGTAGCCGATGTGCCCGTCGACGTCGGCGTAGACGTAGTTCTGCGATGGCGAGCCGTAGCTCGCGAAGGCCGCGTGGAATTGCTTGAAGTTCGCGGCGGTTTGGACGTGGAAGAGGGAGTCGAACGTGCCGTCGACCGCGTCCGTCCCGGTCCAGCGGAGCGCGAGCAGGGGAGCATCCTTGAGCCGGACGTCGACGTCGTTGACGATCGGCCCGTCGACCGTCTCCCGGACGGCGAGGTCGACCGGATCCCCGCCGGCGACCTTGATCGTCTCGTGGCGGATCGTGTACGGCAGCGACGTGCCTGCATGGAGATAGGCGACGGGATTGGCCGGGTCCGGATCGATCGTGAACAGGTCCTCGACGTCGGGGTCGACGTTCGTCGCGCCCCAGGCGATCCGGTCGTTGTGCCCGAGGATCACGCCCGGGACGCCGGGAAACGACACGCCGACGACGTCGTACGGGCACGCCGGGCCGACGGCCCGGCAGCGGAGGCCGTTGATGAACCAGACCGACGGCATGCCGATCCCGAGATGGGGGTCGTTGGCGAGGAGCGCGGTCTTCGTGCGGCTCTTCGACGGCGCGACCACCCAGTTGTTGGATCCGACCTGGTGATCCCCGGCGATGCCGTCGCCGCCATCCAGCCCGGCGAGCTGGAGGATCCGGCCGCCGATCGCGGCCACATCGCGCCAGGCCGCGGGGTCGCCGATCGCCGTGGGCGTGCGGTTGGCCGTTGCAGACGTGCCTGATCCTGCCGCCGTTGCGGGCGATGCGGCTGCGCTCACCCCTCCGTCGGCCGACGCGCTGGCGCCCGCTCCACCCGAGCCCTTGAGCCCGCTCGGGGTGATGACGGGCATATCCGACCTGTACGGCGGGAAGAGCTCGTCGGTCCGGGCCGGGTCGCCGAGCTTCGCGTCGGCGAGCATCCGGAAGATCTCGGTGTCGTAGTTCCCGCCGAGCTGCCACGACTGGACCTTCTGCCAGGCCATCGTGTCGAGCGCCGTCCATGGCTCCGGGTCGTAGCCGCCGAGCCCGCCGATCCCGGCCTTCATCCCGGTCACAACGAACGGCAGACCGAGGCTGCCCTTGTGGTCCGTCAGCCACGCGTTGACGCCCTGCGCGTAGGCGTCGACCGCGGCCCGCGCGTCGGGGGAGAGCGCGTCGAGATCGCGCTGGGCCGCCTGCCGCCAGCCGAGCGTGCGGATGAAGCGGTCCTCGTCGAGCGTGTTCGCCCCGAACAGCTCCGACAGCCGTCCGGCCGAGATGTGGCGCCAGACCTCCATCTGCCACATCCGCTCCTGGGCGTGGACGTAGCCCTGGGCAAGGAACAGGTCGTGCGGGGTGTCGGCCTGGATCCAGGCGATGCCCGAGGCGTCGCGATCGATCAATGCCGGCTTGCCGAGCCCGGCGATCGCGATCGAGCCCGTCGTCTGGGGCAATGCCCGCAGCGTCACCGTGCCGAGGAGCGCGCTCGCCCCCGCCACGAGGACGACCACGAGGATGAGCGCGATCCAGATCAGCCGTTTCACGATGCCGACGACCCGTCGCATGACCGGGCCCTCCTCCGCTGCTCGCCGGGGAACCGCCGCGCTCTCGATCGCCGGGCTCCCGCAGTGTGGCCGCTTCCCCGCCCCGGCGCAGCGCCGATTCGCCGGGGCCGCCGGTGGCCCTCTGCTGGATCCGCCTCGCCGCCGACACTCGCGGCCGGGATCGATCAGCCGGGCAGGATCGTCCCGAGGCCGGTCGTCTCGGCCCGTCGCAGGATCGCGTCGGCGAACACGAGATCCGCCAGCCCGACGCCGAGATGGCTGACGAGGACCCGACCATCCGGCCGCGCCGTACCGGCCAGGATGGCCTCGCCGAGCGTCGCCGCAGGATCCGGATAGCCGTCGAAGTTGCCGGCATCGCGGTTGGCGAGGAACTGCTCGCGCTGGTCGGTCAGGAAGAGGGCGGCGTCGGCCGCGACGGATGCGGCCACGTAGGTCGCGTAGTCGACGGCGACCACGAGGGCACCCGGGGCCAGCCAGTCGGTCGTGAGTGCCTGGCGCTGTGCGGACGGGGCGAACGACGCGGCGGTGACGAGGACGTCGGCCGTCCGGGTTGCCTCGATGGCGGTTGCGGCCGTCCCGGTGCTGCCGATCCCGGCGAAGCCGGCGGCTTCCTCCGCGAGCGCCGCAGCCCGGTCCGGGTGGCGGTCGAAGATCGTCAGCTCGACGCCGGGCAGGAGATGGGCGAGGACCGGCAGGTGGCTCCGGCCCTGGACGCCGGCACCGAGGATTGTCGCGCGCGGGGCTCGATCCTGGACGACCGGGGCGAAGCGGCCGATGGCCACGCCGCTCACCGCCGCGGTCCGCTCGGCGGTGATCGGGCCGGCGTCGAGGATCGCGACCGGCGCGCCCGTCGCCGGGTCACTGAGGACGACGAGGCCGTGGATCGCGGCCATGCCGGCCGTGCGGTTGGCGGGGAAGCCGGCGATCCACTTCATCCCGAGCAGGTCGGCCGAGGCGTCGTCGACGGCGCCGCGAAGATGGGCGGGCATCGCGTGGGCGAACGACCCGTCGGGTCGGGGATGGACGCCGATCTTCGGCGGCAGCTCCGCCGAGCCGTCGGCGAGGGCCGTCATCGTCTGCTCGGCGAGTCGGAGTCGCTCCGCGAGCGGCGGCATCGCCGCCACGACGTCGTCCGCCGACAGGAAGCGCAGACCAGGACCTGTTCGCCCGCTCCGAACCGTCATCGGCCCGAGTCTAGCGCCGGGTAGGATTCGTCCGTGGCCCCCGAGACCGATCAGAGCCTCGCCAACCTGCGCCTCGAGCGCGACGCGATCATCCTCTACGACGCCCTTGCCCGGATCGAGAAGGATCCGCAGCGCGCCGCGGCGTTCGAGCGGATCGCCGGCAACGAGCGTCGCCACGCCGCGGTCTGGGCCGACAAGCTCCGCGGGCGCGGGGTGGACGTGCCGCCCGCGCCGACGCGACCGCGGGCCCGCGTTGCCGCGATCCTGCTCCTGGCCCGGCTCTTCGGGACGCGAGCGGTCAGCGATCTCGTCACCGCGCTCGAGGGCGACGAGGAGGAGATCTACGAAGGCCAGTCGTCGCCCGAGGTCGAGGCGATCGCGGCCGACGAGCGGGAGCATGCCGAGATCTGGCGGAAGCTGAAGGACCCGGAGTACCACCCCGATCGCGACATCGCGACCCGCGAGCGCTGGCACCGCTCGGGCCGGTCGGGAACCCTGCGGGCGGTGATCTTCGGGGTCAGCGACGGGCTCGTCTCGAACCTCGCTCTCGTCATGGGTGTGGCCGGCGCGTCGAGTGCGACCGGCGAGAAGGGCCATTTCATCCTGCTGGCCGGGGTCGCCGGGCTGCTGGCTGGGGCGTTCAGCATGGCCGCCGGCGAGTACATCTCGATGCAGAGTCAGCGCGAGCTCTTCGAGCGCCAGATCGCGCTCGAGCGGGCCGAGATGGAGGCGATGCCCGAGGAGGAGGAGGCCGAGATGGCGGCCCTCTATCGGGCGAAGGGGTTCCGCGAAGACGAGGCGCGGGCGATCGCCCACCGCTTGTTCGAGAACCCGGAGCACGCGCTCGATCAGCTGATCCGCGAGGAGCTCGGGCTCGACCCCGACGAGCTCGGGTCGCCCTTCGGGGCCGCCTTCGGGTCCTTCGTTGCATTCGCCTTCGGGGCGTTCGTCCCGGTGTTGCCGTACTTGATCAGTGGGGGAGCGACCGCGTTCGTCGCGGCGATCGTCATCAGCCTGATCGCGCTGTTCGCGGTCGGAGCCGGGGTCAGCCTCCTGACCGGCCGGAGCGTCCTCTTCTCCGGCGCCCGCCAGGTCGGGATCGGCGCGGCCGCCGCGATCGTGACCTACGTCGTCGGCACGGCGATCGGCGTCTCCGTCGGGGGCTGATGGAAGCGGCGGCGCGCCTCCGGAGCGACGGCCTCGATCCGTCGCCGTGGTCGAACGGACCGGGCGAGCGCTACGCGGCCCACGAGCACAGCTACGACAAGGTGATCGTGGTCGACCGTGGCTCGGTCCGGTTCGGGCTGCCGGCCGACGGCCGATCGATCGACCTCGCGACCGGCGACCGCCTGGAGCTCCCCGCGGGGACGAGCCACGATGCGCTCGTGGGACCGTCGGGCGTGACGTGCCTCGAGGCGCATCTCCCGGCGGGACAGCTGATCACGGTCACGCGGCGACCCGCCGGGGAGTGGTGAACGGGGTGGCGCGCCTCCAGACCGTTGAGTCGCCCCGTGACTCAGGATCGGTTCCGGCCTGCACGACCGCGTCGCAACTCGAGCACTGCCGAGCGTGCTCGGGACGGAACTGAGTCGCCGACTGACTCAACGCCGCATGAGCGGCGACCCCGGGGGATTGCCCATCGTTCGGTAGATCCCCGGCCGCGAGTGTCGCGCGGCGACCCGCCGGGGAGTGGTGACACCGCCCCGTTGAGGGGCGCCGGCGCTCGAAATCCGTTGCGCTCAGGACGCAGGCGCCTGATATCTGCGGTGTTCGCCGAAATCCGTTGCGCTCAGGACCCAGGCGCCTGATATCGGCGGTGTTGGCCGAAAACCGTTGCACTCAGGACCCAGGTGCCTCGCACGTAACGAGCCCACGCTCGGTCGGTCGGCCAGTCGAGATTCCTCCCGCGATCACAGGACCGACGATCCTGCATGCAACAAACCGAGCTTGCCCGAGCGCGCCCCGCGGGGCCCAGCCGGGCCGGCGTCGCGCGGATCAATGCCCGGGAATCGAAACGAGGTCCCGATGGGGATCGAGACCTCGTGGGTTAGGCTATCGAGCCGAGCTCAGCGGACGCCGAAACGCATCCAGAGCAGCAGTTCATCTCGGGGGTCCGTGATGGGGCGCGGATCCTCATAGCCCAGCAGGATGCTGATCAAAGAGAACAGCGCCAGGAACCCCAATGCGGCGACGAACATGGGAACCTCCGCTGCGTGATCGCCGCGGACCTCTGGGGATCCCGTCGCTCAACTGCGACGGACCGACGATCAAAGTTGTCTTCGATCAGGATACCTAATAAACCGAGACTCATCAATCGATCTGCCTGACGAATAGGTACTGGATGCCATCCACCAATCGCATGAGTGCGAACGACGCCCGGATCCTCGAGATCCTCCAGCGCGACGGCCGGCGGCCCTACGCCGAGCTCGGCGCCGAGGTCGGCATGAGCGGTCCGTCGGCCCACGAGCGGGTGAAGAAGCTCGAGGCGCGCGCCGTCATCCAGGGCTATGCCGCGGTCGTCGACCCCCACTCGATCGGGTACGACATCCTCGCGTTCAGCTGGATCACCCAGGCGCCCGGCACGACGGCCATCGACCTGACCGAAGACTTCGCCGCGGTGCCGGAGATCGAGGAGTGCCATCGGATCGCCGGCGCGGCCGACTACCTGATCAAGGTCCGCGCCCGCGACACCCGCGACCTCGAGCGGATCCTGCGCGCGGTCCGGGCGACTCCCAACGTGTTCCAGACCGAGACCGACGTCGTCTTCTCGAGCGGCTTCGAGCACCGGCCGCTCCACGTCCCGCACGAAACCGACGAGCGGGCAGGCACGTAACGATGGCAGGAGATCGCCAGCGCGCCGACGATGCCGCCCTCGTCCGAGAGGTCGCGGGTGGGTCCGAGGATGCGCTGGGGGCGCTCTATGACCTGTACGTCGACGCGGTCTACGCGGCGGCGAGCCGGTTGACCGCAGATCGGCAGATCGCCGAGGAGGTGGTCCAGGAGACGTTCCTCGCGCTGTGGAACCGGGCCGAGCTGTTCGACCCGGCCATGGGCTCGTTGGCCGCGTGGCTGCACACGATCGCCCGGAACCGGACGGTCGACCGGCTGCGGGCGGCGGGACGGCGGCCCAGCCTCGTCCCATTCTCGGCGACGAGCGGCGAGGACGAACAAGACAGTGCGGCGCTGGACCGGCTGGTCGCGACGGGGACGATCCTCGGAGGGGCGGGCCTCGGTCCGGGGCCGGAGGGTGAGCTGGCAACGACAGAGCTGCGACAGGTCCTTCGCGAGGCGCTCGACGATCTGCCCGACGCCGAGCGCACGGCGATCGTCCTCGCCTACCGCGAGGAGCTATCCCAGTCGGAGAT
Source organism: Verrucomicrobiia bacterium (assembly GCA_035577485.1). GTDB lineage: Bacteria > Chloroflexota > Limnocylindria > Limnocylindrales > CSP1-4 > CF-46. The sequence goes on from DATLVO010000267.1 coordinate 6,259, forward strand.
CGCCGAGCGGCTCGGGTGGCCGCTTGGGACGGTGAAGACGCGGACGCGACGGGCGTTGCTCCGACTGCGTGGCGTGCTGGCAGAAGAGCTGGGACCAGGAGCGGCCCCGACGCCGATCCCGGTCCCGATGACCGAACGAATCAATCGATGATGGGAGAGATGGAACACCACGAGGTGCGAGACCTCCTCGCAGATGCGGCCGTCGAGCCGGACGGGCTCGAGCGACTGATGGCCGGCGACACGCCGACGGCGGCGCTCGTCGCCGGTCATCTCGCCGGCTGCCCCGATTGCGCCGACGAGCTCGAGCGGCTGCGTCGCTCGATCGGGATCATCCGGCCGACCGTCCAGGCGGTGCCGCCGCCGGAGCTCCGCGAGCGGACGCTCGCGTACGTCAGTGCCGTCGGACGGCCGCGGGGCGCCGGGGCGTCTGCCGCGCCGTCCAGCCCGGCCACGGCGTCGAGCCCGGCCACGCCGGTCGTCGCCGAGCCAACCGCCGCCCAGCCGATCCCGATCACGACGGACCGCCGGGCCCGACGCGTGGCGCGCCTGCCGGTCCTCGCGGGGCTGGCGGCCGCCATCGCCCTCGCCGTCGCCGGCACGGCGCTGTTCGTCAACGGCGGACGCGACGCGGAGGTCCGCGGCCAGGCGGCCGAGATCGAGGCGCTCGGCGAGGTCGCCGTCTGGACCCTCCGAGTCGACGCGCAGCCGGATGTCCGGAGGATCCGCCTCGCCAACACCAGCGATGGCGCGACGAGCGGGACGCTCGTCTACTCGCCGTCCTCGACCGAGCTCGTCGTGGTCGCCGACCAGCTGGCGCCCGCCCCGGCCGGCA
>DATLVO010000268.1:0-7148 GCA_035577485.1 Verrucomicrobiia bacterium
GGAGCCTGAGCAGGCGGTGGACCCCGAGCCCAGGGCGGAGCCCGAACCTGACGGGAACGCTGAGCCCGAGCCCGACGCGGAACCGGAGCCCGACGCGGAACCGGAGCCCGACGCAGAACCCGGGCCCGACGCGGAGCCCGAGACTGAGCCAGGGACCGAGCCCGAGCCCGAGCCTGCCTTGGCCCGCACCGTCGGCCGGTTCATCGCAGACGCGCTCCGGGCCGCCGGTGTGCGGTTCGCGTTCACGGTCCCGGGTGAGAGCTTCCTCGGCCTCCTCGAAGGGCTCGAGGCCGCCGGGATCCGCGTCGTCGCGACGCGTCACGAAGGCGCCGCCGCGTTCATGGCCGAGGCCCACGGCCAGCTGACCGGCCGTCCGGCGGCCGCGCTCGGCACCCGCGCCGTCGGGGCCGCGAATCTCGCGATCGGCATCCACACGGCCCGCCAGGACTCGTCGCCGATGTTCGCCCTCGTCGGGCAGGTCGAGCGCCCGTTCATCGGGCGCGAGGCGTTCCAGGAGATCGACCAGGCCGCGACGATCGGCGGCCTTGCGACCCATGCGGCCGAGCTTCGCAGCGCCGCAGACGTGCCGACGGCCGTCGGCGACGCGGTTCGTGCCGCGCTCACGGGCCGGCCCGGCCCGGCCCTGCTCTCGATCCCGGAGGACCTCCTCGACGAGGAGCTGCCGGCGGGGACGTCGCTCGACACGTCGCGACCGGCGCCATCGCGGCCCGAAGCCGACGACGTCCGCGCCGTGCTCCACGCTCTCGCCTCGGCCGAGCGGCCGGTCATCCTCGCGGGTGGCGGCGTGCTCCGAGCGCGAACGTCGTCCGACCTGATCAAGATCGCGGAGCTCCTGCGGGTGCCCGTGATTGCCGGTTGGCGCCGCGGCGACGTCGTGCCGAACGATCACCCGCTCTATCTCGGGATGGCCGGCTATGGCAGCCCGGCAGCCGTCCGCGAGCGTCTCGAATCCGCCGACGTGCTCCTCGTCATCGGCTGCCGGCTCTCGGAGATCACCTCGTTCGGATACCGCATCCCGGGACCCGGACAACGCTGGATCCACGTCGACGTCGAGCCGCTCGCGACGCGGCCCGGCCTGCCCTCGCCCGAGCACGCGATCCGGGCCGATGCCCGGGCGTTCCTGAAAGCCGCGATCGCCCGCCTCCAGGAGGGCGTCCTCGACGCCGCCTCGGCCGATGCCCGCCAGGCGGCCAACGAGACCGATCGAGCGGCCTGGGAGGCCGCGACGGCCGTCGACGAGACGCCGTGGCAGGGCCCGGGCGTCCATCCGGCCCAGGCGATCGAGGCCCTCCGCCGCATCCTTCCCGACGATGCGATCGTCACCACCGACGCCGGGAACTTCGGTCTCTGGGTCGCCCGCCATTTCCGGTTCCGGCGGCCCGGCACGTTCCTGGGCCCGACGTCCGGGGCGATGGGCTACGGCCTGCCGGCGGCCATCGCCGCTGCGCTCGTCCATCGGGACCGGCCGGTCGTCGCCCTGGCCGGCGACGGGGGCTTCGCGATGACGATGGCCGAGCTCGAGACCGCTGTGCGGGAGAAGGCCCGGGTCATCGCGATCGTCTTCGACAACGTGCGCTACGGCACGATCCGGATGCACCAGGACCGACGCGGCAACGGCCTCGAGGGCGGGATCGCGACGGATCTCGGGCCGATCGACTTCGCGGCGATCGCCCGAGCCTGCGGGGCTCGCGGGATCCGGGTCGAGACGAACGCCGCCTTCGAGCAGGCCCTCCGCCAGGCGCTCGCCAACGATCGGCCGACGGTCATCCAGGTCGCCCTCGACCGCGGCTGGGTCTCGCCCGACAGCCCGCCGCCCGCCTGACGCGACGCCCCGCGCGACTCCTCACCCCGATGACCCGGCTGACGTACCACCTGACGCCCCTCGAGTGGTGGGACGGCGCGCCCGCCGATCAGCCGCTGGGGGCTCCGTCGCTCGAGGCCGAAGGCTTCATCCACTGCACGGACGGTGCCGCGGCGATGGTCGCGACGGCGAACCGCCACTATCGCGACGATCCACGCCCGTTCGTGGTCCTGACGGTCGACCTCGACGGGATCGCGAGCCGCTGGAGGGTCGACGATCCGAGCGGTATCTACCCGCACGTCTTCGGTGCGATCGACCGCGCGGCGATCGTGGGCGTGGTCCCGGCCCCGCGCGACCCCGACGGCCGGTTCCTCCCGTTCGACTAGACTGCGCCGGCATGGCTCCCTCGACCGCCGCCGGCGACGAATCGCTCAAGCGCCTCGGTGGCGGCCGGTGGCAGACGCGCGACGATCGCTTCACGATCGAACCCCAGTCGGGCACGTGGGTCGTCGTCGACGCCGAGCAGACCGACGACCTGGGCCTGCCGCTCGTTCGGGGGCCGTTCCGGAGCCTGACCGAAGCCAAGACCGCGATCGCGGGGGCCCGCGCGGCGCCGGCGGCGGCCTCGCCGCTCGCGGACCGCATCGGACGCGCACGGACGCCGCGGGAGGAGCCAGCGACCTCACCCGGCGGGACACGTCAGGCGCGTGCCGGGGCGCCTCGCGGGAAATCCGGGGCTCGGGCCAGGCCGGAGAAACCGGCCGAGCCCGCCGCGACGCTCAGAACGAAGCCCGTCGAGTCGGTAGAGTCAGACGAGCCCGTCGAGCCGAGCTGGTTCGCGGCGCTCGAGCCCGAAGACCGCCGCCGCGCCCGTCGGTTGATCGCCCGCCTCGAGGACGCCGGCGCCCGCGACCCCGAGGGCATGGCCCGACGCGACGTCGTCGGCGATGTCCCGGCGGTGACCGCCTTCGCGATCGAGCGACGCCTCGAGGCGCTCGGCGCAAACGCCGCCCCGGCGGATGTGGCCGCGCTCCTCGCCGACGGTCGCGACGAGGACCTCGGCGTGCGCTGGCGAGTGGTCGATGAGGACGGACGCGCGGTCTCGCTGGACGTCCGGAAGCGGTCGGGCGCCCGAAAGGCCTGAATCAGCCGTTTCGTCGGCGTCGAGGCCCAGCCCCTCGCCGATGTGGCGCTCCCAGCCCGGCTCCGTGATCCCGAAGGTCGCTCGTTGCTCCGGTGTCATCGAGGCGAAGTGGGCTCGCGACCGGCGGACGGCGTCGGCCATGCTCCGGCGCATCAGCTCCTGGATCGCGTCCGTGGGTTCGGGGCGCTCAGCCAAGCATCCAGCCGCACCTCGAGGAGGGCGTCGGGGAGCGGCCGATCGTCGCTCACTTGGCAGCCCTCTCGTCCGTCGGGTCGGCGACGATCGCGACGTCCGACCGCGCCCGGAGGTGGAAGGCGAGGCCGTACGGATCGGCGGCGCCGGGCTCGGTGCGGGGAACGGCCGTCAGCCGCCACGCGTCGCCGTCGAGCTCGATCCAGCGGGCCGCCGGGTGCCCGATCCGGAGGACGGCGTCGAGGAGCGCGAATGCGTCCGGCGACAGGGCGAGCATGCACTCGCGCGCCGGGAGCCCGATGGACCGTTCGCCGAAGACCCGAAGGAACGCTGGGTTGCCGTGGACGACGACGTGGCCCGGTCCGCGCGTCAACCCGGCCGGTCGCGTCATCGACCCGTGGAGCGCGGGCCGTGCCGAGCCGCGAGCGGGGCGCTCGGCCGGGTGATCGGCGGGGATCTCGGTCACGGCTCCATGATGCCCGACCGGTTCAAGCGGTCGTCGTCCGCTCGCCGGGTTCGGTCACTCGGGACCGGGCTCGCCCTCGAGGTGCTCGCCCGGTCCCGATCGAGCCGGGACGGTCGCCTATGGGTAGTTCGTGTATCCGTCGAGGATGTGGCTGAAGTCCCACGGGTTCTGGACGATCCCCGAGCAGTTGTTCGCGCCGCCGTTGCCCGGGCATCCGCCGTTGTCCCGCTGGATCGCCCACATCGAGAGGGTCGAGATGCGGTTGGCCTTCGCGAAGTTGAGCAGGGTCGTGGCGTTGGCCAGCGTCGTCACCTCGGTCTTCTTCGGGTAGTCGTCGATCCCGTTCATGATCGTGGCGCCTTCGATGGCGTACAGCTGGGCGTCGGTCTGCGTCGGGAACATCGCGTGGAGCTGGCCCTTGAGGCCCGTCAGCGCGTTGACCGCGGCCGCTCCCATGTCCGTCGTCACGCGGTCGTAGTAGTCGAAGACCATCGGCTGGACGACGTCGAGGCGGACGCCGTTCGAGACCGCGTTCTGGATGACCGCAACCCCGCTGGATTCGAGCCCGGACGCGGACGTCGGGATCGTGTACGAGATCGTCAGCGGGTAGTTGTTGGCCGTCGCCCAGTCCTGGAGCAGCTTGATCGCCTTGTTGCGACGGTCGATCCCGGCCGGCTTCGTGAGGGACCGGCCTTCGATGTCCATGTCCAGCCGGGTGACGTGATACGTCGTCAGCACCTGTTGGTAGGCCGCGAAGATCGAGTTGACATTGCTGCACGAATCGCCGATCTCGGTGCCGCCCTGGTCGGCGCTCCAACCGCCGAAGGAGGGGATCACGTCGCCACCCATCCCCCGCAGGGTGTCGACCTCGGCGCTGTACTTGCCGTTGGCCACCGCGTCCGCCGCGACCCCGTCCCAGGCCAGCGTGCACGAGGTCTTGCTCGTCGTCTCGAGGAAGGCCAGCGTGAAGTAGCGGACGCCCGAGGCGTTGGCAGTTGCCGTGATCGAGTCGGTCGTCCAGGTCTCGAAGTAGGGCGAGTAGACGTGGGTCGGGATGGCGCGCGGGGGCGTAGTCACGGCCGCGGCTGCGCCGGCGCCGCCTGCGACGGGCTTGCCTGCGAGCGCAGGAGTGCCTGCTCCGAGGACCATGCTCGCGACCACGATCTGGGCTGCCATCGCAACGAGGCGGAATCTCGTTCGAGCCATCTGAACCTCCCCGGTCCGTTCTGGGCTGCGGCGCCGGAGTGCCGGCACCGAAGGCGGGTGTGGGCCTCGCGTCTCCTCGCGAGGTTGGCCTGGCGCGGACCCGCGGTTCGGGCGGTTCGCGTCAGTCGGAACGTCGTCGGGCGGGGCGTCTCGGGACCGGCGTCTCGTCCGCGGCCTTCTTCTGGGCGTCCTGGATCTGCTTGAAGACCTTGCCCATCCCGGGGCGCATCAGCTCGCGCTCCGCGGCCAGGGCCTCGCGGTCGCGTCGGCGCGCGCGCTCGGCCTCACGCGGGTCGAGATCCTCCTCGTCCATCGCCGGAATCGTCCGGCGGTCGGCGATACACGTCAAGCCCTGTCCGCATTGCAATCGAGCATGGCGACGACGATCGAACTCGACAGGAGGCCGCCGTGATCACCGAGCTCCGACGCTACCGGATCCGGCCGGAGAAGCTCCGATCGTGGGTCGCGTTCTTCCACGAGGCGGGGCGTCGCAACGAGGCGGCCGGCAGCCAGGTGGAGTTCGCCGGGATCGATCCGGAGACCGGAACCTTCATCTGGCTCCGGACGTTCGCCGACGAGGCGGACCGGGAGGCACGCAAGTCCACGTTCTACGGGGCCGACTGGTGGACCGAACGGGAGGCGTTCGCGATGGATCACGTGATCGAGTACGACGTCGTGTTCCTCGAGACGGTTCTCCATCGCGACGGCGGGGAGCTCGTCGGGGTCCCGTGGCCGCTCGGAGGAGAGGCGCCCGGCAGCCGGGCGGCGGACGGCCCGCCCGACGGCTGGCGGCCGTCGACGCGGCGGACGTTCGTGCGCGAATCGGCCATCGACCCATCGACCGCCGAGCCGTAACAGGTCGTTGACCGTCCGTCGCTGCCGGTGTTGAACATTCGGCGTATAACTGACGCCATCGCCCCCCGACGCGACGACGAGTCCTGATACCCGGCTCGTCGCACGCGCCCCCAGCGCCGGTTCCTCCGGACGCAGGCAGCGCCCGGCCGACGCACGCTCGCAATCCGTTGGAGGTCCGCATGCGACACGCTCGACTCCTTCGATTCCGGCGCCTCCTGACGCTCGGGGCCTCGGCGGCCCTGGCGGCATCGTCGATCCTCGTCGCCGGTCCCGGCGCGACGGCCCTCGCCGCCTCGCCGAGCCCGGCTGCCGGCTGTCAGCTGGGACCGAACGGCGCCGTCAAGCACGTCGTGTACATCCAGTTCGACAACACCCACCTGCTCCGCGACCGGCCGGGCGTTCCGTCGGACCTCGAGCAGATGCCGAACCTGCTGAACTTCATGAAGAGCAACGGGACGCTGCTCTCGAACGACCACACGATCCTGATCTCGCATACGGCCGGCGGGATCCTCTCCTCGCTGACCGGGCTCTACCCGGATCGACACGGCCAGACGGTCTCGAACAGCTACGTCCGGACCTCGTCCACGGGCGGCTTCTCGTTCCCGAGCTCGTTCGGCTACTGGACGGACCCGGTGTCCGCAGCGGGAACGCCGACGGTCCAGAACATGATCTCCCCGAACGGAGCCACCGCGCCCGCGCCGTGGGTGCCGTTCACGCGGGCCGGCTGCGACTGGGGCGGCGTCGCCACCGCGAATGCGGTCCTCGAGAACAACGGCGCCGTCTTCGTGACCGGCGGCCCGACACCCGTCCGGGTGGCCGCGGCGGCCGGCGATACCACCCTTCTCGTCGGCAGCACGAGCGGCTTCTCCGTCGGCCAGGTGATCACGATCGGACATGACCCGGGCTCGGAGACCGCCACGATCGCCTCGATCGTCGGCAGCGCCACGCCGCCCGGGCCGAGGCTCACCCTCACCGCGCCGATCACGACCGCCCGCCCGGTCGGCACGACCGTCTACGGAACGGTGACGACGAACCCGAATGGCGACATCACGAAGGTCTTCGGCCAGGGATCGCCCCAATGGAACGAGGCTCGTTTCTCGCAGACGTCGCCCTCCGGGACGGCCGACCGGACGCTCGCCCAGACCGACTTCGTCGGCTTCTCGATCCATTGCGCCCAGGGCTCGGCGACGTGCGCCTCGGGCCAGAGCGACGCCCTGCCGGACGAACAGCCGGCGTACACCGGCTTCAAGGCCCTCCACGGCGCCCAGCAGATCAATCCGCTGCTGACCGGCGGGTCGACGGTCACCGGCCTCGACAGCAAGCCCATCCAGGATCCCTTCGGTCAGCCCGGCTTCCCGGGCTTCGACGGGATGTCGGCGGCCGTGTCCCTCGCCTACGCGGCGGAGATGCAGGAGTCCGGCGTGCCGATCACGTACGCCTATATCTCGGACGCCCACGACAAT
>DATLVO010000269.1:0-2217 GCA_035577485.1 Verrucomicrobiia bacterium
GACGATCCCGGCCGAGATCCCCGTCCCGATGCTCAGGTACGCGAGGTCGTCGATCGGGCCGAAGGGCGCCCGCCGATGGAGGCCGGCGGCCGCGGTCCGGACGTCGTTCTCGACCGCGACGGGCACGCCGAGGGCCGTCGCGAGGCGTTCGCCCAGCGGCAGGTGCTGCCAGCCGAGGTTGACGGCGAACGTCACGGTGCCGGTGGCCCGGTCGACGCGGCCGGGGACGCCGACGCCGACCGCTTCGACGGCGTCCATGTCGGCGCCGGCGGCGGCGACCGCGGAGCGGATGACGGCGGCGATCTGCTTGATCGCGAGGTCCGGGTCGGCGGCGACGGAGGGCGCCAGCTCGCGCCCGACGACCGCGCCCGACGCGTCGACCACGATCACGGCCACCTTGCTGCCGCCGATGTCCACGCCGACGCGAAGGCCCGTGCCGGTCATGGAGGGAGTGGACCTGGGGTCCGTCATCGGGCCAGGCTCAGGCCGAGCTCGCGGGCGACCAGGAGCGCGGATGCACCACGGATCACGACGTTCGTGGTCGGCATGCCGACGCTGATGTCGGTCCGCTCCGCGAGCTGGCCGAGGGCGCGATCACCGGCCTCGGCGCGGACCGCGTCCAGCCAGACGTCGCCGAGCTCGGTGACCGGACCGAGGAGGACGATCCGCTCGACGTCGAGGGCGCCGATCAGCCCGGCAATGGCGCGCCCGAGCCAGCGGCCGGCGTCGCTCGCGATCGCCGTTGCCCACGGCTCCCCGGCGTCGATCGCACGACGGATCGAGGCGAGATCGGTCGGGGTCCCGGCGGACGCGGTCGCCAGCGCCTCGATCGCCCGCATGCCGGCCACCGTCTCGAGGCAGCCGGTGCGACCGCAGCGGCAGAGGCTGCCCTGGTCGTCGACGACGACGTGGCCGATCTCGCCGGCGCCCGAGCCGTCGCCCTGGAAGAGCGCGCCGCGGAGCACGAGGCCGGCACCGACGCCTCGCCCGACGCGGATCGCGATCAGGTTCGGGACGCGGTCGCCGCCGGCATAGGTGTACTCGGCGAGCGCGGCCGCCTGGGAGTCGTTCGCGACGTTGACGGGGACGCCGTACCGCTCGCCGACGATCGGGCCGAGGGGCAGGTCACGCCAGTCGAGGTTGACCGCCCGGCGGATCGTGCCCGTGCGGCTGTCGACGAGGCCCGGCGTTCCGATCCCGATGCCGAGCAGCGGCGCGGTGCTGCCCTCGAGAAGGCGGTCGAGGAGGTCGAACACGAGCTGGACCGCCGCGTCGCCGTCCCGGCCGTCGACGGGCAGCTCGACCGTCCGGCGGATCTCGCCGCGGAGGTTGACGAGGCTGCCGGCGAAGTGCTCCTCGCCGAGGTCGAGTCCGACGACCAAGCGGGCGTCGTCGTCGACCTCGACGAGGATGGGCGCCTTGCCGCCGCTGGACGGCCCGCGCCCGATCTCCCGGACGACGCCGCCATCGAGGAGCGTGGCGACGACGTCGGAAACCGTGGTTCTGGTGAGACCGGTGAGGCGGGCGACCTCGGCGCGGCTGATGGGCCCGAAGTCGTACAGCGTGCGGACGACGAGCCGCTCGTTGTGGACGCGGGTCTGCTGGTGCGTCGCCTTGGTCGGGAGCGCCATCGGCCGGGTCGTTCCTCCTCGACGGCCGTCGGTCGGTCGCTCCTCCGCGCCCCGACTTCGTCCAGTCGATGGACAAAGTGCGCTACCGGAAGGGTCTTTGTCAAGTCGGTGGACAAAGATCGGAGTCAGAGGTTTCCGCTCCGCCGGCCCACGAACGCCGGGCGTTCCTACGAGCGGAGGAACCCCGCGTATGGCCAGGCCCGAACCCCGTGAATCGCGATTCGGAACGCCGGGCGATCGATTCGTCGGGCAAACGGGTCGACCGTCTCCTCCCGGCGGGCGCCGACCGCTCGTAGGAACGCTGGGCGTTCAGCGCGATCGAGGTGACCGCATGGAACCGCTCAGTCGAGCAGCGCGCCCGCCGGGATCGTCAGGAACTCGGTGAACGTGTCGTCCAGGACCAGGGCGTCGAGCAGCTCCGTCGCGGCCGCGAGATTCCCGTTGCCGCCCGCTCGGCCGCCGAGCGCCGCCAGCTCCTCGTCCCGGATCGAGGCGTAGAGCTGGCCCGTGACCCGGCGGCCGTCGTCGAGCGTCGCTCCGGCGACCCGCCACTGCCACAGCTGGGACCGCGAGATCTCCGCCGTGG
>DATLVO010000270.1:0-4586 GCA_035577485.1 Verrucomicrobiia bacterium
GAGTCCGGCTGCGGCAAGAGCGTCACGTGCCTGACGATCATGGGCCTGAACGCGAAGCGGAACACGATGACGGAGGGGCGGGCGCTGTTCAAGGGCCAGGAGCTGCTCGGGCTGAGCGCCCGCAAGCTGCGCGAGATCCGCGGCAACGACATCGCGATGATCTTCCAGGAGCCGCTGACGAGCCTGAACCCGGTGTTCACGATCGGGGACCAGATCGCCGAACAGGTCGCGCTCCACCTGAAGGTCAAGCAGAAGGAGGCGTGGGAGCGGGCGATCGAGTCGCTCAAGCTCGTCGGGATCCCCAGCCCGGAGCGACGGGCGAAGCAATACCCGCACGAGATGTCCGGCGGCATGCGGCAACGCGTGATGATCGCGATGGCCCTGTCGTGCGAGCCGAAGCTGCTCATCGCCGACGAGCCCACGACGGCCCTCGACGTCACGATCCAGGCCCAGATCCTCGAGCTCCTGAAGTCGATCCAGGAGCGGACCGATTCGGCCCTGATGCTCATCACCCACGATCTCGGCGTGATCGCCGAGATGGTCGAGGACGTCGTCGTGATGTACGCCGGCCAGGTCGTCGAGACGGGGACCGTGGACCAGGTCCTGCTCGAGCCGCGCGACCCGTACACGATGGGCCTGATCGAGTCGATCCCGACCGTCGACAAGCGCGGCGGCCGGCTTTCGGTGATCAAGGGAACGGTGCCGTCCCCGTTCAACCTGCCGCCCGCCTGCCGGTTCGAGCCAAGGTGCCCGTACGCCTGGGATCTCTGCCGGAAGACGGCACCCGATCTCTTCGAGACCGATCATGCCGGCCAGCACGCGCGGTGCCATCTCCACACGGCCGCCGGAGTCGGCCGACGGGAGCAGGCCCTCGAGGCGCACGAGCAGGCGATGACCGTCGGACGCGATCTGGGAGGCCACGGATGACCGAAGGGCTGCCGCCGACGAGCCCGGCCGATGCCACGCCGCCCCCGGTCACGCCCCCGGCCCCCGGCCCGGATCGCTCGGAGACGGACGGCAACGCGCCGCCGCCGAGCCCGGATCGAAGCGCGGCCGAGCGATGGACGGCCGGCGTCGAGGCGGCGACCGCCGCCGATGCCCAGCGGCGCGCAGACAACGCAGCCGAGACCGAGCCGATCCTCAAGGTCACGGGTCTCAAGAAGCACTTCCCGATCATCGGCGGGTTCCTCCGCCGGCAGATCGGTACGGTCTACGCCGTCGACGGGGTCGACTTCGAGGTCCAGCGCGGCGAGACGTTCGCCCTCGTCGGCGAGTCGGGCTGCGGCAAGACGACGCTGGGTCGATCGCTCCTGCGACTGACCGAGCCGACCGCCGGGACGGTCATCTTCGGCGGACGGGACATCAGCACGCTGACCCAGGAGGAGCTGCGGCCGGTCCGGCGGCGGATGCAGATCATCTTCCAGGACCCGTTCGGGTCCTTGAACCCGCGGATGCCGGTGAGCGACATCATCGGCGAGGGGCTCCTGGCCCAGGGGATGAAAGATCGGAAGCAGCGGGACAAGAAGGTCGAGGACTCGCTCGAGGTCGTCGGCCTTCGGCGCGACTACACGCGCCGCTATCCCCACGAGTTCTCCGGCGGCCAGCGGCAGCGCATCGGGATCGCCCGGGCGCTCGCCCTCGATCCCGAGTTCGTGGTCTGCGACGAGCCCGTCTCGGCTCTCGACGTCTCGATCCAGAGCCAGGTCCTCAACCTGCTCGTCGACCTCCGCCGCGACTTCAACCTGACCTACCTGTTCATCAGCCACAACCTGTCGGTGATCCAGTACTTCAGCGACCGGGTGGCGGTGATGTACCTCGGCAAGATCGCCGAGGTCGGGACGGTCGAGCAGCTGTACCAGAACGCCCGCCATCCCTACACGGTGGCGCTCCTGTCAGCGATCCCGGAGGCGGATCCGCGGCGCAAGAAGAAGCGCCTCGTGCTGAAGGGCGACGTGCCGTCGCCGGCCGCGCCCCCGTCGGGATGCCGGTTCCACACCCGGTGCTGGCTGCGCGAGAAGCTCGGCAACCCCGAGCGCTGCGTCACCGAGGAGCCGCAGCTCCGGGTCCTCGAGTCGGGCCACCAGAGCGCCTGCCACTTCGCGGAGGACGTGAGCGACCGGACGGTCTCGCAGGTCGTCCAGACGCAGGACGTGATCGACACCGCCGTCGCGGCAGACGTCACCGCCTGAGGCGGCTCGGCCGCCGCGGCCCCTCGCCCGTACGCGCGGGCGATCCTGTCAACAGTTCGCCATGCGCTCCTTAGCTCGAGCCATCGCGCCATCTCGGCCCGATCCGGGCGGGAGTTCGCCTCCAGCGGCTGACCACACCGCGACTCGAAGGCATTGGCCGCTGGAATCTCGCGCGAACGTTCGCCCGGGCGAACAAATGGCAGGGAACACGCCCGCCGAGGGTCTAGGCCGGAGCAGCCGACCCTCGCCTCGCCTCGCGCCCCGCACCGCGGAAATGGCACGCGACCAGGTGCTCGTCACCGCCATCGACGAGCGGCGGCTCGTCGGTCGTGCAGATCTGCGGGCCACCCAGCTCGGCTCGCAGCTGGCAGCGCGGGTTGAAGTGGCAGCCGCTGGGCGGGTTGACGGGAGAGGGCACGTCGCCGTACAGGATGATCCGCTTCCGGCGCAGCTCGGGGTCGGGGATCGGGATCGCCGAGAACAGGGCCTGGGTGTAGGGGTGCTCCGGGGCCCGGAACATCTCGCGCCGCTCGGCGAGCTCGACGATCTTGCCGAGGTACATCACGGCGACCCGGTCGCTGATGTGCTCGACGACGCCCATGTTGTGGGCGATGAAGAGGTACGTCAGGCCGAGCTCGCGCTGGAGGCCCTTCAGCTCGTTGAGGACCTGGGCCTGGATCGAGACGTCGAGGGCCGACACGGGCTCGTCGCAGACGACCAGGTCCGGCCGCAGGACGAGGGCCCGGGCGATCCCGATCCGCTGCCGCTGACCGCCGGAGAACTCGTGCGGGTAGCGCCGGGCGTGGTACGGGGCCAGCCCGACGAGATCCATGATCTCCGTGACCCGCCGTCGGCGCTCGGCGGGCGTCCCGAGGCCGTGGATCCGGAGCCCTTCGCCGATGCTGTCGCCGATCGGGGTCCGCGGGTCGAGTGACGCGAACGGGTCCTGGAAGATGATCTGCATCCGGCGGCGGTACGGCTTGAGGGCCGACCCGGACAGGCGGGCGATGTCCACGCCGTCGACGATGATCTCGCCCGACGTCGGCTCGATCAGCCGGAGCAGGACCCGTCCGACCGTGGTCTTGCCGCAGCCAGACTCGCCGACGAGCCCGAGCGTCTCGCCACGCCGGATCGTGAAGCTGACGCCGTCCACGGCCTGGACCGAGGCGACGGTGCGCTGGAGGATCCCGCCGCGCACCGGGAAGTGCTTGACGAGGTTGCGGACCTCGATGAGGGGCCGCTCGGTCGCCGACAAACCCGATGCGACCGACTCGGCCGACGAACCCGACGCGACCGACGTCATCGGGCGGTCTCGGATGAACGGTCGCCGCTCGCGCTCGTTGCCGCGGCGCCGCCGTCCGCGGCCGCGCCGGTCGCGAGCACCTCGGCGGCCGGCACGTCCGTCCGCGGCACCCAGCCCTCCGGCCGCGGCAGCAGCCGGCCGTTGACGTCGTGGTACAGCCAGCAACGGACCTCGTGACCCGGCCCGATCGGGTGGAGCCCGGGGTGGACGTCGAGGGCCATCGCGTTGTCCTCGGCGACCCGCGAGGCGCAGCGGGGCGCGAACCGGCAGCCCTTCGGCAGGTCGATCAGGTTCGGGACGTTGCCGGGGATGACGCTCAGCTCCTCGCGGACGTCGCCGACGACGGGGATCGACCCGATCAGGCCGCGCGTGTACGGATGCCGTGCGAGCCGGAAGAGCGTCGAGACGTCGGTCTGCTCCACGATCTCGCCGGCGTACATGACCGCGACCCGGTCGCACATCTCCGCCACGACGCCGAGGTCGTGGGTGATCAGGATGATCGCCGTGCCGGTCTGCTCCCGCAGGTTCCGCATCAGGTCGAGGATCTGGGCCTGGATCGTGACGTCGAGCGCGGTCGTCGGCTCGTCGGCGATCAGCAGCTCCGGCTCGCAGGCGAGGGCCATGGCGATCATCACCCGCTGGGCCATCCCGCCGGACATCTCGTGGGGGAACGACTTCAGTCGCCGCTCGGGATCCGGGATCCCGACCATCCGGAGCAGCTCGAGCGCCCGCTGCCGGGCCGGCCCGCGCTTCATCCCGCGGTGGAGCTCGAGGACCTCGCCGATCTGCCGCCCGACGTCGCGGACGGGGTTCAGCGACGACTGCGGCTGCTGGAAGATCATGCTCAGGCGGTCGCCGCGGAGCTTGCGCATCTCGTCGGGCTTGAGCTTGAGGAGATCGCGGCCGTCGAAGACGACCTCGCCCGCATCGACCCGCCCCGGCCGTCCGACGAGGCCCATGATCGAGAGCGAGGTCACGCTCTTGCCGCAGCCCGACTCGCCGACGATCGCGAGCGTTTCGCCGCGCCCGAGCGAGAAGGAAAGATCATCCACCGCCTTCAGGACGCCGGCGCGGGTGAAGAAGAAAGTCTTCAG
>DATLVO010000271.1:0-5819 GCA_035577485.1 Verrucomicrobiia bacterium
CCTCGTAGACGGCAGCACGCATCAGGTCGGGCCTCCCTCGTGTCGGTCCGGGTACTCGGTACGATCTCGCGACGTCATCCGAGACGCTCCCGCACGGGACCGGCCAGGCGCTCCATGGTCTCGTCATCGAGCGGCGACGGCAGGTCGATCACCGCCTCCTCGGCTCCGGCCTCGCGCCACGCGCGGAGCAGCCGGATCACGGCGTCCTGGGTGTCCGCGAGCGGCGAACTCGCGGCCCAGGCCCGCGCCTGGGCGGGAGGAGCTCCCTGCGTCTGGAGGATCGCGCCGAGCGCTTCGACGGCGGCCGCCCGCGTATCCCGGATGCAGACGGGTGGCACACCGACCGTCCGACGGATCTCGGTCGGTTCGCGGCCGATCTCGACACAGCGGTCGTCGAGGATCGCGTTCTTGCGAGCGAAGGTCGCGGGGTCTCCCTCGCCATTCCAGATGTCCGCGTCGCGGGCGACGATCCGAAGCGTACGCTTCTCGCCGCTCCCGCCGATCAGGAGGGGCATCCGCGCCTGGACCGGCGGCGGATCGTTCGTTGCCTCGTGACTCCGGACCCAACGGCCCTCCTGGGTTGCCGCCCCGCCGTCCAGCATCGCCCGGGCGAGGGCGCTCGCCTCGTCGAAGCGGCTGATCCGGTCACCGAGCGGCAGCACGTCGTACCCGAACGCGCGGTGCTCCGGCTCATGCCACCCGGCTCCGAGACCGAGCATCGCGCGACCGCCGCTGGCGTGGTCGAGGGCCGTGGCCATCTTCACGGTCAGGCCGACGTTGCGATACCCGACCCCGCAGACGAGGACGCCGAGGGGGATGCGTCTCGTGCGGGTCGCCCAGCTTGCGAGCGTCATCCAGCCCTCGAACACCGGCCCGTGGGCCCCGAGCACGGGCCCGTCGGCGTCGCCGAGGATCGGCATGAGGTGGTCGTTCGCGAAGAGGCTGGCGAACCCCAAGGTCTCGATGCGCTCGCCGGCCGCCATCAGGTCCGCCCAGGAGACCATCTGACCCCAGATCTGGAAGCCGAGTCGGATCGGATCGGTGGGCTCCCGCCGCGGGCCGAGCAGCCCCGGCCCGTCCACGGGCGATGGAACGGCGTCGTTCACGGCCGGCCGGGACCCGGTTGGCGTGCCACGTCGGAACGGACCGCGCCGACGTGCCTCATTCCGGCTCCCGGCGTCGGAACCGGCGTCCCGTGCCGAGCAGGAACGACCCGACTCCGAAGACGGTGAGCGTCACGACGAGGATGACGGTGGCCAGCGCGTTGACCTCGGGGGTCACCCCGAACTTGATCTGGGTGATGATGAACAGCGGCAGGGTGAGCTGCGGCCCGATCGTGAAGAACGTGACGACGAACTCGTCGATCGAGAGGGTGACGCTCAGCAGCGCGCCGGCGACGATGGCCGGGGCGATGAGCGGCAGCACGATGTGCCGGAGCGTCTGGCGATTGCTTGCGCCCAGGTCGGCGGCCGCCCATTCGAGCCGTCGATCGAACCCCTGCAACCGCGCCGCGACGATGAGCACCACGAACGGCGTGGTGAACACGAGATGGCCGGCGATCACCGTGTGCAGCCCGAGCTTGATCCCGAGCAGGGTGATGAAGACGAGCAGGCCTAGCCCGATCAGCACGCCGGGGATCATGATCGGCAGCGTGAAGAGGATCCGGGCGGTTCCGGGGAATCGGATCCCGCCCCGGACCAGGGGGAAGGCGGCCATGGTCCCGATCGTCGTCGCCAGGATGGCCACGATGACCGCGACGATGACGGAATTGAACAGCGCCGAGTGAATGGCGCTGTCGGTCAGCATCTTCTCGTACCAATGCAGCGTCAGGCCCGTGATCGGGAAGCCCGGCGTGTCCGCCTGCTCGAAGGAGAACAGGACGAGGAAGACGATCGGCAGGTAGAGGAACACGAGGGTCGCCCCTGCCACGAGGGACAGGCAACCCCGGGTCTGCTGGGCCAGCGGGCTGACCGGCATGGTCTCGAGCGCACTGGTCCGCTTAGCCACGGGCCACCACGTCCTCGACCCGCAGGGACCGTCGGAAGATGATCAGGAGGACCGTCACGAACACGGCGATGACGATCGCCAGCGCGGCGCCCTCCGGGTACTGGCCCTGGCGCGTGAAATTCACGATCAGGTTCGCGATGAGACTGCCCGAAGCACCGCCCACGAGGGTCGGCGTGAGGAACTCGCCCAGGATCGGGATGAACACGAAGATGCAGGCCGTGATGATCCCGGGCCGGATCTGGGGCAGCAGGATGTGCCGGAACGCCTGGTCCGGCCGCGCGCCGAGGTCCTGGGCCGCATTGAGCTGGGTGAAATCGAACTTCTCGAGTGCGGCGTAGAGCGCCAGGGCGGCGAACGGGAAGTAGACGTAGATGAGGACGACGAAGACGGCGAGGTCGTTGTAGACGAACAGCGTCGACGGCTGCTGGATCACCCCCGTGGCCATGAGGAACTGGTTGAGGGCCCCCTTCTCGCCGAGGATCGCCTGCCAGGCGTAGACCCGAAGCAGGTAGCTCGTCCAGAACGGAACGATCACCGCCAGCAGGACCGCCCGCTGGAAGCGCCGGCTCACGTACCGGACGAGGAAATACGTGAACGGCAGCGAGATCGCCAGCCCCGCCGCGGTCACGGCCGACGCCATCACGAGGGTCTTGATGAAGGTGCGGATATAGGTCGGCTGGTTGAAGAACCTCGCGTAGTTGTTGAGGTTCCACTCGCGGACCAGATCGAAGTTCGAGTTCGTCCGCCAGAAGCTGAAGAGCAGCATGATGCCCATCGGGATCACGAAGAGCAGCGTGAGCATCGTGAGCCCGGGCAGGAACGGCGCCGCGCGTTCGATGCGCCGGCGCAGGCTGGGGCGAGGCGCCGCCAGCGCAGCCACGTCGGCTGAGCTGGCGGTGTCCGCGGTCATGACGATCGCCTGGACGTGTGGCGACGAGCTAGGAGCCGAAGACCTCGTTGAAGGCGTCGATGACGGCCTGCGTCGAGGTGCCGGGGCCCTTGAGGTCCATCGTGTGGACAGTCTCGGGCTTGTTGTACAGGAACCGGTCGGCGCGTTCCTGCTGGCCCTGGTTGACGAGGATCTTGTAGGCCTTCTCGTTGAACAGCGGCCGGCCGTTGAGGATGAAGTTCGCGGCGATGTACTCGGCCTGCTCAGCCAGCTCGAGGAACGGCATGATCAGGTTCTCGTTGGCGCCGCCCTTGACGACCATCTCGGAGTCCATCCAGCCGATGGTCCCCTCCTTGGGCGTGAAGACGTTGAGGTCCGGGCCGCCCTGGTCCTTGACCCGGGATTCGGTGCCGAGGTTGCCGGTCGCGATCCAGGCCTCGCCGGTCTTGAGCGCGGCGATGGTGTCCGTCGCCTGGTTCGCCAGGCGGAGGATGTTCGGCTTGAGCTGCTTGAGGAGATCCTTCGCCTTGGCGATCTCGTCGGGGGTCATGCTGTAGGCGTTGCCCACGCCGGCGAACTTGCCCATGTAGGCCATGATCTCGACCGGCTGGTCCTCGACGACGACGCGGCCCTTGTACTTCGGGTCGAGGAGCACCTCCCACGAATCCGGGGCCGGCGACACGTGCGCCGGGTCGTAGTAGATCTGGACCGGCGACCACCCGAACGGATAGCCGAGATAGCCCTCCGGCTTCGTCCAGATCGGGAACGACCTGGCGATCGAGTAGAGCTGCGAGGCGACCTGGAGGGAGTTGATGTCCCAGGCCTCGATGAGGCCCGACTCGAAGTAATGGGGCACCCAGAGGGCGTCGCCGGACACCATGTCCAGCTGGCCGCCGACCTGCTTCAGCTTCGTGTACGCGTCGATGTTGTCGCTGAAGAGGGTGCTGTTGGCCTTGATGTTGTTGTTGGCGGCAATCGTGTCGACCTGGGCCTGGTACCAGTGGTCGCCCCAGGTCATCCAGTTGAACGTGCCGGTCGGGGCCGTGGTCGCGGCCGCCGATGGAGCGGCACCGGACGCGGACGGCGCGCCGGCAGGTACGGAGGCCGACGTGGCCGGCGCGGCGCTCGAACACGCGGCAAGGAACCCGCCGACACCGACCGCGACCCCGGCGGCACCCGTCACCTTCAGGAATTGCCGCCGGCTGTACTCGCGAATCAATCGATCATCCATGGAACGCTCCTCCAACATCTGCCTGTCCGTCCCGGTTCAATCGGCGATGATTGCCGCGTCGTCCGCGGGCCACCATACGCACACCTCCTCCCCCAGCTCCCCCGTCAGGTGAGTGGATCGAGCATTCGTCCCGTGCGGCCGGATCCCCACGACATCCCCGGCGGCGGTCGACAGGGTGATGCGCGTGTGGTTGCCGAGGAACGCGATGTTGACGATCTGGCCGGTGATCCCGGGGTCGGTGGATGGATCGTCGACCGCCCGCAGCGTCAGTGACTCCGGTCGCACCATCAGCGTCGCCGGACCTTCCCTGGCCGCCGATGGGGCGGCCACGGATCCGCCACCCGGCAACGCGAACATCCGTCGCCCGGCGTCCATGACGACGGTCCCCGAGAGGAAGTTCGTCTCCCCGACGAAATCCGCGACGAACCGGTTGACGGGGCGGTCGTAGACCTCGCGTGGCGTGCCGACCTGGCTCACCCGGCCGCCCGACATGATCGCGATCCGGGTGGCCATCGACAGGGCCTCGTCCTGGTCGTGGGTCACGAAGACGAACGTCGTGCCGACCTGCCGATGGATCCGCGACAGCTCCGTCTGCATCGCCTTCCGGAGCTTCAGGTCCAGGGCGCCGAGCGGTTCGTCCAGGAGGAGCACGGCCGGGCGCTTGGCGAGGGCCCGGGCCAGGGCGACCCGTTGCTGCTGGCCACCCGACATCTCGGACGGCAGACGCCGGCTGAAGCCACCGAGCCCGACGAGCTCGAGGTACTCGCCGGTCCGCCTGGTGACCTCGGCGCTCGACAGCTTCTCCATGCGGAGGCCGAACGCCACGTTCTGGGCGACCGTCATGTGGGGGAAGAGCGCGTAGTTTTGGAAGACCGTGTTGACGTTGCGCTTGTGCGGAGGCAGGTCGTTGACCGTGCGGCCCTCGATGCGGAGCTCGCCCGAGCTCATCGGGATGAACCCACCGATCAGGTTCAGGGTCGTGGTCTTGCCGCAGCCGGACGGGCCGAGCAGGCAGAAGAACTCGCCGGGCTCGATGACCATCGACACGTCGTCGAGGGCGACCGTGTCGCCGTAGCGCTTCGTGGCGTGGCGCAGCTCGATGGCCGGGGTGAATTCAGCCACCATCGACCAGGTGCGGCAGCAACATCCGGGGCCGTCGGGGACAGGGTGGGCAGACGGTCCGGATCGAGAGGAAACGGTCGCTACCGAGGCCCGTCCATGCCGCGCTCGGCGCGGCGTGCGGACCCGTAGCGACGGTCGGGGTCACCATCCTGGTGTGACGGGGGAACCAGGTCGAGGCATCGACGATCCTCTTGTGCAACCGTTTGTACGATGCTAGCGTCAGGTCCATGGCCCGTCAATACGGAGCTTCGTCCCCGAGCCGAAACGGAGCCTGATGGCGGCGTCGACTCGGCTCGCTCGGACGGTCGACATCGACGCGTCGAGGAACCTGACGGAGGCAGAGGCCGGCGCCCGATTCCACGCCCAGTACGGGCCGGCACTCCGCCGTCTGCCCGCCGGGCGCCAGGTCTTCCATGGGTTGCCGTTCGAACTCGGCCCGAGCTCGCAGGGCGCTCGCTGGATCCTCCTCGACGCCCCGACGACGATCGAGCTGGACCCGGTCGGACCGGCGAGTCACGTCGTCGTCGCCCACCTCTGCGACGCGTGGCGGGACGACGCGGGTCGGCGCCC
>DATLVO010000272.1:0-2177 GCA_035577485.1 Verrucomicrobiia bacterium
CGGTCGAGCGGCTCGAGCTCCTCGATCGCGAACTGGCCCGAATCGGCGAAGACGTGTCGAAGCGCATCGCTGAACGAGCCGACGACAGGCGATGGGCGCGACATGGCGACGAGGCCCACCGGCTGTCGGCCGGCCACGGCCGCGCGGAGCAGGTAATGGCAGAGCGCGAGGGACAGCTCGTCGACCCACTGGAGGTCATCCAGGAGGATCACGAACGGCAGCAACCGCTCAGATGCACGATGGGCTGCCTCGAAGATCCGGATTGGCTCGAGGGCTGTGACGTGCGCCGGCTCGGTGAGGAGCTCACTCAACCGGCCGCCCGGATCGGCGCGAATGAGGTTCCGAAGAGCCTCGGAGGCGGCGGCCAGCGGAACGTTCCGTTCTGGCTCGTAGCCCACGACTGCGAGCCAGTGACGGACGGCGATCGCCGATTGCGCTTCGCTCAGGAGCCGCGTCTTGCCCAGTCCCGGTTCGCCGACGAAGAGGAGAGCCGATGGACGGCGATCCACGTTGATCGTCCGGCTCAGGGTCCGAATGCGATCGAGCTCCGCCGCCCGACCGACGAAGGGAATGGTCATGGCTCGCTGACGATACGCCCGGTCCGTCCGTCACCATCGCAGCCTGAGTCGCTCACCTCGAATCCATGAGCCCGGGTCGGACCTTGCCGACCCGGGCTCGAGGGTCTGAGTCGAATGCGGCTCGCCGTCGAGAGCCATCCGCAGCGGACCGGTGGCTTCGCCGCCCCTCAGCTCAGCTGGACGTAGATGTTGTCGCCACCGCCGGGATGGTTAAAGTTCACGATCCCCGGCACGTCGACCGTCACGCCCTCGTCGAAGGCATGCTCGATGCTTGCGGGCGCGTTCGGGCCGACGACGCAGAACACCGTGATCGTTCCGCTCAGATCACCGATCGGCGTGTGGAACGTCGCCATGAACTTTACGGCACCGCCGCACAGGTCCGGCGGGATGGGCGTACCGAAGACCTCGCCGCAGCCGTATGAGTGATAGCTGATCAGTTGCGTCGCGGTCCAGGTCCCCGTGGCGAGAAGGTTGCCGTCGGCGTCGAAATGATGGAACTCGCCGCTGGCGTCGATGGACTTGGGATTGACGCCGAACGTTCCGCACACGCCCTCGGTGGCCTCGCAGGTCACCTCGACCCTGTCGCCATTCGGGGCGACGCCGGTGTTGGCCTCCTCGGCGACGAGGAGGTACGTGTGGCTGGCGCTGTCGGCGAGGGCAACGCCTGGCGCCAGGGCCAGAGTGCTCGCGAGCGCCAGGGCGGCGCCCAGCCTCATTCCGCGGCTCATGGTGAACCTCACCTCCGGTGTACGCGAGGCGGGCCGGGCTCACCAGTGGCTCGGCGCGGACGAAGTGGCCGCAGCGTGTCCGCGCGTCGAAGCCTCCCGCGCGATCGTCCGATTGAGCCACGATCCCGGTGCGCTGTCCACCGCCGTTCAGGTGCAATGAGTACCCGGCGGTGCGTCCCGACACCACCTGGAGCAGCGCGGGACGCCTTTCTCGGCCTCGGCCTAGATTCCGCGCATGCAAACCGCAGGACGGGTCGTGAACCACCGAGTCGAGCTGTTGTGGTTCTCCGACTGTCCGAACCGGGCCGCGGCCCGCGAGATGATCGAAGACGTCGTTGGGCGGTTGGCCCCCGGAACGCCGATCGAGGACGTCGACGCGACCGACCCAGCGAGGGCCGCCGAGGTCCGCTTCCCGGGGTCGCCGACGATTCGCGTGGACGGTCGTGACATCGATCCGTCGTATGTCGATCCCCGGGATTACACCCCGCGCTGCCGGCTCTACCGGACGGCCGCCGGTCTTCGCGGCCTCCCGGAGCGCGGCTGGATCGAGGCTGCGCTCGCGTCCCATTAGCGAACCCGGGCCGGCAAGTGCCGACCCGGGCTCGAGGTTCTTGCGCGAGCGAGGTTACGCCGTGGCAGCCCCCAGCTCGCCGAAGGCCTCGTCGGCCTCGGCTTCGCTCGCGAGCGTCCGCACCCGGCCGCCCAACGCCAGCGCCGCGAGGGCGCCGAACGCCACGACCACCGCGCCGACCCGCATCGCCGGGATCAGCCCGTCGACGAAGGCCTGGCCGGTCGCGTACGACCCGTACGTCGCAAAGACCGAGGCGAGGACCGCGACGCCGAAGACGCCACCCAGCTCCCGGATCGCGTT
>DATLVO010000273.1:0-2261 GCA_035577485.1 Verrucomicrobiia bacterium
CGACCCGACCGAGTTCACGCCCCCGTGGCTGAGACCGCGTCCGGCACCAGCACCGGCAACGGCGACCGCGACGCCCGCTGCCCCGGTCGTCGACGAGACGCCGGTCGCAAGCGCAGCGCCGGCCGATGAGCCGAAGCGCGCAAAGCGTCCCCGACGCGCGAAGGCAACCGGTGCGCCGGCCACGAGCCGAACCCGGTCGAAGCGAACCGCCAAGGCGGATCACGACCCTTCGCGTCCTGCCGATCTCGAGGATCTCGCGTAGCGGTTCGCTCATGCCCGTCAGGCTAGCCGCGGCGCGGAGCCAACGTCGTGCGGGCCGGATCCGTGCGCATACTGAACGGGTGATTGGCGGTTGGCGCGCCCTTGCAGCCGTGGATTCACCCGGGTCGGACGTCCCCCACTTGCGGATGCCCGCGCCGGGAACCGCCGGCGGGATCGAGACCTCGGAGCTGGGCAAGCTCGCGGACGGGTCCGGGCCCGTGACAGTCACCTGTATCGACTACTGTCCGGACCAGGTCGAGATCCAGGAAGTCGGCGACCTCCCGGAGTTCCTCGCTCGCCATCGGCCGTCCTGGTCCCACGTCCGCTGGATCAACGTCGACGGTCTCGACCGGATGGACATCATCCAGGCCCTCGCGGAGAAGTACGGGCTCCATCCGCTGGCGATCGAGGACATCGTCCGGACCCACGAGCGGGCCAAAGCCGAGGACTTCCCGGGCCACGAGGACCAACCGGGTCGCCTCTTCATCGTCGCCCGGACGATCGATCGGCGGGACGGCCGACTGCACAGCGACCAGCTGAGCATGTTCCTCGGCCGGACGACGCTCCTGACGTTCCAGGGCGCGCATCCCCAGGATTTCGCTCCGATCCGGCAACGGATCTCGACGCCGGGTTCCCGCCTCCGGGAGAACGACGCCAGCTTCCTGCTCTACGTCGTCCTCGACGGCATCGTCGATCGCTACTTTCCGGTCCTCGAGCGGTACTCGGAGTGGCTCGGCGAGCTGGAGGAGGACGTGCTCGAGCGGCCAAGCCAGGCGACGCTCGAGCAGATCCACCGCGTGAAGCGCGAGCTCCTCACGATCCGTCGCGCCGCGTGGCCGCTCCGTGAGCTGATCGGGCACCTCCAGCGGGAACGTCACGAGACGCTCTCATCGACCGCCCAGACCTACCTCCGGGACGTCCACGATCACTGCGTCCAGATCATCGACCTGATCGAGTCGTACCGGGAGATCGCCAGCTCACAGGCGGAGACGTACGTGTCGGTCGTCTCGAACAAGACGAACGACGTGATGAAGCTGCTCACGATCATCGGCACGATCTTCATCCCGCTGACCTTCCTCGCGGGCGTCTACGGAATGAACATGCCGATCCCCGAGAACGCATCGCCGCTGGCGTACCCGTTCTTCTGGCTCGTCTGTGGCGTCGTCGCCACCTCGATGGTGGTCTGGTTCCGGCGCCACGGCTGGCTGTAGACCGGGTCAGCATCGGGAGCCGTCGCGCCGCTAGCCTTCTCGGATGCCCGACCACCCAGAACCGTCCGGCGACGAGCCGCTGAGCCGGAACCGCGATTTCTCGACGCTCCTCGTCAGCCAGAGCGTCTCGGCCGTCGGCGACGCGGTGAGCGCGACCGCGCTGCCGCTGCTCGTGCTGGCCCTGACCGGCTCGGGTCTGGCGATGGGGACCGTCGGGGCGGTCTCCACGGGCGCGGACTTCGTGATGGGCACAATCGCCGGCGCAGCCGCCGACCGCGGCGACCGCAAGCGGATGATGTTCCTCGCGGATCTCGGCCGGGCGCTGTTCACGGCTCTGATCCCGCTCTCCGAGCTCGTCCACGGCCCGACCATGGCCGTCATCGTCCTCGTCTCGGCGCCGCTCGCGATCCTGCGTGGGTTCTTCCGAGCCGGCTACCTGGCGGCCATGCCGAACCTCGTCGGGCGATCCCAGCTAGCGCGCGGCAACGGGATCCTCGAGACGGCGTTCTCGGCCTCCTTCATCTTCGGTCCGGCCATCGCCGGGCTGCTCGTGACCACGATCGGTCCGGGCCAGACGCTCGCGGTCGATGCCGCGTCGTTCGCCGTGTCGTCGCTCGGCCTGTTCTTCATCCGCCGCGAGCTCAAGGCACCGGCGGATCGGCCGACGTCACGGATCGTCGACGACATCCGCGAGGGGGTCGTATACGTCGCACGGCACCCGGTCCTGCGGACGGTGATCCTTCTGTTCGCGACGACCTCGGCGGTGCTGACACCCGTCGCAGCGGCCAT
>DATLVO010000274.1:0-2431 GCA_035577485.1 Verrucomicrobiia bacterium
GGTGCGGATGGCCTCCGGCGCCGGATCGATCGTCCGGCGTTCCGTTGGGCGAAGGAAGGCCCCTCCAGCCGGCGATCTGTACGCCCACCTGCCCGTACGAACGCTGCGCGTTCAAACTCGGAGTGCTAGGTCGCCGGTTCCGGTCCGAGTGGCTTGATCACGACCCCCGCGAGCCGGTACTGCTCCGGCAGGCTGGCCGCCTCCGATTCGCTGTAGCCCGGGCCGGCGAGCGACCCGTCGGCCTCGAAGAAGTCGGCGTATCGATCGCGATGGTCGGCGGCGTAGGCGTAGGCGGCGGCGATCCCGACGCGCTTGAGCTCGGGATGGTCCTTGATCAGCCGGGTCAGGTCGAAGCCGTTGCTGCGCAGCTCCAGCAGCTGGCGGACCGTGAGGCGGGTGCCGTAGCAGAAGGGCTCCCCGTTCATCACCAGCGGATCGACCTTGACCCACTTGATCGTCACGCTCAGGCGCCTTTGTAGATCGCGGCGAGGAGGCGGTTGCGCTTGCGGGCGTCGCCGGCGATCCGGCGGTTCCAGCGGAAGCGCTCGATCATCGCGTCGACGGCGCCGTCCACGGGGCCCATGTCCGCGAGCGGCAGGATCGCGCCGATCGCCGCCCGGACGCCCTCCGCGAGATTGACCAGGTCGTCCATCGGGACCTTCCGGCGGCGGTACATCGGCGGGACGGCCTCGGCGAAGACCCGGGCGCGCTCGGAGTCGCCGTCGACGATCGCGTCGACGACGCGGTCGACCAGGACGGCGGTGTCGCGGAGGATCCTCCGGAGCCCGATCTCGTCGTAGCGGGCGCGCAGCGTCGGGTCGTGGTCCACGGCGATCTCGAGGGCTCGCGCCGCGAGCCGGTCACGGGCCGCCGTGACCCGGACGGCCGACGCGGGCAGCTCGGAGGTCTGGACGATCGGTGGCAGGCCGAGCGACGGGTGGCTCACGCGCCGCAGTCTAGCGTGCGGTCGGGGGCACCGCCACGACCGTCGAGGGCCGTCTGGCTGCCCGAGCCGATACGATGATCGCGAGATGACGACGCCACTCGAGCCGGGCGAGCGAGTCCCCGGCGACCGCTCGGGAGGCGAGCCGTCACCACCTGCGTCCGCGCGGACGATCCTCGACCGGCCGCCCGGCGATCGCTACGGACCGACGACCGATCCGGCCGATCGATCCGGCGGAGCGCTGGAGCGGGCCGGGCCGCCGCTTGCGGTCGCGGCCGTCGGCGTCGCCCTCTTCGTGCTCCTCGGCGGGGTCCTCGCGGTCACCGCTGGCCTGCTCGTGATCGCGGGCCTGGTGGGGTGGCTCACGGGGTTGTTCGTGCGGCCGCCCGCGCGGGCGGCGACCGTCGCCGTCGGGGTCGTCCTGCTCGGCCTGGCGGGGATCTGGCTGTTCGGTCGGTGGGAGGGCGGCGTCCTCGACCCGATCGAGTACTTCGCGGAGGTGCAGGGGATCCTCGTGCCGTTCGAGCTAGTCGTGGCCGCCGGTCTTGCAGCGGCGGCCTCGCGATGAGCGATGCCGACGACGGACTCACCGCGGCCGACGATGCGTCGGCGGACGTCCGGTTCCGACGCCCGACGGAGGCCGATCACGCCCGGATCGTCGGCCTCGTCGACGAGTGGTGGGGCGGTCGCCGGATGAGCGCGCTCCTGCCCCGGCTCTGGCTCCAGCACTTCACCGGCACCTCGTGGATCGCCGAGGACGCGAACGGCGAGCTCCTCGGCTTCCTCGTCGGGTTCATCAGCCCCGACGATCCCGAGGTGGGCTATGTCCACATGATCGCGTCGAACCCGAACCGGCGGCGACACGGCCTCGGGGCGGCCCTGTACGCGCGGTTCTTCGCGGACGTCGGGCGACGCGGCGTCCGGCGAGTCAAGGCGATCACGTGGCCCGGCAACCGGACATCGGTCGGCTTCCATCGCTCGATCGGGTTCCGGCCCGACGACGGGCCCGGGACCCAGAACCTCTACGGATCGCCGGCATACGCCGACTACGACGGCGACGGCGAGGATCGGGTCGTGTTCGTCCGCGAGCTGGATGCGGATCGGTGAGCCGTCGCGGCGAGCAGATCGGCGCCGGGCGCCTCGTCTTCGCCCTCCTCGCCGTCCTCGTGGCGCTGATCTCGGCCGCCACGCTGGCGGGTTGCGATCGGGCGACGATCGAGGCGTCGGACCTGCGGCTGGGCGACTGCTTCGACGTCCCAGACGGGACCCCGACCTTCACGACGATCCGCCGGACCTCGTGTGACACGCCCCACTCGGGGGAGGTGTTCCACATCTTCGACACGACCGCGGCGGCCGGCTCACCCTACCCGACCGATCCGGACTGGGAGACGCTGATCTACCCGGTCTGCGACCCGGAGTTCGACGCGTGGACCGGGACCCCGATCGAGACGAACGTCGTGGTCCGGTACCGATTCCTAGTCCCGACGA
>DATLVO010000275.1:0-10055 GCA_035577485.1 Verrucomicrobiia bacterium
CTTGACCGACCACGGCTTCGCCGACACGATCGCGCGAGCCGGCCACGACCTCGTTCACGACCGGTTCTGCATCGAGCTGATGGTCAAGGCGATCGAGCAGATCTACGACGAGGGCGCCCTCGCGATCCGCCTCGCGGAGTCGGCCGCGAGTTAAACGGGGCCGCGCGCTGGGGCCGGGCTGACCCGAAGTCGTTGCGCTCAGGATCCTGGCGCCTGACAACCCGCGTCGTGCCCCGAAGTCGTTGCGCTCAGGATCCTGGCGCCTGATAACCCGCGTGGCGCCCCGAAATCGTTGCGCTCAAGTGCCCGATGCCTACAACGCACGAACCCAACACGCCGTCACGCACGAACGGGCCGAGGGACGCTCCGATCACGTGGAAATATCAGGCGCATCGATCCTGAGAGCAACAGCCGGGGGCACGGGTGTCTTGGATCGGCGAGGAACGCGGAACCTACCCGGCCGGGCGCATGCGGGCGAGCGTGTCCAGGACGAGGTCGTGGGCCAGCGTCGCCATCCGTGCCTGGCCGGCCGCGTTCTGATGGATCGGGTCGACGTAGTAGGTGGCCGCCATCGCCACCCCGACGTCGTGCCAGCTCGCGTCGATGTCGAGCAGCGGCCGGTGGCCGGCGGTGGCAATGTCGCGGAGCGCCGCCGCCAGTGCGTCGTAGCGGCCGTCGAAGGCTCCATTCTCGAGGTTCGGCGGCGGCGTCCCGACGATCACCGTGAGCCCTTGCCTGGCGATCGCGGCGATCGACGCCTCGTAACGCGGCCGCCACTGGGCGATCGGGCCCGCGTTCACGTCGTTGATGCCCTCGATGACGATCGCGAGATCGTAGGTTGCGAGCCCCGGTTGGTCATGCGCCGCCGACTCGAGCACGTCGACGTGGCTTCCCGGCACCCCCCAGCTGTCGACGACGACGTGTCGACCGACCAGGTCCGGTCCTAGCAGCTTTGCAAGCTGGACCCACCAGCGATCGTCGCTGATGAGGGGAGCTCCGGCCGCGATGCTGTCGCCCAGGACGATGATGCAGAGCGATCCCGGCTCGGCGGCCGCGGCGCAGGCGCCCTGGACGGGGAGCGGCGTCGGCGGGAGGTTCGGGTCGGTGGCCGGTTGGCCGCATCCGCCGATCACGATCGCCCCGATGACGGCTCCCGCGATCGATCTTCGGATGCTCACCAGCTGGAGGCTACGCCGGCGGCGCCGCTGGCAGTGCGGTGACCGGAACGCGCCGGCGGCCGAGTCTGCCGCTCCAAGCCATGGACGGCCGCTCGATCGCGATCCAGGACATGCCACTCACCGCGAGGGTCGCGACGAGCGCGACGAGGGGGTTCGCGAGGATCGTCAGGAGCGTCGCGTGCCACAGGTAGAACGGATACGACAGCCGCGATCCGGAGAGGGCGAGCCAACGCGGAACCGCGAGGTCGCGGACACCGAGGACGAGCAGCACGCCGGCGATCGCCATCGGCGCATCGAGCGGCTGGGTCCAGGCGAGCGCCAGGGCTCCGACGAGGGCGATGACGCCGACCGGCAGGAGCCACGTGGTCGGGCGTCGGACCGTGGCCGCCGCCATGCCGAGCGGGAAGACCCACGCGAACCAGGCGATCGACCAGGGACCGGTCTCGATCGCGACCGGGGTCACGAACGCCACCCCGAGGTACAGGAGAGCCGACGCCATCAGGAGCGCCGGTGCGCGGAACCGCAGCGGCCGGACGAGCGCGGCGATGAACGGCAATGCGAGATAGAAGGCCACCTCGACCTGGAGGGTCCACGACACGGGAAGGAGGGTGTGCTGGCTCAGGTCGGCCGTCTGGCCGAAGACGAGGTAGGCGGGGCTCAACGGCAGGCCGGATAGCAGGCTGCTGCCCGCGAGGGCGACGACGTACGCCGGGTAGATCCGGGTCGCTCGCCGGATGGCGTAGCGGCGGAGGTCTGCAGCATCGTCGGCCATCGGCCGGTAGAGGACATAGGCCGAAATGACGAAGAAGACGATCACGCCCTCGCGCCCGGCGCGCCCGACGAGGGGGAGGGCGAGGCCGAACGGTGCCGCGTGGTAGAGGAAGACCATGCCCGCGGCGAGGACCCGCAGCGCATCGATCCCGCCGCTGCGATCCACCCTCTGGGTGCGCGGGGCGGCCGTCGACGACTCGGGCGACGTTCGGTATCCCCCGATCCGATCCTGCAGCCAACCCGCGGGTCCGCTCATTGGCGCAGATATAAGCACACGAGCGCCGGTTGTCCAACACGGTGGCGGTACCGTCGGTGGAGGGACCATCGGCGCGGTGCGCGGCAGCACCGGGGCGGTCTAGGATCGGCACGTGCGTGATCGGCAAGTGCGGGATCGGCTGCTCCGCGACGGCTTCGTCGTGCTCGCGATCGTCTTCGTGCTCCTTCGGCTGCTTGCGATCCAGCCGTGGGACCAGAGCGTCGACGCCTACGCCTACTGGTCGACCCGCGACGGCGTCTTCTACGGCGGCCCGATCGGGGTCGGGCCGGTCGGGATCGACGCGGCCGGGCACATCGGCGCGTATCTCTACTCGCCGGCCTTCGCCCAGCTCCTCGCGCCGTTCGTCCAGCTGCCGTGGCCGGTCTTCGCGGCCGGCTGGACCGCCCTGAACCTCGCGGTCCTGTGGTGGCTCGTCGGCCGGGCCGCGTTGCCGATCGTCCTCCTGCCGCCGGTCGGCTTCGAGATCGTGTCGGGCAACGTCCATCTCCTCTACGCCGCCGCGATCGTCGCGGGGTTCCGGTTCGGCGGGACGTGGGCGCTGATGCTCCTGACGAAGATCACCCCCGCGATCGGCCTGCTCTGGTTCGTGGTCCGCCGCGAGTGGCGGCCGCTCGCCGTCGCGCTGGGGTTCACCGCCGCGATCGCGGCCGCCTCGTACGTCCTCGACCCCGGCGCGTGGCGATCCTGGATCGACCTCGTCGTCCATGACGCGGGCGCGCCGCTCGTCACGACCGGCTGGTACCTGCCCGTGCCGCTCGTCGCGCGGCTGGTCGCCGCCGCACTCGTCGTCACGTGGGGCGCCTGGACCGACCGCGCCTGGACGATCCCGATCGCGGTCACCCTCGCCCTGCCGATCCTCTGGTTGAACGGCCTCAGCATCCTCGTCGCGTGCGTCCCGCTTGCCCGCGAGCGGGTTCGGGGGTCCCGGTGGGGCCGGCAGGGAGATGTCGGCCTCGTCCGGTTCGCGCCGCGGTCGTCGGCTCCGGGGCCGATCGATGGCTGAGGACGCCGTCGTGGCCACGTCAGCGCCCGTCCCGCCAACGCCTGCGCCGTCGCCGGTTGTGCCCTCCGCTCCCGCGGCGCCCCGGCCCGGGCTCGTCGAGCGGCTCGGTCGCCGGCTCGAGCACCCGGCGGTCCTGCCCGGCGTGCTCATCGCCGGGATCGTGTTCGTGATCGCGATCGTCCTCCCGGCGACCCGCAACGACCGGCTCGTCGCCTACGACGCCCACGCCTACTACCAGGCGGCGGCCCTCCAGGATCCGTACCGGGCGACGATCCAGGGCGGCTTCGATGCCGTCGGCGGCCTCTACGAGTACAAGTACCCGCCGCCCCTCGCCCAGGCGCTCGCCCCGTTCCACGCGATCCTGACCTGGCCCCAGTTCCTCGCCATCTGGGCCGCGCTGCTCTACGCGGTGTTCGTCGTGATGGGCGGTCGCTGGGCGCTGCTGTTGCTCGTCTTCCCGCCGCTCCTCGGTGAGCTGTGGCTGGCGAACATCAACCTGTGGATCGCGGCCGCGGTGTGGATCGGGTTCCGCTGGCCGGCGGCGTGGGCCTTCGTGATCCTGACGAAGATCACCCCGGGCATCGGCCTGCTGTGGTTCGCGGTCCGGCGGGAATGGCGGAGCCTCGCGATCGCGATCGGGGCGACGGCCGCCATCACGGCGGTCTCGTTCGTCCTGGCACCGAACCTCTGGCGCGACTTCATCGAGGCGTCGCGGACGCAGGTCGCGGCCACGGTCGACGTGCCGCGACAGGCGGCCCCATTGAGCCTGCCGGTCCGGATGGTCGCGGCGGCCCTGATCATCGTCGCGGGCGCCCTGACGGATCGTCGCTGGCTCGTCCCGGTCGCCGTCGCGCTGACCGTCCCGTTCCTCTGGTGGAACGTCCTCGCGATTCTCATCGTGTGCATTCCGCTCGCCCGCGAGGACGGCCGCCGGCGGCGCGAGCGCGCCGCCGCCGCGCTCGGCCGGGTGCCCGCCCACCCTCTCGCAACCACCTCACCCTCGGCCGGCTGAGCGGCCCTTGTCCACCCGGCGCCTCTGGCTGTTTCTCGCGGTCGCCCTGCCGGTGCTTGCCGCGCTCGCGGCCGACCTCCCGACGGTCGATCTCGCCTATCACCTCCGGGCGGGCGAGGCGATCCTGCGGACGGGAGCGATCCCCGCGGTCGACACGTACACGTTCACGGCCGCCGGCGATCGCTGGCTCGACCAGAACTGGGGCGCCCAGGTCATCCTGGCGCTCGTCTTCCGGATCGCCGGCTGGACCGGGCTCGCGATCCTGCGCGCGGCGCTGGTCGGCGTGGCGTTCGCGAGCATCCTCGTCGCGTGCCGCCGGCTTGGGGTCGGCGACCGGACGGCGGCGCTCCTGACGCTCGGCGCGTTCGCCGTCGCGTCGTTCACACTTGCCCTCCGGCCGCAGCTGTTCGGGATCGCGATCTTCGCCGTGATCCTCCTGCTGACCACGTACCGTCGGGATCGGCCGCGGCTCCTCTGGCTGGCGGTGCCGTTGATCGCGCTCTGGGCCAACATCCACGGCAGCTTCGTGCTCGGGATCGGGCTCCTGGGACTCGTCTGGCTGGCCGACCTCCGCGAGCCCGTGCGGGGAGCTTCGCGCCATCTCCCGCTGGCCGTGGCCCTCGTCTCGGTGGTGGCGGCGACCCTCAACCCGGCCGGTCTCGAGCTCTGGCGGTACGCCGTCGGGATCGCGACGAGCTCGACGATCACGAGCCGGATCACCGAGTGGCAGCCGCCCGATCTGCGCTCCGGGCAGGGCCTCGTCTTCTACGGCTCCGCGCTCGTCGTCGCCGCGATCCTCGCCCGCCGCTCCCGCCCGACGCCCTGGCCGGCACTCGCGATGCTCGCGGCCTTCTTCCTGTTCGCCGTCCTGGCCGTGCGCGGCCTCGCCTGGTGGCCGCTCGTCGCCGCGGTGACCCTGGCAACGCTGCTGGCGCGGACTTCGAGCGTGTCGCTCACCGGGCATCCAGCTGCCGCGTCACAGGACGGCCCGATCGGCGACAACGCCAAGCCGCTCGCCCGCTCGGAACCGCGCATGTTCCTGCGGGCGAACCTCCTGATCGCCGCGGTCCTGGTGCTCGTCGGGATCGGCCTGCTGCCGGTCTGGCGCCCCCTTGATCCAGGGCTGGGGACGCCGGTCGGCCTCGTCGGCATCGCCCCGCCCGGGATCACCGCGAAGCTGCGCGAGCTCGCGACGGCCGGCGATCGGCTCTTCGCGCCGCAGCCCTGGGGCTCGTGGTTCGAGTACGCGATTCCGTCGACCCCCGTCTTCGTCGACTCGCGGATCGAGCTCTTCCCGCCGTCGGTCTGGGACGAGTACGACGCGGTCGTCGACGGCATCGACGGCTGGCGCGACATCCTCGCCCGCCGCGACGTGACGATGATCGTGGCGGTCGAGGGCATCGGCCGGAGCCCGCTCGCCGCCCGCCTCCGCTCCGATTCGGGCTGGCAGGAGGCGTACAAGGACGAGGATGGCTCGATCTTCGTCCGCCGCTGAACGCTGGGCGTTCCTACGGGCGAAGGGGCCGCCCAATCCCGGCCGTCCGACGCCAGGTCGAACGCTCCGCGTTCCATCCGGCGGCCAAGGGCGCCGCGACCGTCCCGATCGACCCGCCCAGCCGCCCGTTTGATCGCTGGGCGTTCGGCGGGGCGCTGCGCCCAGCGGTCACGGGCCACCCGGCACTGACCGACGGTACCGGCGCCGCCCGGACGATCGGGGACCGGTGATCCGGCGCAACGCTCGGCTATGCTCCGGCGCGATGGACATCGCGATCACCCGCCGGGACCCCGGTGAGCTCGTGCGCGCCGCGTGGGCTCGCTGGAAGGACCCGATCTGGCTCGGCCTCACGGTCATCGGTCTCCTGGCCGTCCCGTTCATCGTCTGGTACAACCGCGACCTCCAGACGATCCTCGGGTTCGACGCGTTCGCGACCTGGTCCCTCAACTTCAAGGATCTCTACGGGATCCAGTACATGGATCTCGGCGCGTTCCGCTACAGCCCGGCCTACGCGCAGGCGTTCTTCTGGGCGCACCTGATTCCCTGGGAGCTGTTCGCCGCGCTGTTCATCGGCGCGAGCTTCTTCATCCTCTGGCGCTGGGCCGGCCGCTGGACGTTCGCCCTGATCGCGCTCCCGCCGGTTGCCCTCGAGCTGTACCACGGCAACATCCACCTGTTCATGGCGGCGGCGATGGTCGTCGGGTTCCGCTACCCGTCGGCGTGGGCCTTCCCGCTCCTCGCCAAGGTCACGCCGGGGATCGCTGTCCTGTGGTTCGCCGGCGCCCGCCAGTGGCGGAACCTCGCGATCGCGCTCGGCACGACCGCCGCGATCGCCGCGGTGTCGTTCGTGATCGCGCCCCAGCAGTGGATCGAGTTCGCCAAGGTCAACGCCGCGGCGTTCGCCTCCTTCGACCCGCCGCGTCCGTACCCGATCCCGATCTCGTTCCTGATCCGCGCTCCGATCGCAGCCGCGATCGCGCTCTGGGGCGGCTGGACGAACCGGCGCTGGACGGTCCCGATCGCCGCGACGATCGCCCTGCCGATCATCTGGGTCCACGGCCTCTCGATGCTGGTCGCGTGCATCCCGCTCGCCCGCGAAGACGCCAAGGCGCGGGCGGCGCGGGCGCAAGCGACCGAGACCGATCCGGCCTCGAAGGCCGCGCTCCCGGCCCAGGCCGCAGGAGCCCAGTGACCGACGCCGACCTCGATCTCGTCGTCCTCGGTGGCGCCGGCCACGTCGGGCTGCCCCTGAGCCTCGCGTTCGCCCAGGCCGGGCTGCGGGTCGGGATCTTCGACATCAGCCAGCCCGCGCTCGACCAGATCGCCTCGGGTGAGATGCCGTTCAAGGAGAATGGCGCGGACGAGCTGCTTCGGGAGCTGCTGCCGACCGGTCGGCTCGAGCTCAGCACGGACGGCGCGATCCTCGCCCGGACGATGCACGTCGTCGTCGTGATCGGGACGCCGGTCGACGAGTTCCTCGGGCCGTCGATGACCGTGTTCGAGCGGGCGGTCGCCCAGATCTCCCCGCATCTCCGCGACGGCGCCCTCGTCGTCCTCCGGAGCACCGTCTATCCCGGCACGACGGCCTACGTCGCGCAGCACCTCGCTCGGCACGGCTGCGTGGCCGACGTCGCGTTCTGCCCCGAGCGGATCGCCGAGGGCCACGCCCTCGAGGAGCTCCACACGCTGCCGCAGATCGTCGGGGCCGACACGCCGGCCGCCGGCGACCGCGCGGAGGCCCTGTTCGGCCGGCTCGCCGCCCGGACGATCCGGACCTCGTCGAAAGAGGCCGAGCTCGCCAAGCTCTTCACGAACACCTGGCGCTACATGAAGTTCGCCGTCGCGAACCAGTTCTTCATGATCGCGGACCAGGCGGGGGTCGACTACACGAACGTCCTCAACGCGATCCGGACCGACTACCCGCGCGCCGCCGACCTCCCCGCCCCGGGCTTTGCCGCCGGCCCGTGCCTGTTCAAGGACACGATGCAGCTGGCCGCGTTCACGACCGACCACTTCCCGCTCGGCCAGGCGGCGATGCAGGTCAACGAGGGCCTGCCGGCCTACATCGTGTCGGCGCTGGAGCGGCGCTACGGCGGGCTGACCGGCAAGACGGTCGGGATCCTCGGGATGGCGTTCAAGGCCGAGTCGGACGACTCCCGGGCCTCGCTCAGCTACAAGCTCCGGAAGCTCCTCGCCTGGGCCGGTGCCCGCGTCGTGTGCACGGACCCGTACGTCCGTGACGACCGGCTGACGACGCTCGAGTGCGTCCTCGACGAGAGCGAGATCCTCGTGCTCGGCGTGCCTCACAAGGCGTACCGCGGGCTCGCGGTCGGGGGCAAGGACGTCGTCGACGTCTGGGGCGCGCTCGGCGCGGGGATCCAGCTGTGAGTTCCGCGGCAGTTCCTCGTTGAGAGTCCTCGTCACCGGGGCGGCCGGGTTCATCAACGGGTATCTCGTCCCGGAGCTCCTCGAGGCGGGTCACGACGTCGTCGGCCTCGACGATTTCTCGAAATACGGCCGGCTGGCGAAGTCGTACGACGACCATCCCCGCTACCGGTTCGTCGAGGGTGACGCCAAGGACGCCGACCTGATGCTGAAACTGGCATCGGATGTGGACCAGGTCGTGGCCGCGGCCGCGATGATCGGCGGGATCAGCTACTTCCACGAGTTCGCCTACGACCTGCTGGCCGAGAACGAGCGGATCCTCGCGTCCACCTTCGACGCCGCGATCGCCGCGCATCGGACCGGCCGGCTCCAGCGGATCGTCGTCATGAGCTCGTCGATGGTCTACGAGTCGGCGGACGTGTTCCCGACGCCCGAGGGCGCCCAGCTGACGTCGCCGCCGCCGGTCTCGACCTACGGATTCCAGAAGCTCGCCGCGGAATACTTCGCGAAGGGCGCCTGGGAGCAGTACCAGCTCCCCTACACGATCGTCCGGCCGTTCAACTGCGTCGGGATCGGCGAGCGCCGGGCGGTCCGCGACACCGACATCATGTCGGGCAACGTGAAGCTCGCCCTCTCGCACGTCGTGCCCGACCTCGTCCTCAAGGTCCTCAAGGGCCAGGACCCGCTCCACATCCTCGGCGACGGGTCGCAGGTCCGGCACTACACGTACGGCGGCGATCTCGCCCACGGGATCCGGCTCGCCATGGAGTCGCCGAAGGCCGTCAACGACGACTTCAACCTCTCGACCGCCCGCTCGACGACGGTCCTGGAGCTGGCCGAGACGATCTGGGAGAAGGTTCGCGGCTCGATGCCGCCGTTCGCCTACGTCAGCGATCCGCCGTTCGAGCACGACGTCCAGCTCCGTGTCCCGGACGTCCGGAAGGCCCGCGACGTGCTCGGCTTCGAGGCGACGACCTCGCTCGACGCGATGCTCGACGAGGTCATCCCCTGGATCCGGGACGAGGTCGCGGCGGGGCGGCTGTAGCGGGTCCGCGTTCTCTCGCGCCGATCGACTAGGCTTCGCGAATATGGCGACGAAGAAGAAGCCCCAGCCCCGGGCGGCAGCCGCGTCCGCATCCAAGCCCGCGCCGGCACCGGCGGCCGCCGCCGACTCCGCGGCCTCGACCCCGATGAACCGCGAGCAGCGCCGTCGAGCGAAGTTCGGCAAGGCGGGCAAGGTCCACCAGCACGATCCGCTCGGACCCTGGCCAGAGAGCGGGATCAACCCGGCCCTGAGCATCGCGACCGCCGAGCAGGCGGCTCCCGCCGAGGAGCCCGTCCCGGACGCCCCACTTCCGACCCGACGGAAGGCTGCCCTCGCAGACAAGAGCCCGAAGGGCTGACCGGCCGGTCCGCCACGGCTCAGCCGACCGGCGCGCATCCGGTGCACCAAACAGCGTCTGACGAGCCCGCCAGCCGACGATCCGCGCGCGGGACGCGCCGATCGGCGACGGAAGGCGGTGATCTGGCTCTCCGGCCGGTGTCCAGCCGTCGGTTGGCGCGTTGGGTGCACCTCGGCGGGCCGAGGGGACCGGCTATCCTCGGGTCGTGACCGAGTCACTGACCGAGCCACCGCCCGAGCTCACGATCGTCCTGCCCGTCTACAACGAGGGAGAGGCCGTCGAGCCCGTCCTGCGCGCACTGTCCGCCGGCGTCTCGACTCCCCACGAGCTCGTCGTCGTGTACGACTTCGACGGCGACACGACCGTCCCGGTCATCGCCCGCCTCGCGACCGAGATCCCCGGCCTGCGCGGCCTCCGGAACGACCTCGGCCGCGGTGTCCTGAACGCGATGAAGGCGGGGATCTCGGTGGCGAGGCGGGCGATGACCGGGACGGTCGTGTCGCCGTCGAAGTCGTACACGACGACGAGCTC